>DATDNT010000099.1:0-21075 GCA_036518135.1 Gaiellaceae bacterium | reverse complement strand
CGCACGTCGACGCCCTCCGGCGCCTCGGGGAAGTCGCCGCCGCCCGTGAGCACCAGGCGGAGCTCGGGCCGCTCCGCGCGCAGGAGCGCGAACGCCTCGAGCAGCCGGTCGTGGTTCTTGTGGCGCCACCGCTTCGCCGGGTAGAGCACGAACGGCTCACGCGGCGCAGCCGCCGGCCGCAGCCGCTCGTGGTCGACGCCGAGCGGCACGACGCGCAGCTTCTCGCGCGGCACGCCGAGGCGGCGCACCGCCGTCCCCGCGACGAACTCGCTCATCACGATCACGCGGTCGGCGCGTCGCACCGCGCCGTGCCAGAAGACGCTCCTGAACATCCGCTCCGCCCGCGAGAACATGAACGGCAGCTCGAGGTGCTGGACGTCGTGCAGCGTCACGACCGTCGGCAGCTTCGTCCGCGGGATGTCGATCGTGAGCGGGAAGTGCACGACGTCTGCGCCGCCGAGGTGGCGGCGGAGCGCCTCGGGTCGCGCGGCGCCGAGCGTCATCGCCAGGAGGCGCTCGCGGATCGTGTGCGCCTCGCGGTACTCCGGGGCGACGACGGACGGCAGGCCCTCCGCCGCGTCCGGTGCCGCCGGCGGCAACACGACGCGGAGGTCGTGCGCGCCCACCCGCGCGAGCGACCGCAGGAGCTCGCGGACGTAGGTCTCGCTCCCGCCGAGCTCGCCCGGTACGAGCGTCAACAGGGGGATCGCGACCATAGTCTCACCCTATGCGGACCGTCGCCGCCGTTGCCCTCGCCTCCGTGGCGGCGTCGATGTACGCGCTCTCGACGTCGCTGCAGGCGCTCGAGGCGCGCCGCGCGCCGAGCGACACCGCGTTGCGTGCCTCGCTGATCGCGCGGCTCGTACGCCGGCCGCTGTGGCTCGCGGGGACGGCCGCAGGGCTCGTGGCGTGGCCCCTGCAGGCCGCAGCGCTCGCGCTCGGGTCGGTGTCGCTCGTCCAGCCGGCGCTCGGCGCCGGTCTCGTCGTCCTGCTCGCGCTCGGCGCGTCGGTGCTGCACGAGCACGTCGGTGCGCGCGAGATCGCCGGCGCAGTCGCGATCGCAGCGGCCGTCGGGATCGAGGGCTGGGCCGCGCCGTCGGAGACCGGCTCGTTCACGACCGGCGGCACCTGGGCGGTCGGGGTCGCGGTCGTCGTGATGGCGCCGCTCCCGTTCGTCCTGCGGCGGGCAGGGGGTGCCGGCGGTCTCGCGACGAGCGTCTCGGCCGGCGTCGGCTGGGCGGTCGTCGCGCTCGCGACGGCGCTCCTCGACGTCGCCTTCGCCGACCGCCGGTGGCTCGCCGTCGTCGCCTGGGGCGTCGCCGTTGCGGCGGCGAGCTGGGGTGCGCTCCTCGCCGAGATGACCTCGCTCCAGACGTGGCCCGCGACACGTGCCATCCCCGTCGCGTTCGGGTTGGAGATGATGCTTCCCGCGATGCTCGCGCCGGCGCTTGCCCACAACACCCCGCCGCAGCCCGTCGCGTTCGCCGGCGGGCTCGTGCTCGCGGCGGCCGGCGTCGCGGCCCTCGGGACGTCGCGCGCGGTCGCGAAGGCGGTCACGGCGTGATCGACGAGCTCGCGGAGGCGGCGGCCGGGCGGTTCGTCCGCTACGTGCAGGTCGATACGCAGTCCGACCCGGACTCGACCGCGTACCCGTCGACCGAGAAGCAGCTCGACCTGCTCCGGCTCCTGCGCGACGAGCTCGCGGGGCTCGGGCTCGACGTCCACCTCGACGAGCACGGCTACGTCTTCGCGACCGTCCCGTCGACGGTGCAGCACGACGTGCCCGCGATCGGGCTGCTCGCACACGTCGACACGTCGCCCGAGGTCTCGGGGGCGAACGTGCGCCCGCGGCGCGTCCGGTACGACGGCAGCCCGATCGAGCTCGGCGCGGGCCAGGCGATCCGACCGGAGGATTCGGAGGAGCTCGCGCGTCACGTGGGCCACGACCTGATCGTCACCGACGGGTCGACGCTCCTCGGCGCCGACGACAAGGCGGGCTGCGCGGAGATCATGGCCGCCGTCGCCTACCTCGTCGCGCACCCGGAGGTACCCCACGGGCCGCTGCGGATCGGCTTCAACCCCGACGAGGAGATCGGCCACGGCACCGATCACTTCGACATCGAGCGCTTCGGCGCGGTCGCCGCGTACACGCTCGACGGGTCGACGGCCGGCGAGATCCAGTCGGAGACCTTTTCCGCCGCTGAAGTGCGAATCCGCATCCGCGGGCGCGCGAGCCACGCCGGCACGGCGAAGGGCGCGCTCGTGAACGCGATCAAGCTCGCGGCGCGTCTCGTCGAGCGGCTGCCGCGCGACTCGTTCTCGCCTGAGACGACGGAGGGGCGCGAAGGCTTCGTCCACCCGACGGTGCTCCGCGCCGACGCGAACGCGGCCGAGCTCCGGTTCATCGTCCGCGACTACGAGGACGAGCAGCTCGAGCAGCACGTCGGGTTCCTGCGCTCGCTGGCCGACGACGTCGCCGCCGAGGAGCCGCGCGCCCGGATCGAGGTGACGTCGCGCGTCCAGTACCGCAACATGCGCGACCGCCTCGCGCAGCAGCCGGAGATCGTCGCGCGGGCGGAAGAGGCGATCCGGCGCGTCGGGATCGAGCCGCGCCGGACATCGATCCGCGGCGGCACCGACGGCTCCGCGCTGACGGAGAAGGGGCTGCCGACGCCGAACGTCTTCACGGGCGGGCAGCTCGCACACAGCGAGCGCGAGTGGGTCTGCGTGCGCGACATGGGGCTCGCCGCGGCGACGGTCGTCGAGCTCGCGAGGGTCTGGGCGGAGGGTTGATCCGCGCCTCCGGGCGCGAGATGCTCCGCTCGGCGCAGGCGAGGGTCTGAACCTCAGGGGGTGCTCATGAGTCTCAGGTTTGTCGTGGCGGCCGCTGCAGCGGCCGCGCTCGTCGTCGGCACTGCGGTCTCGGGCGCGCGTGCCGGCGGCGCGGGGCAGTCGCTCTGCATCGGCCACCATCCGCAGGAGTTCGTCTGGTACACGTCGAGCTGCACCGGCCACGACGAGCCGGAGATCGACCCGCTCTCGAACAAGGCGGGATCGGCGCGCGACCTGACGTGGACGATCGTCCTGCCCACAAACGGCGCGACGCAGGTCGATGCCGTCGGCCCGACGTTCTGGATCGGCGGAACGGTCACCGATCCGAACAGCCTGTTCGGCCAGGCGTTCCTCGAGCTGCAGTTCTATCCGAACAGCATCACGACGAACTGCACGGCCGGCGGCGGCTACGACGTCTCGTACGCGGCGAACGTCTACACCGTCTGCTCGCCGGTGTGGGAGGTGTCGCCGCACGGCGCCGCGGAGTCGGCGGCGTTCAACGCGATGCTCATCGACTCGGCGACCGGCGGGCCGCTGCTGATGCATGCGGGCGACACGATCACCGACCACCAGTACGTCACGCGCGCGGCCGACGGGATGCACATCACCGTCACCGACGTGACGACGGGGCACTCAGGGACGATCGTCCTGAACAGCAAGCAGGACGGGCCGCTGATGCCCGCGTTCGACACGCAGAAGCTCGGCAACGCGCTCGGGTGGGGCCTCGTCAACGACGCACCGAATGCGCTCGTGTGGGAGATCGGCCACACCGGCGACTACACGACGCCGGCCGGGCAGTTCTGCCTTCCGGGCAGCGCGACGAAGCCTCCCTGCTACTCGTACGACGCCCCGTCGTGGCTGCAGTTCAAGCCGCTGCAGATCAAGGGCGTCACGTTCGGCGACGGCGGCAGCGCGCAGAACTGGTCCGTCGTCAGCGACTACGGCGGCGAGGCGGAGGTGAACCAGTACTGCTCGGCGTACGGCACCTCGTTCTGCTCGTACCCGTGGTACGCGTGGAACGGCGCCGACAACGCGTTCACCTACGGCGCCGACTATCCCGGGACGACGAAGGACTTCGGCCAGGCGCTGCAGTTCCAGCAGCAGAAGAACTGCGTCAGTCCGGCAGGCCCGTACGCGCAGTACTGCTCGACCGTTCTCCACTGACGGCTCGCGGGCCGGGCGCAGCGGCGCCCGGCCCGCGCTCATCGCCGCACGTCACGTCGAGCGCCCGTCCGCCGGAGAAGAGGTCGTCCAGCCGCGGAGCGCTCACGGTCGTGGGACGGGGACGGACGTGCGTTCGTTCCGCTAACAGGGCCGTAATGGCCGCTCTTTACACTCCGCACGATGGCCGACGAGCCGACGGATGTCGCCGCGCTCTTCGCGCGCCTGAAGGAGGAGCTCCACGCGGCGGGCCCGCGCGGCGACGGCGTGCCGCCGGCGCAGGTGCGCCTGTCGGTCCGCGACCAGGCCGAGCGCCTGTGGCCGATCTCGGCGGAGCGGCCGATCGTCGGCAAGGGCGGCCCGGTGAAGTCGGTGCTGCGGAGGCTGATGCGGTGGTACGTCGAGCCGGCGTTCGCGGACCAGCGCGCGTTCAACGACGCGATGCTGAAGCTGATCGACGACCTCGACGAGCGGATCCAGAAGCTCGAACGCCGATGAGGGTGGTCGTCGCGGCGCCGCAGGTGCCGTTCGTCCGCGGCGGGGCCGAGCTGATGGCGGAGGATCTCGTCGCGGCGCTGCGGAATCGCGGGCACGACGCCGACCTCGTCACCGTCCCGTTCAAGTGGTACCCGGGGACGCGCGTCCTCGACCAGGCCTTCCTGTGGCGCCTCGTCGACCTGACCGAAGCCGACGGTCGTCCGATCGACCGCGTGATCGCGACGAAGTTCCCGGCGTACTGCGTCCGCCACCCGAACAAGGTCGCCTGGGTGCTGCACCAGTTCCGGCAGGCCTACGACTACGACCGCACCGATCTCGGGCAGTTCTCCGAGAGCGCCGAGGATCGCGCGACGCGCCGCGCGGTCGAGCGGCTCGACGCGGTCGCGCTCGGCGAGGCGCGCCACGTGTTCGCGACGTCGCGCAACGTCGCCGACCGCCTGCAGCGGTTCAACGGCATCGACGCCGAGGTGCTGCCGCACCCTCCGCAGGCGCTGCCGTACCGCGACGGCGCGTCCGAGGGCTACGTCTTCACCGTCGGGCGGCTCGATCGCGCGAAGCGGAACGACCTGCTCGTCGAGGCGGCGACGCGCGAGCCGTCGCTGCGCGTCGTGATCGCGGGCGAGGGGCCGGACCGGGAGCGGCTCGAGCAGCTCGCATCGGGGCTCGACGGCCGCATCACGTTCGCAGGCCGTGTCGACGACGAGACGCTCGCCGACCTGTACGCGCGGAGCCGCGCCGTCTTCTACGCGCCCGTCGACGAGGACTTCGGGATGGTTCCGTACGAGGCGTTCCTGTCGGGCAAGCCCGTCGTCACGACCACGGACGCGGGCGGACCGCTCGAGGTCGTCGAGGACGGTGCCACCGGTGTGGTCGTCGCGCCCGACCCCGGTGAAATCGCGCGGGCGCTGTCGTCGCTCGACGAGGGCGCCGCGGAGCGCATGGGCGCAGCCGGCAAGGCGATCGCGCAGCGCGTGACCTGGGACGCGTGCATCGACCGCTTGCTCGCATGAAGGTCGCGTACTACTCGCCGCTGCCCCCGTCGCGGTCCGGGATCGCCGACTACTCGACGCTCCTCCTCCCAGCGCTGCGCGAACGCGTCGACGTCGTCGTCGCGGAGCCCGGGAAGCGGGCGCCGTCGGCCGACATCGCGCTGTACCACCTCGGCAACGACCCGGACGCGCACGGCTGGATCCACGACGCGCTGATGAAGCGCCCGGGCGTGGTCGTCCTCCACGAGTACGTGCTGCACCACCTGATGGCCGGCGTGACGATCGGGCGCGGCGACGGACGCGGCTACCTCGACGCAATGGAGCGAGAGCTCGGCGTCGCCGGGCGTCTCCTCGGCCTCGGCGTCCTCGACAACCTGCTGCCCCTGCTGTGGGAGACGCAGCCGGAGCGCTTCCCGCTCTCGGGCGTCGTCCTCGACCACGCGCGCGGGCTGATCGTCCACTCCGCCTACACGGGCCGGCGGGCGCGCGAGGCCGGCTACACGGGGCGCCTGTGGCGCATCTCGCACCCGGCGTGGCCGATGCAGGACGTCGCGCCTGCCGCCGACGTCTCGGGCGACCCGCTCATCGGGTGCTTCGGGTTCCTGAACATGAACAAGCGGATCCCGGAGCTCCTCGAGGCGTTCGCACGGCTGCGCCGCGAGCGGCCCGGCGCGCGGCTGCTCCTCGTCGGCGCCGCCGGCGAGCGCTTCGACGTCGAGCGCCGGCTCGAGCGGCTCGGGCTGACGGAGGGCGTGCAGCGCATGGACTACGTCCCGGAGGAGCGAATGTGGTCGCTGATGGCGGCGTGCGACGTCCTCGTCAACCTCCGCTATCCGACGATGGGCGAGACCTCCGGCTCGGTGATCCGCGCGCTGACGCTCGGGAAGCCGCTCGTCGTCTCGGACGTCGGCTGGTTCTCGGAGCTGCCGGACGACGCGGTGCTGAAGGTGCCGGTGGACGAGGTCGAGGTCGACGTCCTCGCCGCTGCGCTCGGCGTCGCCGCCGACCACGGCGGCGCCCTCGGCGCGAACGCGCGCACGTACGTCGCCGCCGAGCACGACCTCGGCACCGTTGCGGACGCATATGCGGCCGCGCTCGAGGTCGCGGCCGGCGGCGAGGCCGTCGACGACGCCGTCATCCGGCGAGTCGCGGAGGCGGCGGCGGAGGCGGGCATCACCGACGTCTCGTTGCTCGCCGAGCGGCTGCGCGAGGTCGGGATCGGTGCGTAGCCGCCTCGCGGCCGCCCCCGGGTGGGTGTGGCTCGCGGCGCTCGTGCTCGTGTCCTTCGCGGTGCGGTTCGCGTTCGCGCGCCACATGGTCGGGCCGTGGATCATGATCGACGAGATCGTCTACTCGGAGCTCGCGAAGAGCTTCGCGGCGACGGGCCACTTCGCGGTTCGCGAGCAGCCGACGACGGGCTACGGCTTCGTCTACCCGATCCTCATCAGTCCCGCGTACGCGCTCTTCCGGCAGATCCCGACCGTGTACACGGGGATCAAGCTGATCAACGCGCTGCTGATGTCGTTCGCGGCGGTGCCGGCGTACCTGCTCGCGCGCCGTGTCGTCTCGCAGTCGGGTGCGCTCGTCGTCGCCGTGCTCACGGTTGCCGTCCCGTCGACGTTCTACGCCGGCACGGTGATGACGGAGAACGCGTTCTACCCGATCTTCCTGCTGTGCGCGCTCGCGCTCGTCGCTGCGCTCGACCGTCCGACCGTCGCGCGCGTCGTCGTGTTCCTCGCGGTGCTCGTGCTGGCATACGAGACGCGGGCGCAGGCGGTCGCCGTCCTCGCAGCGGCGCTGACCGCGCCGCTCGTCCTCGCCGCCTTCGCGCGTAGGCCGCGTGAGCTGCTCGCCCACCGTTGGCTGTACGCGATCGTCGCCGGCGCGGCGCTCCTCGCGGTCGCCGCCGAGCTCGCGCGCGGCAAGAGCATCCAGTCGCTGTTCGGCGCCTACGCGGTCGCGACCAACTCGTCCTACGACGCCGGAACCGTTCTGCACTGGCTGCTGTGGCACCTCGCCGAGCTCGACCTGTACGTCGCCTTCGTGCCGGTGCTCGCGCTCGTCCTCCTCTGCGTGCGCGGCGGCGCCCTCCCATCGCGCGAGCGCACGGTCGTCGCGGTGACGGTCTCGCTCGTCCTGTGGCTCGGCGTCGAGGTCGCCGCGTTCGCCTCGAAGCAGAGCGGCCGTATCGAGGAGCGGAACCTCTTCTACGTCGCGCCGCTCCTCTACCTGTGCCTCGTGCTGTGGATCGAGCGCGGGCTGCCGCGGCCGCGCGTGCCGGCGCTCGCGGCTGCCGCGGCCGTCGTCGTCCTCGCCGGTGCGATCCCCTACGACCGCTTCGTCGACACGTCGGCGACGTCCGACACCTTCGGCGTCCTCATGCTCTGGTCGCTCGCGGAGTGGTTCTCGCTCCACGTCGAGTGGCTGCGGTGGATCGTCGCGGCGGCTTCGGTCGTCGCCGTCGCGCTCGCGCTGACGCTGCCGCGGCGGCTCGCGCTCGTCCTGCCGCTGCTCGCGCTCGGCGTGTCGGCGCTCGCGGTGCAGCCGGTCGACAGCAGGACCCAGCGCGCCTCGATCGGGGCCGTGTTCCAGGGGATCACGAAGCCGGACCGCGACTGGATCACGGCGATCGTCGGCACGGGCGACCCGACACGCGTCGCCGTCGTCTGGTCCGGGAGCACCGACCGGCTGACGGTGAACGAGAACGAGTTCTTCAACCGCGACGTCGGCGCCGTCTACACGATCAACGGCGCGGTCCCCGGCGGGCTCGCCGAGACCGCGCTCACGCTCGACCGCGCGCGCGGCTACTACCTCGCGGGCGGCAAGCGCGTCGACGTCGCCGACGCGCTCACCGACACGAGCGCGCCGCTCGTCGGCCGCAGGATCGGCGCGGACGAGAAGAAGGGGCTCGTGCTGATGCGCGTCGACGGCCCGCTGCGCGCCGCGAACCTGGTCACCGGAGTGTTCCCCGACCAGTGGATGGAGCGGACTGCGCGCTTCCGTCGCTTCGCCTGCCGCGGCGGGACGCTCGCCGTCACGCTCGGGAGCGACGCGCACCTGTTCCGCCGCCCGCAGCTCGTGCAGGCGCTCGTCGCGGGCCGCCCCGTCGCGTCGGTGCGCGTGCCGCCGGACGCCGAGGCGACGCTGCGCGCGCGCCTGCGGCCGCGCGGCGACGTCTGCGACGTCACGCTGCACGTCCCGCACACGCGCGTCCCCGGCCCGCAGGACCGGCGCCACCTCGGCATCCGGGTGCTCGCGGTCTCGTGAGGATCGCGTTCGACGTCAGCCCGCTGTCGCACGAGCCGACCGGGATCGGCAACTACATCCGCGGCTCGCTCGCCGGCCTCGCGAAGGTCGCGGCGCCGGCGAACGAGATCGTCGCGTTCGCGCCGACGAGCCCGGAGGGCAAGTGGCGCATCCCGCTCCTCGTCGGCGATCTGCCCGTGGCGCTCAAGCTGCGGTTCCTGCCGTTCGCCCATCACTGGCGCCAGCTGTGGAGCCTCGCGGGATGGCCGCCCGTCGAGCGCTTCCTCGGCGACGTCGACGTCCTCCACTACACGGATTGGATGTTCCCGCCGCAGCGTGCGGGCGTGCGCTCGACGATGATCCACGACCTCGTGCCGCTCCACCACCGCGACTGGGTGACGCCGCGGACGTACTCGATGCACACGCGGAAGTACCGGGACGCGACGAGCTGCCAGACGATCTTCGTCAACTCGGGGTTCACCGGCCGCGACGTCGTCGCGACACTCGGCGTCGACGCGGGGCGGGTGCACGTCGCGCCGCCCGCCGTCGGCGCGGCGTTCGGGCCGCACGGCGGCCGCGCCGATCTCGGCGGCGACTACGTGCTGACGGTCGCCACGCTGGAGCCGCGCAAGAACCTCCAGGTGCTCGTCGAGGCCCACCGCGTCCTCGACGGACGCTTCCTCCTCGGGATCGCGGGCGCTCGCGGCTGGGGCGAGCAGCCGTCGCTCGACGCGCCGGGGATCGTGCGGCTCGGACGGCCGACGGACGACGAGCTCGCGGCGCTCTACCGCGGCGCCGCCGTCGTCGCGTATCCGTCGCGATTCGAAGGCTTCGGCATCCCGATCGTCGAGGCGATGGCGAGCGGCGTCCCGGTGGTCGCGTCGTCCCACCCGTCGATGGACGAGGCCGCGGGCGACGCCGCGCTGCGCGCCGACCCGGACGACCCCCGCGCGTGGGCCGAGGCGCTCGCCGAGGCACACGAGCGTCGCGACGAGCTCGTGCCGCGCGGGCTCGAGCACGCGGCGCGGTTCACGTGGCGCCGCGTCGGCGAGACGATGCTGGCGGCGTGGCAGGCGGCGGCGTCGTGAACGTCGGCGTCGACACCGCGCCACTCCTGCTCGACAACGCGGGCACCGCGCGCTACGTGCGCGGGCTCCTGTCGGGGCTACGCAGGCGCGACGACGTGCGCGTGCGCGAGCTCACGTGGGGCGGCCGCGGCCGCGCGACGGCCGCGCTCCGGGACGTCGCGTGGTACCCGCTCCTGCTGCCCGTTCAGGCGCGTCGACTCGACGTCCTCCACTGCACGATCTTCCGCGCGCCGCTGCGCGCGCCGCGGCCCGTCGTCGTGACGGTGCACGACCTCGCCGCGATCCGGTTCCCCGAGCTCTTCACCGCGTGGACGAGGCTGTACGCAAGAACGCTGCTGCGAACGGTGCTGCGGTCCGCGACACGGGTGCTCGCGGTCTCGGAGTTCACGAAGCACGACGTCGCCGAGGTCGCCGGCGTCCCGCTCGACCGCATCGACGTGGCGTACAACGCCGCCGACGCGTCCGTTTTCACGCCGGACGGTGCCGCCGCCGACGGCGACTACGTGCTCGCCGTCGGCACGCTCGAGCCGCGCAAGAACCTGGCGCGGCTGATCGAGGCGACGAAGAGGCTCGACGTGGAGCTGCGCGTCGCCGGCGCGCGCGGGTGGGGCGGCGTCGAGGTGGAGGCGCCGCACGTCCGCTGGCTCGGGCGACCGTCCGACGAGGAGCTCGCGGCGCAGCTCCGCGGCGCGCTCTGCCTTGCGTACCCGTCGCTGTGGGAAGGATTCGGCATCCCGGTGCTCGAGGCGATGCTCTGCGGCACGCCCGTCGTCACCAGTGCGGGCAGCGCGATGGAGGAGGTGGCGGACGGTGCGGCCGAGCTCGTCGAGCCGACGGAGGTCGAGTCGATCGCCGCAGGGATCGAGCGTGCGCTCGGACGCCGCGCGGAGCTGCGCGCGGCGGGGCTCGAGCAGGCACAGCGGTTCTCGTGGGAAGCGACCGCGGCGGCCGCCGTCGAGTGCTATCGGCGGGCGGCAGCGTGAAGACGGTCGCGTTCGACGCCGACGTCCTCGGCCGGCGGCGGACGGGGGACGAGACGCATGTCGCGAACCTGCTGCGCGAGCTCGGCCGGCTCGGCGGCGTCCGCATCGTCGCGCTGACGCGCCGACCCGATCTCGTGCCCGACGGGATCGAGCCGTACCGCCTCGACGCGCGCCTGCAGGAGGTGCGCATGGCGGCGACCGTGCCGCTCGCGCTGCGCCGCATCCGCCCGGATCTCGTGCACTTCCAGCACGTGCTGCCGCCGCTCCACCGTGGCCCCGGTGTCGTCACGGTGCACGATCTGTCGTTCGAGCGCGATCCGTCGCTGATGGGAGCGCTCGACCGCGCGATCTTCAAGACGCTCGTACCGCGCTCCGTGCACCGCGCGCTCCGCGTCTTCACGGTCTCCGAGCGGACGCGTCGTGACCTCGAGGAGCTCTACGGCGTGCCGTCGGAGAAGATCGTCGTCACGCCGAACGGCGTCGACGAGCGGTTCGCGCCGGGCACCGGCGGCGGCGGTTACCTGCTGTACGTGGGAGCGATCCAGCAGAGGAAGGACCCGCTCGCCGCGCTCGCCGCGGCGCGGGACGTTGGGCTGCCGCTCGTCGTCGTCGGGCCCGAGCGCGAGCCGCAGCTCGCCCGCGCGCTGCGCGACGGAGGGGCGCTGCTCCGCGGGTGGGTCGACGGCGAGGAGCTTGCGCGGCTCTACCGCGACGCCGAGGCGCTCGTGTTCCCGTCGCGCTACGAGGGATTCGGCCTGCCGGTGGTCGAGGCGATGGCGAGCGGGACGCCGGTCGTCGCGACGGACGACGCAGCGGTCCGCGAGGTGGCAGGCGACGCGGCGCTGTACGCGCCGCGCGACGAGCTCGGTGCCTCCGTCCGCCGCGCGCTCGCCGAGCGCGCGCGGTACGCCGCGGCCGGCGTCGAGCGCGCGCGGTCGTTCTCGTGGGCCGCGGCGGCGCGCGCGACGCTCGCCGTCTACGAGGAGCTGCTCGCGTGAGGGTCGCTGCGGTCGTCGTCTCGCACGGGGACGCCGCGGACGTCGATCGCCTGTTGCCGGAGCTCGCGCCTCAGGTCGACGAGCTCGTCGTCGTCGCGAACATCCCCGGGAGCATCGGTCTGCCGCCCGACGGCGTGACGGTGATCGCGAACGAGGCGCCGCTCGGGTTCGGCGCCAACGTGAATCGCGGGGTTGCAGCGACCACCGCCGAGCTCGTGTGCTCCGTCAACCCCGACGCGATCCCGCGCCCGGGCGCGATCGCCGAGCTGCAGCGCTTCATGGAGGAGCGGCCGCGCGCGGCGATCGCGGGGCCCGCGATGGTGTACCCCGACGGGACGCTGCAACCGTCGCGCCGGCGGTTCCCGACGGTCGCCGGGACGCTCGTCCGCCGCACGCCGCTTCGGCTCGCATTCGACCCGTACAAGCTGCAGCGCCGCCACTACCACCTCGACGAGCGGCCGACGGAGCCCGTCGAGGCGGACTGGATGCTCGGCGGATTCCTGATGCTGCGCCGAGCGGCGCTCGACGAACTGGACGGCTTCGACGAGGGCTTCTTCCTCTACGGCGAGGACATCGACCTCTGCTACCGCGCGCGCAGGGCGGGGTGGTCGGTCTGGTACGTCCCCGGCGCCGTCGTCGAGCACGAGCACCAGGCGGTCACCGACCACCGGCTGCTCACCCGCCGGACGCTCTGGCACTGGCGCGGGATCGCGCGCTTCGTGCGGAAGCACCCGGAGACGCTGCTTCGAATCCGAAGCTGACCTGCGCCGAGAGCTGGCGCTGGTCGAACTCCGACGGCTGGAACGTGCCGACGGCGCTCAGGTCGATGCGGTACGGCGCGCGTGCGGGGATCCGGACGGTCTTCGTCTCGCACGGATTCGAGCGCAGGAGGACGTGCCGCGTCGCGAGCACCTTGCCCGGCGACGGCTGTCCGTTCTCGTCGATGCGGATCGACGACAGCTTCACGGTGATGTGCGACGGCGCGAAACCGCCGCACGCCGCCGCGCGCGACAGCGTCACCGTCGCGACGCCGGGCTTCGTCCCCGCGGAGGAGAAGCGGTAGTAGAACGCGGAGGTCGACATCCAGTTGGCGTCGGTCGAGATGTTCCCGTAGCCGTCGCGGAGGCGGATCGGATGCGCGACCTTGAAGAGGCGCAGCCCGCCGACCGTCGTGACGAGCGTGCCGACGGGGTCGATGCCGGGCTGGGCGACGACGTACGCGAACGGCAGCTGCGGGTCGACGGCGCCGGTCGTGTCGAGGAAGTTCGGCGTGCGCGCGAACGCGGGCTGCGGCGCCGTGGCGTCCGTCGACCACACCTCGTGGATCGACTGGTTCCAGAACTCGAGCGACCAGAACGTCTCCGAGCCCGACATCGACTGCCCGAAGTACATCGTGTCGGCGCGACCCGTCGTGTCGTCGATCCAGCTCGGCGGCGTCGGCAGCACCGCGCGCATCGCACGCGCAGACTCGTTCGACGCGGAGGCGGCGGCAATCTCGCCCCAGAGGTTCCAGCCGACGACCGCGACCGCGAGCAGAGCCCCCGCCGGCAGCGCCGCCCAGCGCGCCGTGCGCCGCCGCACGACCGCCTCGCGCACGAGCATCGCCACGACCGTTCCGATCAGGATCCCGAACACGAGCCGCCGCGCGTCGGTGGTCGTGAAGTAGATCTTCTGGTTCAGCCACTGGAGGACCGACAGGCCGGGGGCGTCGGAGTAGAAGTGCTCCGTGTTGTGGTACGGCGTCGTGTCGAGCAGGTACCACGTCGCGCCCGCCGCGAGTGCGAGCGGCAGCAGTCGCGTCCGCCCGAGTAGCGCCCAGCGCGCCACGACGACGAAGACGACCGGCGCCACGTAGATGAAGTTGCGCTCCTCGACGCGGATCGCGAAGTTCGTCGACAGGTACGACGCCTTGACGGCGGTGTACATCCCGAACGCGAACACCGTCGAGACGAGGAGCGCCGCGAGCGCCCGCTCTTCGAGGTCGCGGAAGCGGCTCCCGAGGAGCCACACGAGCGTGACGACGACGGGCAGGATCCCCGAGCCGATCGTGAACGCGCCGACGGCCCAGAGCCCGTAGGTCAGCATCCGGTCGTGGAAGTGCGTGCCGATCTCCCATGAGTACGAGTGGTGGTTCCCGAACGCGCCGAGGAAGACGGCGGCGCCGACGAGCAGGAGCACCGCGCCGGCGCGCTCGCGCGGCGTCCAGCCGCGCACGAGGGCGCGGCCGCGCGCGCCGGTGAGCGCGACGATCGCGGCCGTGAGCAGCGCGACGAGGATCAGCACGGCGAGCTCCGATCGCACCGCGGGCGCGAGCAGCGCCACGACCGCCGCCCACGCGACCGTGCGGCGCGTCGGCGCGAGCGCCGCGCGCGCGAGGAG
The DNA here is from genome assembly GCA_036518135.1 of Gaiellaceae bacterium. Lineage (GTDB taxonomy): Bacteria > Actinomycetota > Thermoleophilia > Gaiellales > Gaiellaceae > PALSA-600. Next base: position 6,901 of record DATDNT010000099.1, on the reverse strand, counting down.
CCACAGGGCCAGCGTCGACCAGAAGTAGGCGGCGGGCTCGGGGATCAGCATCCCGGTGTAGGCGACCGCGGGGATCGCAGCCGTCGCCGTGCCGACGGCGAGCGCCGGCCGGCGGGGGACGAACAGCCGTGCGAGCGCGTACGCCGGGAACAGCGACGCCGTCATCACGATCGCGTTCAAATACTTCGCCGCGGCGTAGCCGGCCGAGGTCGAGTTCGCCCACCACGCGGGCGCGATGAAGTACGCGTACAGCGAGGTGAAGCCGACGCTACGGCCGCCGATCTGCTCGACGCCGTGATGCGCGACGCCGCGTGATCGCATGGCCCACTCGAGCTCGTCGGTGAACAGCCAGGGCGTCGGGTGCCGCGTCGTCTGCCACGCGTAGAGGATCAGCAACACCAGGTACGCGAGCAGCAGCGGGTACGCCGCGAGCAGGCGGTCGATGCGCGACGTCACGTGCGCGCGAGAACGACGTTCGGGTCGAGATCCGACTCGCGGCGGACGAACCGGCAGTCGATCTCGAGCGCCCCGCAAGCGGCGACGACGCGGTCGAGCGCGTCGTGCGGCGCGTTGGGGATCGTCACGAAGACGATGTCCGGCCGGTGGCGCGCGAGCGCCTGGTCGATGCCCATCAGCGTGGAGACGACCTTGGCGCCGTTCAGGCGGCGGCCGCGCAGCGACGGCGCGTCGTCGACGAACCCGACGACGCGCTGTCCCGGCGTCTCGCGCAGCTCGCGCAGCAGGCTCCGGCCGCTGCGGCCCGCGCCGACGATCAGGACGCGGCGCACGTCGTCGCGCCGCGCGAGCTCCACGAGTTGCACGATCACGCGCTCACCGAACCGGGCCGCCACGATCGCGACGGAGCAGATCAGGACGTCGATGACGAAGACGCTGCGCGAGAAGTCCCCGACGGGTCCCTGCGTGATCGTCAGCACGCCGACCGCGACGACCTCCGACACGGCGACGGCGGTGAAGGCGCGCGCGGCGTCGCGGGCGCTCGCGTAGCGCCACACGCCGGCGTACATGCCGAGCAGCAGGAGCGCGACATAGCGCGCGAGCAGGAGCACCGGCAGCGTCAGCAGGAAGAAGTGCCGCTGGTTCGGCGTGCCGACGCCGTTGAACCGCAGCAGGTACGCGGCCAGGAACGACGCGCCGATCAGCGCGCCGTCCACGAGGACCTCGAGCAGCCGGCGCGTGTACACCCACTTCTTCGTGGTCTGGCGGTCGCGGCCGACGTCGGCGAGGAAGCTGCCGAACTGGACGAGCAGCGCGAACGTGAGCAGCACGCCGATCGCGGCGGCACGCCCGTTCCCGAACGCCTCGTACGCGAGGCTCGTCGCGCCGAGCGCCGCGGACACGAGCGCCAGCAGCACGACCGCGCCGGTCTCGGACACGCCGAGCGAGACGAGCCGGTGCGAGCTGTGGTCGCGCCCGCCCTGCGAGACGGGACGCCCCTCCAGCAGGCGGACGATCGTCACGAGTGTCGTGTCGAGGATCGGCACGGCGAGGATCAGGACGGGCAGGACGAGCGTCGCGACCGTCGACGACGCGACGGTGTAGCTCGATGCGAGCCCGAGCGACGCGAGCGTGAACCCGATCAGCTGCGAGCCGCTGTCGCCCATCCAGGCGAGCGCGCGCTTGCCGGGGCGAAGGTTGAACGGCAGGAAGCCGAGGATCGCGGCGCCGAGCGCGACCGACGTGACGAGGACGAGCCGCGGCTCGTGCTGCAGCCACGCGTCGCACGCGAAGAACCCGGCGGCGATCACCGCGAGGCTTCCGGCGAGGCCGTCCATGTTGTCGAGGAGGTTGAAGGCGTTCGTCATTCCCACGAGCCAGACGACGGCGAGCGGGATCGCGATCCACCACGCGTGCACGATCTGCACGTTCGTCCCGGTCGCGAGCACGATCGCGGCGGCCGTGATCTGCGCGAGCAGCTTCGGCAGCGGCGAGAGCGAGAAGAGGTCGTCGAGCAGGCCGGCGACGAAGAGGAGCGTCGCGCCGGCGTAGATGCCGGTGAGCTGCTCCGTCGCCGTCAGCGGCCCCGCGGCGACCGTCGCCCAGATGCCGACGCTGAGCCCCGCGAAGATCGCGATGCCCCCGACGAGCGGCGTCGCCGCGGCGCGCCACCGGCTCGCCTCGGGGACGCGCCCGAGCCCGTGCGACACGCGGCTTCGAAGGAGCGTCCAGACGAGCGCGAGCGCGGTCGGGAAGGCCGCGAGTGCCACGAGCGTGCTCACGGGATTCGAGGGTATTCCGTCGGTGTTAGGGCTGTGTGTGCCCGCACGAAGCCTCCCTAGACTACGACGCGTGGCGGTCTACGCCGACCTGCTCCGCTATCGCGAGCTCTTCTCGAACCTCTTCCGCCGAGACTTCCAGGCGAAGTACAAGGGGTCCTTCCTGGGCGTCCTGTGGTCGCTGCTCAACCCACTCGTCCTGCTCGCGGTCTACCTGCTCGTCTTCGGCCTGATCTTCCCGTCGAAGACGCCGCACTACCCGCTGTACCTGCTCGCGGGGCTCGCGTGCTGGATCTTCTTCGCAACGTCGATGCAGTCCGCGGCGCGCTCGCTCATCGACTCCGCGGAGCTCGTCAAGAAGGTGCGCTTTCCGCGACAGCTCGTCGCGTTCTCGATCGTCGCGACGCAGGCCGTGACGTTCGCCGTGATGATCGCGGTGCTCGTCGTGCTGTCCCTCCTGCTCGTCCCGGACGCCCGCGCGAAAGTCTGGCTCGCGATCCCGCTCGCGCTTCTGTTCGCCGCCGAGGTCGCCGGGCTCGCCCTCGCCGCGGCGTGCCTCAACGTGCTGTTCCGCGACGTCGAGCACGTCCTCGCCGCCGCGCTCCTGCCGTGGTTCTTCGTGACCCCGATCCTGTGGAGCTCGAGCACTCTCGGCGACCGCGCGCTGCGCCACCAGACGGTGCTCGACGTGCTGCACTGGGTGAACCCCGTGGCGCCGCCGATCTTCGCCTTGCGCGACGCGATCTGGTCCGGGCGCCTCCCGCACGTGTGGGACGTCGTCTACCTCGTCGTCGCCGCAGCAGTCGCGCTGCTCCTCGGCGCGCTCGTCTTCAGGTCGGTCGACGACCGGATCGCGGTCGAGCTATGAGCACCGCGCGGCCGTCGTAGATCCACGGCTCGTCCTGCGGGGCCGCATACGCGGGCAGGCCCGCGACGTCGCCGACCCGCTCGAGCTCGACGCCGGGGAGAACGGACGGGCAGAGGAGCGGCGACGCGAACCCGGGGACGCGACCGGGGCCCGGCCTGTACGGCTCGAGTGCGCGCGGCCGCCGGTGGAGGCGACCGTGATCCCACTCGACCGATCCCGCGACGACGGCGTAGCCGTCGGCGTGGGCGCGCCGCGCGTGCTCCCGCCAGGCGTCCGTCGCCTCGACGCCGGGCGGCAGCTCGGCGTGCGGCTCGCCGCTCCGCGGAGCGACGTCGACGTCGAGCGACAGCGTCGTGCTCCCGAGCGCCGAGAACCATGCGCGGTGCTCGGCGACCATGTCGAACGCAAGGCGGTACGAACCGGGCGGGATCGGGCCGCGGACGCGAACGTCGACCGCGGCGCGGCCTCCGGGCTCGAGCTGCGGGGCGCTCGTCCGGATCCCGTCCCACACGATCGGGTTGTCGCGCGCGTCGAGCCAGTGGTAGCTCACGTAGATCTCGTCGCGCCAACGGACCGAGCCCGCGTTCTCGAGCTCGAGCCGCGCCACGACGACCGCACCCGCCTCCGGCGCGAGCGCGGGCGGCGCTCCATAACGGACGGCGAGCGGTCCCATCGACACGGAGGGCTAGCCTAACCGGGTGATGGACCCGCTCCTTCTCAGGGCCGCCCGCCGCGAGCCGGTGGAGCGGACCCCGGTGTGGTTCATGCGGCAGGCCGGCAGGTCGCTGCCGGAGTACCGCGCCGTGCGCGAGCGCCACTCGTTCTGGGAGGTCGCGCACACGCCGGAGCTGTGCGCGGAGGTGACGCTGCAGCCGGTGCGCCGCCACGGCGTCGACGCAGCCGTCATGTTCGCGGACATCATGACGCCGGTCCTCGGGATGGGGCTCGACGTCGACCTCGTCGAAGGTGTCGGTCCGGTCGTCGCGTCGCCCGTGCGGACGCTCGCCGACGTCGAGGCGCTGCGCGTGCCGGATCCGGACGACGCGTTCGCCCCTCTGCTCGACGCGATCCGCATCGTGCGCGGCGAGCTCGACGGCGCACGTGCGGTCGTCGGGTTCTGCGGCGGCCCGTTCACGGTCGCCGGCTACCTCGTGGAGGGGAAGCCGTCGCGCGAGTTCGCGACCGTGAAGGCGCTGATGTACTCCGAGCCGGCGGTCTGGCACGCGCTGATGGAGCGGCTCGCGGCGTGCTTCGCCGGCTACGTCGCCGCGCAGGTTCGCGCGGGCGTCGACGTCGTGCAGCTCTTCGACTCGTGGGTCGGAGCGTTGTCGCCCGGCGACTACGACGAGTTCGTCGCGCCCTACTCTGCGCAGATCCTCGCGGCGGTCGACGTGCCGACGATCCACTTCGGCACCGGGGCGTCGACGCTCCTCGGCGCGATGGCGCGCGCCGGCGGCGACGTGATCGGTCTCGACTGGCGCATCGCGCTCGACGACGGGTGGGCGGTCGTCGGCGACGACCGGGGCGTCCAGGGGAACCTGGACCCGGCGCTCCTGCTCGGGCCGTGGGAGCGCATCGAGACGGCGGCGCGCGACATCCTCGAGCGTGCGCGGGGCCGCGCCGGCCACATCTTCAACCTCGGCCACGGCGTGCTGCCGCGCACGGACGCGTCGACCGTGACGCGGCTCGCCGAGCTCGTGCAGGAGACGGGGGTGGAGGCGCGTGTCTGAAGTCCGGCCGATGCGTCCCGACGAGTACGAGGCGTTCCTCGAGCGGTCGCGCCGTACCTACGCGGAGGACATGGTGCGTGCCGGCATCTCTGTCGAGGCCGCGAAGACGAAATCGGAGCGCGACCACCTCGCGCTCCTGCCCGACGGAGTCGAGACGAAGGACCACTACCTCTACACGGTCGAGGACGACGGCGTACCCGCCGGCTTTCTCTGGCTCGCCGACCGCCCCGGCGAGTTCGGCCGCAACTTCTTCGTCTACGGCATCGAGATCGGCGAGTCGCATCGTGGCCGCGGCCTCGGCCGCGCGGCGATGGAGTTCGCCGAGGAGGAGGCGCGCCGGCTCGGCATCCCGAAGATCGCGCTCAACGTGTTCGGGGGCAACGACGTCGCGCACGCCCTCTACCGCTCGCTCGGGTATCTGGACACGGCGATCTACATGGAGAAGTCGCTGTGACGCGCGGCCGCATCCTCGTCGATCGCGTCTCGAGGACGTTCCGCGTGTACCCGAAGGCGCAGCGCACGCTGAAGGACGTGTTCGTCGCGCGCGGCCGCCTCGCAGCACGCGAGGTGCAGGCGCTGCACGACGTCTCGCTGACCGTCGAGCCCGGCGACGCCGTCGGTCTCGTCGGCCGCAACGGCTCAGGCAAGTCGACGCTCCTCCGGATCGTCTCCGGGATCATCAAGCCGACGTCGGGGCGTGTCGAGGCCGGCGGCCGGATCGCGTCGCTGCTCGAGCTCGGCGCCGGGTTCCATCCCGACTTCACCGGCCGGGAGAACGTGTACCTCAACGGCGCGATCCACGGCCTGTCGCGCGCGCGCGTCCGCGAGGTGATGGACGAGATCGTGTCGTTCGCCGAGCTGGAGAAGTTCATCGACCTGCCTGTGCGCACGTACTCGTCGGGGATGTTCATGCGGCTCGGCTTCTCGGTCGCCGCGCACATCCAGTCCGACGTGCTGCTGCTCGACGAGGTCTTCGCCGTCGGCGACGAGCAGTTCCAGCGAAAGTGCTTCGGCAAGATCGCCGAGTTCAAGAACCGCGGCGGCACGATCCTGTTCGTGTCGCACGACGCGCAGGCGGTCGAGCGGCTGTGCGACCGCGCGGTCCTCCTGCGGCAGGGCGAGGTGGCGTTCGACGGGGAGACGCGCGAGGCGATCGCCGAGTACCGGCGGCTCCTGTCGGCGGACGCGAACCCCGACGAGCTCGGCGCGGGACTGCGCGAGTGGGGAAGCGGCGACGCGCGCATCGTGTCGGCGGCCCTCGTCGACGCCGATGGCGACGAGCGTGCGCAGTTCGCCGCCGGCGAGCCCGTCACGGTGAGGCTCGTCGTCGAAGCCGATGCGCCGGTCGCCGCACCACGGGTCGCGCTCGAGCTGCGCGACGACGGAGGGGTCGTCCTCGGGACCGTTACGCAGGAGACCGCTCCGCTCGGCTGGAACGGCGGCACGGGCGCGCGCGAGCTGCGCTTCCGCCTCGCTCGGCTGCCGCTCGCGGACGGCCAGTTCCACCTCCGCTTCGCGCTCGTCGACTCCGCGACGGGGAACCTGCTGCACACGCTGGACGATGCCGTGCGCTTCTTCGTGTTCCCCGCGGGCGACGAGACGGGAGCGGTGCTCCTCGACGGCGACTGGTCGTTGCAGGAGATCGATCCCGCCGCGCCAACTCCACGCCCGTGAGCGCCACCACCTGTCCCGACTGGCCGCAGCTGATGGAGATCGCCCCGGAGCTCCAGTTCCGGCACCTCACGCTCGGCGAGGCGCACCTGCCGGTCGACGCCTTCGTGCAGCTCGAAGGGATCGCGCCGGACGAGGTCGTGCTGTGCTGCGACCTCGACGCACACGTCTACAACCCCGAGCACACGGACGACCGCGTCGTCGACGCCCTGCAGGGGACGCACTGGATCGACGTGCGCGAGTACCGCGCGCCTGCGGCCTAGAGAAAATCGGCGAGCGGCCGCGTGTTCAGCACGTCCGCCCGCGTGCAGCGGCCGCGGCGCGCCGTCGCGACCGAGAGTCGCATGTTCTGCAGCCCGCGCACGGAGTGCGCGTCGGTCGAGCACGTGATGCGGACG
>DATDNT010000098.1:0-5899 GCA_036518135.1 Gaiellaceae bacterium | reverse complement strand
CGCGAGAGCGCCGGCATCGAGTACCTCCCGCGGGCGAGGACACGCAGCGCTCCCGAGCGAACCTGCTGCCGCACGAGCCGCCCGCCGACGAAGTACACGAGCGTCCGCCCGTCGGACGACCAGGCCGGCGCCGTGTAGACGCCGCCGCGGGCGAGGACGCGCGGTGCTCCTCCCGCACGCCACAGCTCGAGCCGGCCGAGGCGCGCGACGGCGACCGTCGCTCCGTCGGGCGAGGCAGAGACGGGCGAGACGGGGAAGGGCATCCGGCGCGTCCAGACGACGCGGGCGGCGTGCCTCATCACGAGGTCGACGCGCCAGCCCGCGGCCGGCCGACTCTCGCGCTCGATCGCGCGATACGAGCCGACGACCGGCGCGGTGAACCGGGCGAGCTCGCCGACCTTCGTCGGCGCTGCCCCGTCGAGCGGCACGCGCCAGACGCCGGTCGACGCCGTCGACGGGCGCTCGAGCACGAGCGCGCTCCCGTCGGGCGCCGCAACCGGGAACGCCCACTGCCCGTGCAGGCGGAGCACCTCGCGCGGCCGGCCGCCTGCGACCGGCACCGCGTAGACCGAGGTCGTGCCCGCGAACAGGGGCGGCAGCGCCGCGCGGTGCGCGCGGACGGCGAGCGGGATGAACGCCGACGCACCCGCCGCAAGGGCGAGCACACCCGCCACCGCAACCCCAGCGAGCCGCACGAGCGGGGCATCGGCCAACACCGCGGGGAGGAGCATGCCTCGAAAGAGCGAAGTGCCCGCCCATGGCCACCAAGCGGCCCCACAAGACGTCCCCGAAGACGCCCAGCCGCGTGAAGAAGCGCCGTGGGGCCGCGAAGCGGAAGACTCGGAGCCACCACCACCCCGAGCTCATCGGGCTCGGCCTCGACGCGCTCGGCGTCTTCCTCGCCGCAGTCCTGTGGTTCGGCCTGAGCGGCGGCCCGGCTGCGCACGTCGTGAAGGGCGGGATCGGCGCAGCCGCGTACCTCGCGCCGCTCGTGCTCGTGCCGCTCGGCGCCCTGATCGTCGCGCGGAGCGCGCTCGTCGACCTGCGCCCGTTCCGCCTCGGCCTCGCCGTGACGATCCTCGGCCTCATGCTCACGCTCGGCTCGGGCCACGGCGGCCTCCTCGGCCGCGGGCTCGAGGATCTCGTCGCGCTCGCGCTCGGGACGACGGGAGCGACGATCCTCGGCGTCCTGCTCACGATCGCGGGCGCCCTCTTCCTCACGGGGACGAGCCTCGGCGCCTTCCTGCGCCGGACCGGGCACGTGGTGCACCACGCCCAGAAGCGCGTCCGCCGCGAGCGGCCCCGGAAGGTGTCTGAGACCGTTCCGGCGGTCGAGCCGCCGGTCGACGTCAAGCAGGACTACCCCGACCTCGTCACGGACTCCGTGTCGGTCGGCCCGCCGCCGATCCTCTTCAACGAGGAAGAGCCGGACGAGCCGGTCACGCAGGAGCAGCTCTTCCCGACGGCGCCGCCCGCGCCTGCCGGCGCGTACGAGCTGCCCGACCGCGCGCTCCTCAAGAAGTCGAAGCCCGGCGCCGGCCCGAACGGCGAGCAGAGCCAGCGCGTCGCCGAGGCGCTCGTCACCTGTCTCGCGCATTTCGGCGTCGAGGCGACGGTCGTCGGCCAGATCGCGGGCCCGCGCGTGACGCGCTACGAGCTGCAGCTCGCACCGGGGACGAAGGTCGGGAAGGTCGCGAACCTGAAGGACGACCTCTCGTACGCGCTCGCGACGACGGAGATCCGCATCCTCGCGCCGATCCCCGGCAAGCAGGCGGTCGGCGTCGAGGTCCCGAACCTCAGCCCGAACCTCGTCACGCTCGGCGACATCTACGACGACCTGCCCGCGACGTCGAGCCCGCTCAGCGTGTGGCTCGGCAAGGACATCTCCGGCGCGTCGGTGTGGGCCGACCTCGCGCGGATGCCGCACATCCTGATCGCCGGCACCACCGGCTCCGGCAAGTCGGGCTGCATCAACACGATCCTGACCTCGATCCTGCTGCGCGCGACACCGGACGAGGCGCGGCTGATCCTGATCGACCCGAAGCGAATCGAGCTCAACTACTACGAGTCGATCCCGCACCTCCTGACGCCCGTCGTCTCGAGCCCGAAGGAGGCGAGCGCCGTCCTCCTGAACGTCGTGACCGAGATGGAGCGCCGCTACGAGCGCCTGTCGCAGGTGCGCGCGCGCAACCTGCCGGAGGCGAACCGCGCGTTCCGCAAGCGCGGGGAGGAGGAGCTGCCGTACCTGCTCGTCGTGATCGACGAGCTCGCCGACCTGATGATGGTCAGCCCCCAGGAGGTGGAGGACTCGATCATCCGCCTCGCCCAGAAGTCGCGCGCCGTCGGCATCCACCTCGTGCTCGCGACGCAGCGCCCGTCCGTCGACGTGATCACCGGGATGATCAAGGCGAACGTCCCGTCGCGGATCGCCTTCGCCGTCTCGAGCCAGACGGACTCGCGCGTGATCCTCGACTCGAACGGCGCCGAGAGCCTGCTCGGCCAGGGCGACATGCTGTTCAAGCCGCTCGGCACCTCGCGGCTGCAGCGCGTCCAGGGCGCGTTCGTGACCGAGGAGGAGATCGCGATGATCGTCGAGCAGACGCGGACGCAGCGCGAGCAGCAGGTCGACGAGACGTTCCTGGAGGCGCCGCAGGTGTTCGCCGACGACGTCGACTCCGAGGACGGCGAGTTCGACCCCGACGAGGACCCGCTCCTCGACAAGGCGATCGAGATCGTCGTCACCGCCCAGACCGCGAGCGTGTCGCTTCTGCAACGGAGGCTCCGCGTCGGCTACACGCGCGCCGGCCGCCTGATCGACATGCTCGAGCGCCGCGGGATCATCTCGCCGTACGAGGGGTCGAAGCCGCGCCGCGTGCTCATCTCGGAGCACGACCTGGAGCGGACGGTGGCTCCGGCGCAGGTCGATTAGCGGATAATCCGCTGGTCGCCGTCCCCGGGACGGGATACGCTAGGCCGCGCTAGTCCCCCCAGAAGGACATCTGAGCAAGGAGGGTTCACCAAGTGAGGAAGCGTTGGCTCACGCTCACGGCGCTCGCCGTCGTGACGGTGCTGATCGCGTCGATCGCCGCCGCGGCTCGCGGCACGTCGGCGTCGGCAGCACACAAGGCCACGTTCTCTGCGTGCCTCGTCACCGACATCGGCGGCCTGAACGACAAGTCGTTCAACCACCTCGCCTACGTCGGTCTCCTGGCGGCCGAGAAGGCAGGCATCAAGGGTCGTGTCATCCAGTCGCACAGCCCGGCCGACTACATCCCGAACCTGAAGGCGTGCGTCCAGTCGGGCGCCGGCATCACGATCGGCGTCGGCTTCCTGATGACGGATGCGATGGACGCGATCGCGACGGCCTACAAGAGCAACAAGTTCGCGATCGTCGACGTCGACGTGACGTCGATGAAGCACAAGCCGAAGAACGTGGAGGGCCTGCTGTTCAAGGAGCAGGAGGCGGGGTACCTCGTCGGCTACGCCGCGGGCATGTACGCGAAGTCGAAGGGCGCGACGGCGGTCGGCTCGGTCGGCGGCCTGAAGATCCCGCCGGTCGACCGGTACATCGCCGGCTTCCAGTTCGGCGCGAAGAAGGCCGATCCGGGCATCAAGACGCTGAACGACTACTCCCAGGACTTCGTCAAGCAGGCGAAGTGCAAGGAGAAGGCGCTGAACCAGATCGCCCAGGGCTCCGACGTCGAGTTCCAGGTCGCGGGCCAGTGCGGCCTCGGCGTCCTCGACGCGGCGCACGAGAAGGGCGTGTTCGGCATCGGTGTGGACGCCGACCAGGGCTACCTCGGCAACTGGGTGATGACGTCCGCGCTGAAGAAGGTCGACGTCGCCGTCTACTCGGCGATCAGGGACGCGAAGGCCGGCCACCTGAAGGGCGGCTTCAACGCGAAGTTCGGCGCGCAGGACAACGGCGTCGGCTACGGCAAGTGGAGCTCGAAGGTCTCGCCCGCGATCAAGAACGCGGTCGCGAAGCAGTACGCGCTCCTGAAGGCCGGCAAGGTCCACGGCATCCCGGCGACGGTGAAGTAGCACGCCGCCGGCTCGATGCTCGGTGACGGGGCGGGCCCAGCGGCCCGCCCCGTTACGTTTCCGGCATGCGTCGGAGCTTCGCGGCGGCTCTCGCCGTCCTCGCGTGCGCGGGGTGCGGCGGACCGCACCATGCCGCCCCGGCCACAACGGTGAAGAAGACGCCGCGGGCGGCCCCGGCGGCGCTGCGCGTCGGTGTCGTCGGGCCGCTCGCGGTGGACGTGCCGGGCGCCGTCGCGGACCGCGGCACGCTCGCGCAGGTCGCCCACGACGAGCTCGTCCTCGCCGACGCGCGCGTCGTCTCGCTGCCCGCCGTCGCGGCTGCGGCGAACGCGCATCCCGCGTCGCGCTTCGCGTACGTCGGCGGGAGCGCGGCGCGCGAGCGCGCGCCGAACCTCGTCGGGCTCGTGCTGGACGAGAGCGCCGCGGCTGAGCTCGCCGGCTCGGTCGCCGGCACGATCGCCGCGGCGCAGGGAACGAGCGCGCCGCGGATCGCTTGGGTCGGGCCGGAGGAGCGCCAGCTCGCAGCCGCGTTCGCGCGCGGCGTGCGGACGACCGCACCCGACGCGCAGGTCCTGCACCAGTGGTCGCGTTCGGTGCCGGCGCGCTGCAAGCAGGCGGCGCTGACTGCGATCGACCGCGGCGCCGTCCTCGTGATGGCGCACGGCGGCAACTGCGCGCTCGCCGCCGAGGCGGCGGCACACGACCAGAACCAGCCCGCGCTCGAGCTCGGCGACTTCGAGCTGCCGAGCGCGGCCGCGGCGACGGTCGTGCGCGACGCGCTCGCGGGTGTCCGCCACGGCGGGGAGGACATCGTGTTCGGTGCAACGACCGGCGCGATCGGCGTCCGCACGATCGACCCGCTCGTCCCGCCGGACGTCGCCGCGCAGGCGCGGGCCGCCGCGCAAGACTTCCTGACCGCCGGATAGGATCGCCCCCGATGGCCGACGCCCCGCTCCTCGAGCTGCGCCACATCACGAAGCGGTTCCCCGGCGTCCTCGCGAACGACGACGTCAGCTTCGACCTCACGCAGGGCGAGGTGCACGCCCTCCTCGGTGAGAACGGCGCCGGCAAGTCGACGCTGATGAACATCCTCTACGGGCTCTACACGCCCGACGAGGGCGAGATCCTGCTGAACGGCAAGGAGATCGAGGTCGGCTCCACGAAGGCGGCGATCGAGCACGGGATCGGCATGGTCCACCAGCACTTCATGCTCATCCCGGTGATGACGGTGGCGGAGAACATCGTCCTCGCCGTCGAGCCGAAGCACGGCGGCGTGCTGCTCGACTACGACGCGGCGCGCAAGCGCGTGCGCGAGCTGTCGGAGCGCTACGGCCTGATCGTCGACCCCGACGCGCGCATCGACCGCATCACCGTCGGGCAGCAGCAGCGCGTCGAGATCCTGAAGGCGCTGTACCGCGGCGCGGAGATCCTCATCCTCGACGAGCCGACCGCGGTGCTGACACCCCAGGAGGCGAAGGAGCTCTTCGAGATCATCCGCTCGCTGACCTCGCAGGGGAAGTCGATCATCTTCATCTCGCACAAGCTGAACGAGGTGATCGAGATCGCCGACCGCATCACGACGTTGCGCCGCGGCCTCGTCGTCGACACGATCGCCGGCGCCGGCGCGACCGAGGAAGGACTCGCGCGGATGATGGTCGGCCGCGAGGTGCTGCTGCGCGTCGACAAGAAGCCGGGCCATCCGACCGACCCGCTCCTGAAGGTGGAGAACCTGAGCGTGATCGACGACCGCGGCCTCGAAGCGGTCCGCGACGTGTCGTTCGAGGTGCGCGCGGGGGAGATCGTCGGCCTCGCCGGCGTCGACGCGAACGGACAGACCGAGCTGATCGACGCGATC
>DATDNT010000097.1:0-18694 GCA_036518135.1 Gaiellaceae bacterium | reverse complement strand
GGCCGGGTGGGCCGCGTCCGCGTCGGCGTTCGTCGTCCTCTTCGCCGCGCTGCCGGGGACGGATCTCGATCGCGTCAGTGCCGGCTTCACCGGCGCGACGCTGGTGCTTCTCATCGCGCTGGCCTCGCAACTCGTCCGTCTGACTGCGCCTCGAGCCGAGGGACGGCCGCCGGACGCGGCCGCGGCGGTCACACCGCGAAGCTGAGCCCGATCGTCCGCGCGAGACGCGCCGCTGCACGCTCGAGCTTCTCCGTCACGTTGCCGCGCACCTTCGGCTCCGGCGTGAAGTGCCGGATCTGGAGCGTGCCGCTCGCGCGGTCGGCCTTCACGTCGGCCCGGCCGAGGAAGCGGTCGCCGGCGAGGAGCGGCAACACGTAGTAGCCGTAGAGCCGCTCGTGCTCGCGCTTGTAGACCTCGAGCACGTGCGTGAAGCCGAACACGCGCTCGAGGAGCCGCCGGTCCCACACGAGGTTGTCGAACGGGCACACGAGCACGGGCGGCGCCGGGGCGCCGCCGAGCTCCGTCTCTGCGTCCACGTAGAACGGCGCGCCGCCGTCGTCGACGTGCACCTCGCGCAGGACGCCTTCGTCGCACAGGGCGAGCAGGTGGTGGTGGAGCCGCGCCCGGCCGCCCTTCCAGCGCCAGTGCTCGCGCACCGCCGCCTCGGTGAGCGCGCCGCGCGCGCGGATCGCGAGCACCGCGAGCGTCCGCAGCGTCTCGTCCTCGGACGGCGCCGGCGCCGCGAGGACCTGCGCGGGGAGGACGCGCTCCGCGAGGTCGTAGAGCCGCTGGAAGTTGCGGCGACCCGCGATCGCGAGGATGCCGCGGTCCCACAGCGCCTCAAGCACCATCTTCGCCGGCTTCCAGTTCCACATGCCGCCGCCACCGCCGCCCTCGAAATCGCGTGAAGCGAGCGGCCCCTCCTCCCGGATGCGCGCGAGCACCGGCTCGACGAGGTCGCCGTGCTCGCGCAGCGCGCGGTCGAACAGCCCCCAGTGGCCGTCCGCCTCCATCGTCGCGCGGAAGTGAGGCCACAGCTCGACCGGGAGCAACGAGGCCTCGTGCGCCCAGTACTCGAAGACGCGGCCCTCCTGCAGGAGCCGTGTCACGGCGCCCGGGTCGAACGCGCCGATCCGGGTCGCGAGCGTCAGGCGGTGCGCGCGGTCGACGACGGAGATCGAGTCGAGCTGCACCGCCGTCAGCCTGCGGATCGCCGCTTCGACCTCGTCCTCGCCGGCGCGCCGGAAGCGCGGCGTGAAGCCCTGCGCGGAGACGATCGTCCGCCGGATCTGTGCGAGGGTGGCCGTCGTGGACGCGATCGACACGTATGTCAGAACGTATCCGGGCTCGCCCGTACTCCTCGACGTCCTCGGCACCGCGGAGGCCGACGCGATCCGCGCGAAGGCGTTCGAGCTCGACCCGGAGGCGGCCCGCATCTTCGCCTTCGCTGCGAGCGTCGGCGCGTCGTTCGGGATCGAGCGCCGCGACGGCTCGCGTGTCGCGATGAAGGTGCACAAGCTGTTCCGCGACGAGCGCTACCACGACGACGTCCAGCGGGTGCAGGCGGCGCTCGCCGACGCGGGGTTCCCCGCGCCGCGGCCCCTCGGCCGCCGCGGCCTCGTGACGTGGGAGGAGTGGCTCGACGAGGGCGTCTTCCGCGACGCGCACGAGCCGCCGGTGCGGCGCGCGCTCGCCGGGCTCCTCGTCAGGTTCGTCGACCTGGCGACCGCCACCGGCGTCCGCCCGTCGCGGCCGTTCTTCCCCGACGCGGGCGAGGCATTGTGGCCGACGCCGCACAACGCGCTGTTCGATTTCGAGGCGACGCGCGAAGGCGCCGAGTGGATCGACGAGATCGCGCGCGCGGCAAAGCCGCTGCGCGACGCGCGCGTCGGCCGGGTCGTCGTCGGCCACACCGACTGGTCGATCAAGCACTTTCGGTGGGACGACGAGCTGCGCGCGACGGCCGTCTACGACTGGGACAGCGTCGATACCCAGACCGAGACGCGGATCGTCGGCACGGCCGCTGCGAGCTTCGTGTACACCGAGGAGATCCCCGGCGTGTCGAAGTGGACGACGCCCGAGGAGACCGTGGCGTTCGTCGCCGACTACGAGCGTGCACGCGGGATGCCGTTCAGCGACGAGGAGCGGAGCGCGATCCACGGCGCCGCGGTGTACCTCGCCGCCTACGGCGCGCGCTGCACGTGGGCGTATGCGCGGCGCGCGAACCGCCCACAGCTCGAGTCGATGGCCGAGGCGCTTCTCTAGACGTACGCGACGGCGAGCGCGTCCGCCGCCGACCGCGCCGTGGTCCCCCGGCCGAGCGCCGCCAGGAACGACGCGCGGTCGAGGGTCAGGAACGTGCAGTCGGTGCGCGCGGTGCACGTCGCGGTGCGCGGGACGTCGCGGAGGAGCGCGATCTCGCCGAACACGTCGCCCTCGTGCAGCGTCCGCACGTGCGTGCCGCCGATGTCGACCTCGACCGCGCCGCTCGTGAGGACGTAGAAGAGCTCGCCTGCGTCGCCTTCGCGGATCACCGCCGTCCCCGCGCCGACGGCGACCGTCTGCGCCGCGCGCGCGAGCGTCTCCAGCGCCGGCCGTTCGAGGAGCGCGAACATCGGCACGGCGCGGAGGCGCCCGAGCGCGACCACCGGCAATGCGTGCGCGTCGGCGTCGAGGAGACCGCGCGCGACGACGAGCAGGGCGAGCGGCAGCAGGATTCCGGCTGCGGCGACGGCTCCGCGCCCGCCGGCGAGCGCGACGAGCGCGGAGGCGAGAAGCGAGCCGGCGGCGAGCCCGGCCATCGACACGCCTTCGACCACCGCGAACACCTCGCCGATCGACTCCGGCGAAACCGATCGCTGCAGCAGCGTCCGTCCGGCGACGTCGACGAGCGTGCGCCCGGCGCCGGCCGCTGCGAGCAGCGCGAGCGCGGGCGCGAGCCCGGGTGCGACCGCGAGGACGACGAGAGCGGCCGACCAGAGCCCGAGGCCCGCGGCCACGTACCGAGCCACGCGGCGGCGGCCGACGAGCGACGCCGTCACCGCGACTCCCGCGACGCCGCCCGCGCCGAACGCCGCGTTGAGGTACCCGGCGACCGACCCCGAGTGGTGGAGCACGCCGACCGCGACCGCGACGTACAGGACGTCGAGCGCGCCGATCACCATCGCCTCGACGCCGAGGAGCCACGTCAGCGAACGCGCCGGACGCGAGCGTGCGACACGCGCGAGCGCGGCCACCGCGCTGGAGGCCTCGTCGCTCGTCGCAGCGGCCGCGCGAAGCGGCGCGACGGCGAACGCCGCCGCGAGCGACGCGCACGCCATCACCGCGAACACCGTCCCGGCGCCGCCGAGACCGATCAGGACGCCGGCGGCGGCGGGCGCCACGAGCACGCTCGTGCTCTCGATCCACCCCGAGACGACGTTCGCCGCCGTCAGCTCGTCGGGCGTCCGTGCGAGCGTCGGCGCGATCGCGGCCTGCGCGGGCCGGATCGCCGTGACGGCGGTGGCGGCGACGGCTGCGCCGGCGTAGGCGAGGATCGCCGGGCCGCGCGCGAGGAGCACCGCCGCCGTGGCGCCCATCGCAACTGCCTGCGCCAGGTAGGAGGCGACGAGGATGCGCTTCGGCGGGATCCGCGCCGCCGCGCCTGCGCACACCGTTGCGAACACGGACGCGGGCACGAGCTGCGCGAACGCCACGAGCCCCGCGGTGGTCGCGCCGCCGCGCGCGTACGCATACACGAGCATGGCGATCCAGACGCCCCATTCGGCCGCGTTGAACGCGGCGAACGCGAGCTCGAGGCGCCGGAGCGCCGGGTTGCGCAGCGCGTCGACGAGGACGCGCGTCATCGCGTCGTGCGCAGGCGCTCGCCGCCGAGCCGCCGCAGCAGATCCTCGAGCTGCGGCTCGCGGTCGAGGACCTGGCGGAGCGCGTCGTGCGTGACGACGTCGAGCTCGCCGTCCGTGCGCGCCGTGACGGTGGCGGAGCGCGGTCGGGCGAAGCCGCCGTCCCAGGCGACCGCGCCGATCTCGCCGAAGACGTCGCCGGGGCCGAGCGTCGCGACGTGTGCGCCGTCGATCGTCACGTCGTAGATTCCGCCGGCGACGAGGAAGAGCTCGTCGCCGGTCTCCCACCGCTCCACGACGGTCTCGCCGGCCGTGACCGTCCGACGCTCGGCGACCGCTGCGACGGCGTCGAGCCCGACCGTCTCGTTGCGCTCGCGCCCCGGCGCGACGGACGCGGGAGCGGCGTCCGCGAGCAGCGCCAGCACCTCGTCGACGTCGGCGGCCGTCGTCGTGTGGTTGAGGATGCACAGGCGAAGGACCCGTTCGCCGTGGACACGCGTCGTGGAGACGAAGCCGCGGCCCGACTGCTCGAGGGCAGCGGCGACGCCGTCGACGTCCGCGCCGTCGGTGCGCCGGAAGCACACGACGCCGAGCGACGGCGGCGCGGCGAGCTCGAACGCGGGCGACGCGTCGATCGCGGCCGCCGCACGCTCTGTCAGATCGAGGCAGGTGTCGATCGCGCGCCGGAACGCGCCGAGCCCGAACGTGCGCACCGACAGCCAGACCTTGAGCGCGCGCGACGCGCGCGTCAGCTGCAGGCCCCGATCCGAGAAGTTGACCTCCCCGCTCGCCGCCGTCACGTCGCGCAGGTAGTCGGACGTGATCGCGAACGTCGCATCGAGCGCGCGGCCGTCGCGCACGAGCAGCGCGCCGCACTCGTACGGCTGATACAGCCACTTGTGCGGGTCGAGCGTCACCGAGTCGGCGCGCTCGATGCCGCGGAGCGCGCGGCGGCCGCGGTCGGTGAGCATCGCGAAGCCGCCGTAGGCGGCGTCGGCGTGCAGCCAGAGGCCCGCGTCGGCGCACACGTCGGCGAGCTCGTCGAGCGGGTCGACGGCGCCGGTCGAGGTCGCGCCGGCGTTCGCCACGACGAGCGCGGGCCGTCGACCCACGGACGCGTCGACGGCGACCGCATCCGCGAGCGTCGACGGGTCGAGCCGCATCCCGGCGTCGGTCGGCAGCACGCGCAGCCGGTCGGCGCCGACGCCGAGGACGCGTGCGGCGCGCGCGAGCGACGAGTGGCACTGGTCGGACAGGTAGACGACGCCGTCGCGCGCACCGCACGCGAGCGCAGCGAAGTTCGAGGCCGAGCCGCCCGTCGTGAGGATGCCGGCCGCGGTCTCCGGGAGGCCGGTCCACTCGCGGAACCACTCGAGCACCTCGAGCTCGAGCTGCGCCGGCCCCGCCGACTCCATCCACGAGCCGGCGTAGACGTTCGCCGCGGACGCGACGAAGTCGCCGAGCGCTCCCGGCCACGTGCCGGCGAAGGGGACGAAGGCGAAGAACCGCGGGTGCGCGGACCTGCTCGCGTACGGCAGCACGTCGCCGAAGAGTCGCGCGAGGAGGTCGTCGAACGGCTCCGGCTCCTCGGAGAGCGGCTTGCGCAGCCGTTCCTGCATCTCGGACGGAGCGGCGCGCGTGATCGGCGCGGCGTCGCGCGCCAGGAAGTCGACGAGCGCGTCGACCGTCCGATAGCCCAACTCGCGCATCTGCTCGGCCCCGAGCGACAGCCCGCCAGCGTCCCCCACGGCACGAGCATCGCCGCTCGTGCGCGTCGGATCAAGAGCCCGCTACCGCGAGTGCGCGAGGTAGTCGAGCAGGTCGCTGCGCGTTACGACGCCGACCGGCTTGCCGCCGTCGGCGACGACGACCGCGTTGGTGCCGCCGGTGAGCGCCGTCACGATCTCGTCGACGGAGGCGTCCGCGTCGATCGCCTGCAGCGGTCCCTGCATCGCGACGGCGACGTCCTCGTGCAACGCGTCGGCGTTCTTGAAGACGAGGTCGAGGAGCGCACGGTCCTGCAGCGACCCGATCACGTCCGCGAGCGACGACACCTCGCCGTCGCGCACGACCGGCAGCTGCGAGATCGAGTACTGCTCCATCAGCGAGATCGCCTCCGCGACCTTCTGGTGCGCAGACACCGTCACGAGCTGCGGTGTCTCGTCGGACTTCGTGCGCAGCAGTTCGCGCACGCGCGGCACCGGCACGCCGCGCTCGAGGAACCCGTGCTCGATCATCCAGTTGTCGTCGAGGAACTTCGACAGGTACGAGCGCCCGGAGTCGGGCAGGATCGTCAGGATCCGCGCGCCCTTCGGCGCGCCTGCCGCGTACCGGAGCGCACCGGCGATCGTCGTGCCGGCGGAGCCGCCGACGAGCAGCCCCTCCTCCCGCGCCATGCGCCGCGCGGCGAGGAACGAGTCGCGGTCGGAGACGCGGAGCCACTCGTCCACCACCTCGCGGTCCATCGTCTCGGGCCACGTGTCCTTGCCGATCCCCTCGACGAGGTACGGGTGCAGGTCGTCCTCGCTCTTCGCGGTGTAGACGGAGCCCTCGGGGTCGACCCCGACGATCTTCACGTGCGGCGCGTTCTCCTTGAAGTAGCGGCCGACGCCGCTGATCGTGCCGCCCGTCCCGACGGAGATCACGATCGAGTCGAGCTCGCCGCCCGTCTGCTCGAGGATCTCCGGGCCGGTCGTCCGGTAATGCGCCTCCGGGTTCGACATGTTCGAGTACTGGTCGGGCTTGAAGCCGCCGGGGATCTCCTCGGCGAGTCGCGACGACACCGAGTAGTACGACTCGGGCGAGTCGTGGTCGACCGCGGTCGGCGTGATCACGACCTCGGCGCCGTAGCCACGGAGCATCGAGATCTTCTCCTGGCTCATCTTGTCGGGCATGACGAAGATGCAGCGGTAGCCCTTCAGCGCGGCCGCGATCGCCAGCCCGACGCCGGTGTTGCCCGAGGTCGGCTCGACGATCGTCCCGCCGGGCTTGAGCTTCCCGTCCCGCTCGGCGGCCTCGATCATCGCGAGGCCGATGCGGTCCTTGTTCGAGCCGCCGGGGTTGAGGAACTCGAGCTTCGCGAGCAGCTCGACGTCGAGCCCGCCGGCGATCCGCGTCAGCCGCACGATCGGCGTATTGCCGACGAGGTCGAGCACGGTCGGGTACTCGCGCGCCATCGACGGGGAAGCGTACCGGCGCCGTTCGCGTTCTCACCGGCATGAAGATCACCGTGATCGGAAGGGGAAACGTCGGCGGCGGGCTCGCCGCGCGCTGGCGCAGGGCAGGGCACGAGGTGACCGAAATCGGCCGCGACGGCGGCGACGCAGCGGACGCCGACGTCGTCCTCGTGGCGGTGCCGTCGCCGGACATCCCGGACGCGCTCGGGAAGGTGAGCGGCATCGGCGGCAAGACGACGATCGACGCCACGAACGCGTTCCGCGGCCGTAACGAGGGGCACGAGTCGCTCGCGCACGAGGTCAAGTCCATCGTCGGCGGCCCCACG
The DNA here is from genome assembly GCA_036518135.1 of Gaiellaceae bacterium. Classification (GTDB taxonomy): domain Bacteria; phylum Actinomycetota; class Thermoleophilia; order Gaiellales; family Gaiellaceae; genus PALSA-600. Next base: position 11,350 of record DATDNT010000097.1, on the reverse strand, counting down.
GCGAAGTCGTTCAACCTCAACTTCGCCGCCGTCTACGACGAGATCGACAGCCAGCGCGTCCGGCCGTCGAACCTGTTCGCGGCGGACGACGAGGCGCGGGAGGTGACGGAGCAGCTGATCCGCGACGCCGGGTACGAGCCGGCGTACGTCGGCGGGCTCGAGCACGCTCGGGCGCTCGAGGAGATGCTCGGCGTGCTGTTCGCGCTGAACCAGGCCGGCCTCGGCGCGCACTTCTATCGGTTCGCGAAGCCGGGCGAGCTCTAGCCGGGAAGCCGCCAGAACGCACCGACGAGACCCAGGCGGGCGAGGATCGCCTGGTTCTCGTCGCGCGTTCGCGGCCGCCAGTCGGGGCGGAGCCGCGTGTCCCACCACGCGTGCGCGAGGTCGCTCAGCGTCCGCACGGGGATCGTCGCCCCTGGCTCGCGCGCGCCGAGCCATCGCGCCACGTGCTCCTCCGACCGGAAGAGGTTCATCGTGCTTCAGGTGAAGACGATGTCGGCCCACCAGCTCTCGGCCGGGACGAGGCAGTGGAAGACGAGCGAGGTGTCGTCGGGCCGCCGGTCGCGCACCTCGACCGCATACGGCTCGCCGCAGTCGGGGCACGACGACTCGATGCGGCCGCCGACGTCGAGCGCGGCGAGGACGCCGAACGCGTCCCAGGCGCAGTTCGCGTACCACCAGCGGCCGTTCGCCTGCACGCGATAGGCGGTCGGGACGGCGCTGAACGGGTTGCACATCCGCAGCTCGTCCGTCGCCGGGTTGAGCACGAGCGCGTGCGCCTCGTGCAGCCGCCGCCATCCCTCCCTCACCTGGGCGGGGTCGCCGAGCTCGGCCGCCGCGGGCGCGCGGCCGAGCTCCACGAACAGCGCGTACGTGCGGTTGCGGAGCGCGAGGTCGGCGTCCGTCACGCGAGCGCGGCGGCCTCCTCCACCTGCGCGAGCTCGTCCCTGCGGACGAGCAGAAGCGACGCGACGAGCCCGACCGCCGCGATGCCCACGCAGACCCAGAACGCCCACTGCGAGCCGGCGGTGAACGACTGCGGGAACGACTGCGGGCCGTGCGCGCGCAGCAGCGTGTTGAAGTGGCTGAGCGAGACGGACGACGTCACCGCGACGCCGACCGCGCCGCCGATCTGCTGCGCCGTGTTGATCAGCCCCGACGCGAGCCCTGCCTCGTGCGACTCGACGCCGGCAAGCGCCGCGATCGACACCGGGATGAAGCAGAACGGCAACGCGAACCCGACGAGCAGGTAGCCCGGGAGCAGGTCGCTCCAGTACGAGCCGTGCACCGGGATCTGCGTGTACCACACCATGCCGGCGATCATCGCCACGAAGCCCGCAGCCATCACGGTCTTCGGCCCGACGCGCGTGACGAGGGCCTGTGCGAGCCCCGCCCACAGCACCGCCGTGCCCGCCGTCGCGATGAACGTGATGCCGGTCTTCAGCGCCGACCAGCCGAGCACCTGCTGCACGTACAGCGTCAGCAGGAAGAAGTTCGCGAACACGACCGCGCCGAGCAGGAGCCCGGCGACGTTCGCCCCCGCGACGGTTCTGATGCGGAAGATGCGGAACGGCAGCATCGGGTCCTTGGAGCGCGCCTCGATCACGAGGAACGCGACGAGCAACGCCGCCGCGATCGCGATGCGCGAGATCGTCCAGCCGGAGCTCCAGCCGTGCGCCGGCGCGTTCGAGACCGCGTAGACGAGGAGCGCGAGCCCTGCCGTCACCGTCAGCGCTCCCGGGACGTCGTGCGTCCCCTCGCGCAGCTCGCGGCTCTCGCGGACGAGGCGCGGCGCCAGCACGAGCACGAGCGCGCCCACCGGGACGTTGACGAAGAAGATCCACTCCCAGCCGAGGTACTTCGTCAGGACGCCTCCCGCGAGGACGCCGACGGCGGCGCCGGAGCCCCCGATCGCGCCCCAGATGCCGAGCGCCTTGTTGCGCTCCGCGCCCTCGTCGAACGTCGTCGTGATGATCGACAGGGCGGCCGGCGAGATGATCGCGGCGCCAAGGCCCTGGACGGCGCGCGACGCGATGAGCACGCCCTCGGACCACGCGAGGCCGCACATGAACGACGCGGCGGTGAAGAGGACGACGCCCGTCAGGAACACCCGCCGCCGCCCGAGCAGGTCGGCCGTCCGGCCGGCGAGCAGCAGGAAGCCGCCGAAGGAGATCGAGTAGGCGGTGATCACCCACTGCAGGTTGTCGCGCGAGAAGTCGAGCGCCTTGCCGATCGACGGCAACGCGACATTGACGATCGACACGTCGAGAACCGTCATGAAGAACGCCGCACACACCACTGCCAGCGCCTTCCAGCGCCGCGGATCGGCTTCAGCCATCGCTCATCCCTCCGTCACCCGTTTTGCCCGGGTCGAACGCGACCCGAGGTGAGGATATTCCGCAGGGATCAGTGACGGAAGTGTCGGCGCCCGGTGAGCACCATCGCGGCGCGCGCGATCTCGACCGCCGCCTTCACCTCGTCGTCGCGGCGCGACCCGCCGGGCTGCGCGATCGCCGTGATCCCGGCGTCGAGCGCCAGCTGAGGGCCGTCCGCGAACGGGAAGAAGGCGTCGCTCGCGAGAACGGCGCCTGCGAGGTCGTGCCCGTGCTCGCGCGCCTTCTCGACCGCGATCCGCACGGCGTCGACGCGTGACATCTGCCCGGCGCCGATGCCGATCGTCTGCAGGTCGCGCGCGATCACGATCGCGTTCGACGAGACGTGCTTGCAGACGCGCCACGCGAACAGGAGGTCGCCCCACTGATGCTCCGAGACCCGCCCCGTGACGATCTCCATCGCCTCCCGGTCCTCGATGTCGGCGTCGCGCTCCTGCACGAGGATTCCGCCGAGGACGCGCTTGTAGTCGCGCTCGCCCGGGGTCTCCGCGCGCCGCTCGTCGTCGCGCAGGATCCGCAGGTTCTTCTTCGTCCGCAACGCGGCGACGGCGTCGGCGTCGTACCCCGGTGCGAGCACGACCTCGGCGAAGTGCTCCGCGATCCGGGCTCCGAGGGCGGCCGTCACGTCCCGGTTCAGCACCGCCACGCAGCCGAACGCCGAGACGGGGTCGGCGGCGAGCGCGCGCTCCCACGCCTCCTCGATCGTGCCCGCGACGGCGACCCCGCACGGGTTCGCATGCTTGACGATCACGACCGCGGGCAGCGCGAACTCGCGCGCGATCCGGCGCGCTCCCTCGAGGTCGGCGAGGTTGTTGTACGAGAGCTCCTTGCCGCCGAGCTGCTCGACCCGCGACAGGAGGTCCCGCCGCGCGCCGAGCTCGCGGTAGTACGCCGCCGCCTGGTGCGGGTTCTCGCCGTACGAGAGGTCGAGCACCTTCCGGAAGGCGAGCGTGAGCTGCTCCGGGAACTTCTCGGTCTCGCCGAACCAGTTCGCGATCGTCGCCTCGTATGCCGCCGTCGTGGCGAAGGCCTCGGCCGCGAGACGACGGCGCGTCTCCTCGGTCACCTCCCCGTGCTCGCGCAGCTCGGCGAGGACGGCGTCGTACTGGTCCGGGCTCGAGACGGCGGCGACGTGCGCGAAGTTCTTCGCGGCGGCGCGGATCATCGACGGCCCGCCGACGTCGATCATCTCGACGATCTCCTCCTCGGTCGCGCCGCGGCGCGAGGCGACGGATGCGAAGGGGTAGAGGTTCACGCAGACGACGTCGATCGGCTCGATCTCCTGCTCCTCGAGCTGGGCGACGTCCTCGGCGACGTCGCGGCGCGCGAGGATGCCCCCGTGGATGCGCGGGTGCAGCGTCTTGACGCGGCCGCCGAGCATCTCCGGCGCGGCCGTCACGTCCTCGACGCGCGTCACCGGCAGCCCGTGCTCCGCGAGGTGCGCCGCGGTGCCCCCCGAGGACACGATCCGGAACCCGAGGTCGTGCAGCCCCTGCGCGAACTCGAGCACGCCCTGCTTGTCGAACACCGAGATCAGCGCACGGCGAGACAGATGTCGCTCACCACCTTCGGGAGCAGCCGGTGCTCAACCGCGTGGATCCGCTCCTCGAGCGTCGCCCGCGGCTCGACCGGCACGGCCTCCTGCGCGATCACCGGCCCGGTGTCGAGCCCGGCATCGACGTAGTGGACGGTCACGCCGGTCGTCTCGACCCCTGCCGCGAGCGCGTCGCTGATCGCGTGCGCACCGGGGAACGCGGGCAGCAGCGAGGGGTGGACGTTGACGATTCGCTCCGGGAAGCGCTTCAGGAACGGCTCGGTCAGCAGGTGCATGTATCCGGCGAGGACGACCAGCTCGACGCCGTGCTCCTCGAGCCACGTCGCCATCACGAGGTCGCGCTCGGCGCGGTCCGCGTGGCAGTCGAGCGCGAACGTCGCGGTCGGGATGCCCGCGCTGCGGGCGCGGACGAGCGCGTAGGCGTCCTTCCGGTTCGACGCGACGGCGGACACCGGCAGGCCGGCGTCGATCAACGCCTGCAAGTTCGACCCGTTGCCGCTGACGAGGACCCCGATCACCGAATCCTCCCGATCACCGTCTCGCCGTCGTGCGCCCCGGGAACGACGGCGCACCAGCCGATCCCGAGGTTGAAGACGCGCCGCAGCTCCTCCTCGTCGACGTGACGTGCGAGCCATCGGAACACCTCGGGCCGTTCCCAGGCGTTCCAGTCGATCTGCGCGCTACGGCCGTCCGGGAGCACGCGCTCGAGGTTGCCGAGGATGCCGCCGCCGGTCACGTGCACGAATGCCTTCGCGCGCCCGCGCAACGCGCGCGCGACGTCGAGGTAGAGGCGCGTCGGCGCGAGCAGGTCGTCGCCGTCGTAGTCCTCCTCCTCGAGCACCTGTCGGACGAGCGTGAACCCGTTCGCGTGCACGCCGGCCGACGGGAAGCCGATCACCGCGTCGCCTGCCTCGATCGCCGAGCCGTCGACGAGGTCGGCGCGCGAGACGACGCCGACGCACGTCCCCGCGAAGTCGAGCTCGCCGGCGGCGTAGATCCCCGGGAGCTCCGCCGTCTCGCCGCCGACGAGCGCGACGCCTGCGGCCCGGCACACCTCGGCGGCGCCCTCGACCAGATCGGCGACCTCGTCGAGCTGGATCTCGTTCGCCGCGACGTAGTCGAGGAGCATCAGCGGCTCGGCGCCGCACGTCGCGACGTCGTTGATGCAGTGCGCCGCCAGGTCTGCGCCGCAGTCGCGAAGCCGGCCCCGCCCGCGCGCCAGGATCAGCTTCGTCCCGACCCCGTCGGTCGACGCCGCCAGGTAGCGCTCGCCGTCCAGCGGGTGCAGTCCCGCGAAGGCGCCGAAGCCGCGCGCCCCGGTCGACTCGACCGCCGCCCTCAGCCGGTCGACGACCGACACCGCGGTCGCGAGGGAGACACCGGCTGCGGCGTAGCTGCGCTCGGTCACTCGAAGCGCTCACCGTACAACTCGGGTCGGCCCTCGGGCCCGCCCGGCAGGAACCGGACGACCGTGCCCCCGACGTCGACCGCGTCGTCGCGCATCTCGAGCCCGAGGATGTCGGCGAGCGCGCCGGCTTTCGTCTCCGGCTCGTCGGCCCGCAGCTGGATTTCGGCCACGTGCAGCTCGTCCCGCTCGTCGAGCAGCTCGTCGATCCACTCGCGCGGCGGGTGCACCTCGAGGCGGTACCCGGCGTTCGTCGCGACGAACGTCCGGCGGCCGCCGTGCTCCTGCACGCGCAGGTTCCACTGCATCGCGCGGCCGAGGACGGACTGGAAGTCGTCCTCGTCGAGGGCGATCCCGAGGTGGTCGACGCGGGGGACCCGCCAGTGCCCGGGCTGCACGACGACGTTGACGGCGCCGCGCTCGAGCTCGGAGAGCCGCAGCTTGAAGCCGTCGTGGTCGAGCTTCTCCCACGAGACGCCGGGCTCGATCGCGACGTGCTCGTCGCCGATCCGGCCGTAGCGCGCGACGAGGTCGAACCCGAGCTTCCCCAGGTACCGCGCCTCGACGTCGCGAAGCTGCGACGTGACCAGGTGGTAGTGGAAGAGATGCACGGCACTACTCTTCCAAAGGGATGGACTCGCCGTCGCTCGTCACGCCGTGGACGCTGGAGCCGCTCCAGATCGTGCCCACGGTCGTCGTCGCCGGTCTGTACCTGAAGCGCACGCGCACGCTTGCCGCGCAGGGCCGCCCCGTCGCCGCCTGGAAGCAGTGGATGTTCTGGAGCGGGATCGCGCTGACGGTGCTCGCGCTGAACTCGCCGATCGACTCCCTCGGCGAGGAGCACTTCTTCTTCTTCCACATGACGCAGCACGTGATCCTCGGCGACCTCGCGCCGCTGTGCTTCATGCTCGGGTTGAACGGCCAGATACTGCGGCCGCTGCTGCAGTTCAAGCTCGTGGAGCGGCTGCGGGGCCTCGCGCATCCGTTCGTCGCGCTGCCGCTGTGGGCGTTCGACCTCTACCTGTGGCACATCCCGTACCTCTACGACGCGGCGTTGCACCACGACTCGATCCACGCGTTCGAGCACTTCTGCTTCTTCACCGCCGGCTGTCTCATGTGGGAGCCGGTCGTGGAGACGCTGCCGGGCCCCGAGTGGTTCGGGACGGGGATGAAGTTCGCGTACATCGCCGTCGTGCGCCTGCTCGAGACGATCCTCGGCAACGTCTTCATCTGGTCGTCGACGGCGTTCTACTCGGTGTACCGGCACGCGCCGGAGTGGGGGATCACACCGGTGCACGACCTGAACCTCGGCGGCGTCGTGATGATGGCCGAGGGCTCGATCGTCACGCTCGCCGTGCTCGTGTGGCTGTTCTTCCGGCTCGCGCGCGAGGGCGAGTTGCGGCAGCGCCTGCTCGAACAGGGGCACGATCCGCGGCGCGTCCGCCGCGCCGTGCGCTACGGCCGCGCGCATGAGCTCGGCTGAGCGCGTCGACCGCGAGGACGTGCCAGTGGCGTTCGTCTGCTCCGACGACGACCACATACAGGAGGCGTGGGCGGAGCTCGAGTCGCGCATCCCGTTGCGCGGCAACGCGTTCTTCGGCGCGTTCTGGCCGGAGACGCAGGAGTACTGGGCCTGCGTGCGTTCGGGGGAGCGCGTGGAGGGGCTCGAGCACGGGACGCTGCCCGGCGGCGCGTACCTGCGCGAGCGCCTCCGCGGCGAGCCGCCTGGGCTGTACGAACAGATCCTGCCGTGCGTCCACCGCCTCGACACGGCGGCCGGCGACACCGTCGACGCGTCGCGGCCGACGATCGAGCACTACCGCCGACACGACGAGCTCGACGTGTTCGTCGCCGTCAGTCCGACGGCTTGACGTAGGTCGAGTACCCGTGTGCGCGATACGCGCGGAGCGCGCGCTGGACCTGGGCGGCGGCGGCGCCGAGCTTCGGCCGGAGGTCGCGTCGATCGGCCGACCACGCGCGTTCGTCGAGGCCGTCGCGCTTCGCGTCGCTGCGCACCTCGTCGACGACGTCCGCGGAGTGCCGCATTGCGGTGACGAGCTGCGCCTCCGGTGCCGCCGCGTCGGGCGGTGGGGCGATCTTCGCCGTCCGGTCGGCGACGTTCCGGAGGAGCGGAGCGACGTTCGCGCTGCCGGCGAGGAACTCCTCGAGGACCGCCTTCGGCCGCGCGGCAGTAGGGTCGACTGCGTTCAGGTTGATCCCGCCGGACTGCGCAACCGCGAACGCGAGCTTCATCCGGCGGGCGTAACGCTGCCGCGCGGTGAGGTGCACGGGCGGCTTCGGCGGCGGTGCCTTGCAGGTGCCGAGTGCGGTCGAGACGTCGCGGTGGGCGAGGGGATGTCCGTTCAGCGGCTTCAGCGCCGCGATCGCCTCCAGTGACCACGCACGCTTCTCGGACGACACCATCGGCGTCGCGCTCTGGGCGAAGACGCGAAGGTCACCCGGGTTGACGGGGAACGTCGCCACGGTGACGCCGTTGATCCTCGTCGAGAAGATGCAGCGGCCCATCGTCGAGATCTCGCCGGGCGCGGACGCGTCGTTGTCGACCTCGATCACGCGGTGACATTTCGGGCTCAGCGAGTTCACGTCGAGCCACGAGCAGTCGGCGTAGTAGAGCTCGGAGGCGAAGAACGCGTCGGCGCCCGAGTCGACGTGCACGAGCTTCAGCCCGTCGTACTTCGTCCCGAGCCAGTACGACGGCGTCCTCGCCGCTCTCGCGACCGCGAGACGCTCCGCCGTGTGCGCATCGAGACGGCTCCCGCCGCAGGCCGAGAGGCTACACGCGAGCAGCAGGCTCGAAGCGATGCTTGTCCACCGCACGAGCCGCCGGTACCCGCGTCGGGTAGTTCCGAGTCAGGCACGCGCGGCAGAGTGTGTCGGCGGGGCGCCCCGTCGACTCCTCGAGCGCCTCGCGGGAGAGGTACGCGAGGGTCGTCGCGCCGATCGCCGCGCGCACCTCCTCGACCGTGGCGTTCGCGGCGATCATCTCGTCCTCCGACGCGAAGTCGATTCCGTAGAAGCACGGCGAGACGATCGGCGGCGACGAGATGCGCAGGTGAACTTCGCTCGCGCCCGCGTCGAAGAGCATCTGCACGATCTGCCGCGTCGTCGAGCCGCGCACGATCGAGTCGTCGACGACGACGAGGCGCTTCCCCGCGACCTCGCCGAGCGGGTTGAACTTCATCCGCACGCCCTGCTCGCGCATGCTCTGCTCGGGCTGGATGAACGTGCGGCCGACGTAGCGGTTCTTGATCAGTCCCTCGCTGAAGGGGATGCCGGTCGCGCGCGCGAACCCGATCGCCGCGGGCGTCCCCGAGTCGGGGATCGGCAGCACGAGATCTGCATCGACAGGCGCCTCCACGGCGAGGCGCTCGCCCATCCGGACGCGCGCCCCGTGCACCTCGACGCCGCACAGCTGCGAGTCGGGACGGGCGAGGTAGAAGAACTCGAAGATGCAGAGCGCGCCGCCGTCGGCGCACTCGAGCGCGCGGATCGACTCGACACCGTCGCCGTCGATCAGCACGAGCTCGCCCGGCTCGATCTCGCGCACGACCTCGGCGCCGACGAGGTCGAGCGCGCACGTCTCGGAGGCGACGACGTGGTCGTCGCCGAGGCGCCCGAGGACGAGCGGGCGAAATCCGTGCGCGTCGCGGAACGCGAAGAGCGTCTCGTCGGCGAGGCCGACGACGCTCGCGGCGCCCTCGAGGCGCCGCATCGCCGCGGGCACGGCGTCGCGCAGCGGGCGCGGGTCGTCGCCGACGATCGCCGCGATCACCTCGGAGTCGGACGTCGACCCGAGCGTCTTCCCGATCTCCACCCGGAGCTCGTCGGCGTTCACGAGGTTGCCGTTGTGGCCGAGCGCGACCGTGCGCACGCGGCCGTGGTGGATCAGCGGCTGCGAGTTGATCCACGCGTTGCCGCCGGTCGTCGAGTAGCGCGCGTGGCCGATCGCGAGCTGCCCTTTCAGACCGGAGAGGCTGCGCTCGTCGAACACCTGCGGCACGAGCCCGAGGTCGCGCAGCACCGTCAGCCGGCCGTCCTCGGACACGGCGATCCCCGCCGACTCCTGCCCCCGGTGCTGCAGCGCGTACAGCCCGAAGTACGTGAGCCGCGCGACGTCACGCCCAGGAGCCCGGACCCCGAAGACGCCGCACATCAGCGCACGAATCCGAGCTCGACCACGTCGTCCCACGGGACGTCGTGCGACGTTGCGACGATCACGCCTTCGGCTTCGACGGCGTCACAGTCGGCGTCGCGGCCGCTCCACGCCTCGGCCTCGCGCAGCGCGAGGGCGACGCCGCCGTCCGACACGTCGTGCGCCAGCGAGAACAGGTGCGCGTGGCGCCAGACGAAGGCGACGAGGCCGTGGCCGAAGCCCCGGAGCAGGAGCACGCGGTCGCCGCTCCGCCACCTGTCGGGGATGCGCGTGACGTCGCGGACGAGGCCGACGCAGCCGACGACGGGCGTGGGCGGGATCGGCGCGCCGCCGGTCTCGTTGTAGAGCGACACGTTGCCGGAGACGACGGGGATGCCGAGCGACTCCGCCGCCAGCGAGATGCCCTCGATCGCCTGCGCGAGCTCCCAGCCGATCTCCGGTTTCTCGGGGTTGCCGAAATTGAGGCAGTCGGTGAGCGCGAGCGGCTCGCCGCCCGCGCAGGCGACGTTCATCGCCGCGTCGAGGACCGCGCGCCAGCCGGCCTCGCGCGGGTCGCGCACGCCGAGCGGCGGCCCGTCGAGCGAGACGGCAATTCCGCGCGTGCCGTCGATCCTCAGCACCGCCGCGTCGAGGCCGGGACGGCGCACGGTGCGCGAGCCGACGAGGTGGTCGTATCGCTCGAACACCCACGTCTTCGGCTCGTGGTTCACCGCGTCGACCGGAGCGCGCGCGACTGCGCGCGCGCGCTGCTCGACGTCGTAGCGCGGGCAGCCGTCGGTGAGCAATTCGGCGGGGATCGAGCCGACGACCTCGTCGTCGACGAGCGCGCGCAGCTCGCCGTGATCCGTCACCGCGCCGATCACGGTGCACGGCAGCTCCCACGCCGCGCAGGCCGCGCGCACGTCGTCGAGCCGCTCCGGCGCGACGACGGCGACCATCCGTTCCTGCGACTCGGAGACCATGATCTCCCACGGCGCCATCCCGTCCTCCCGGAGCGGGACGCGGTCGAGGTGCACGTCGACGCCCATTCCGTCGCGCGCCATCTCGGACAGCGACGACGCGAGCCCGGCGGCGCCGCAATCCTGGAGTGACACGACGAGACCGCGCTCGACGAGGTCGAGCGACACCTCGATCAGCGCCTTGCCGCGGAACGGGTCGCCGATCTGGACGGACGGGCGCTTCTCGTCGGACCCTTCGAGGTCCTGTGAGGCGAGCACCGAGGCGCCGCCGATCCCGTCGCGCCCGGTGAACGCGCCGTAGAGGACGAGCAGGTTGCCGACTCCCTGCGCCTTCGCCGAGAGCACGCGCTCGGTCGGGAGCACGCCCACGCACATCGCGTTGACGAGCGGGTTCGCTGCATAGGCCTCGTCGAACGCGCACTCGCCGCCGACGTTCGGCACGCCGACGCAGTTGCCGTAGTGGCCGATGCCGGCGACGGCGCGCTCGAAGTGCCAGTCGGGGCTGCCGAAACGCAGCCCGTCGAGGAGCGCGATCGGACGCGCTCCCATCGCGACCACGTCGCGGAGGATCCCGCCGACGCCGGTCGCAGCGCCCTGGAACGGCTCGACCGCCGACGGGTGGTTGTGCGACTCGACCTTGAACGCGACCGCGATGCCGTCGCCGAGGTCGATCACGCCCGCGTTCTCGCCCGGCCCCTGCAACACGCGCTCGCCGTCCGACGGCAGCCGCTTCAGGAGCCGCGCCGAGTGCTTGTAACCGCAGTGCTCCGACCACAGCAGCGAGAAGACCGCCAGCTCGAAGTCGTTCGGCGTGCGCTCGAGGAGGTCGCAGATGCGGTCGAACTCGCCGTCGGTGAGGCCGAG
>DATDNT010000096.1:0-8455 GCA_036518135.1 Gaiellaceae bacterium | reverse complement strand
CGACGCCGAGTGAGCCGGAGCAGATCGCCAGGGCGGCGCGTCGCCCCCGCCGCCGCTCGTGAACGAGCACGAGCCCGTAGAGGAGCGGCAGGATCGCGAGCGCTGCGAAGTCGTGCTCGCCGAGGAACGACGCTTGGCGGCCACCGCCTTGCCGCACGAACTGGACGAGCGCGACGGCGTCGGCTGCGATGGTGAACAGGATCAGGAGGTCGACGACCGCCTCGAGCTCGCGCTCGCGGCGCACGAGGACCATCGCGCCGAGCCCGAGCGCAGCGAGCTCCATCACCTTCGCGCCGCCGACGAAGGACGCCGCGCCGTTCACGGCGCCGGTGCCGACGACGAGCAGCCCGAACGCGCCTGCGGCCGCGATCACGGCGAGTGTCCAGCGAGAAGGCCGCTCTCGCGCGATGAGCAGGAGCGCGACGACGAACAGCGCCGCGAGCAGGAGGTCGCCGGGGACGATCGTCGCGGTTGTGCCGCCGATCCCGATGTCGAGGCCGGGCTGGTCGCGCGCGCGGATCAGCGAGAACGCGACGGCGGCGACGAGGAGCGCAAAGCTCCGCGAGCGCAGCGTCGGCCACAGAGCCATCTGCCGGATCGCCGCCACGCCGACCTACGATAACCGGATGCGTGTCGCGTTCCTCACGGGGATCTGGCCGCCCGACGTCGGCGGTCCCGCCACGCACGGGCCGGACTTCGCACGCTTCCTGACCGAGCGCGGCCATTCGGTCGAGGTCGTGACAATGGCCGACTCGGAGCCCACCGAGCGGCCGGTGCCGGTGCACGCGGTCGCGCGCGGCCGCCCGTTCGTCGTGCGCTACCCGCAGGTCGCGGTCGCAGGAGCACGGCTCGCGGGCCGGAGCGACGTCGTCTACGCGACGGCGACCTACGCGGCCGCGGCGATTGCCTCGACGGCGGCGCGGAAGCCGCTCGTCGCGAAACTCGTGTCGGACCCGGCCTACGAGCGTGCACGCCGCTACGGCCTCTTCGGCGGGTCGCTCGAGGCCTTTCAGGCCGCGAGCGGGGCGAAGGTCGACGTGCTCAAGCACCTACGCAGCGCGGCGCTTCGCCGGGCGCGCCGCATCGTCGTCCCGAGCGCATACCTCGCGCACATGGCGGCGACGTGGAAGCTCGACGCGTCGCGCATCGAGGTGCTCGTGAACCCGGCGCCGCCGCCGGTCGACGTGACGCCCGCGCCGCTCGTGGACGGCACCTTCGTCTTCGTGGGCCGTCTCACGGAGCAGAAGGCGCTCCCCGTGCTGCTCGACGCGATCCAGCGCGTCGACGGCGCACGGCTCGACATCGTCGGCGACGGGCCTGAGCGCGCCGAGCTCGAGCGGCGCGCGCCCGACCGCGTCAGGTTCGTGGGCGCGCTGCCGCGTGCCGGTGTGCTCGCGCACCTCGCCGGCGCACGCGCCGCCGTGCTGTCGAGCGCCTGGGAGAACCTGCCGCACGCCGCGGTCGAGGCGCTCGCCGTCGGCACGCCCGTCGTCTCGACCGCGGTCGGCGGGGTTCCCGAAGTCGTGCACGACGGCGAAAACGGGCTGCTCGTCCCGCCGAACGACCCGGACGCGCTCGCGCTCGCGTTGCGCCGCGTGCTCGAAGACGACGACCTGCACGCTCGACTCGCCGCGAACGCGCAGCAGTCGGTCGCGGCCATCGGGCGCGATGCGATCTACGAGCGGCTCGAGCGGATCCTGCTCGACGAGGCGCGATGACCCCGCGCGTCCTGTTCGTCGGCCGCGGCCGCCTGGCGCTGCCGCTCGAGCCGTGGCTGCAGAAGAAGTGGGACGCGCTCGGCGAGGTCTTCGACTTCAGGGTGCTGAATGCCGGTACAGGTGCCGGCGACTCGCGGTTCCGCATCCTGCCGGACGCGGCGCCGGCGTTCTACTCGCGCCTGCCGCTCGAAGTCGTTCGCGCAGCGCGCACGTTCCGCCCGGACGTCGTGATCGCGTCGGATCCGTTCCTCGGCTCGATCGTCCGTGCGACGCGCCCGCGGGCGAAGCTCGTGGTCGAGGTGCACGGCGACCCGCAGACGTTCACCCGCGGGTACGGCTCCCCGCGCCGTCGCGCGGTCGCGAGAGCCGCGGACGCGACGGCGTGGTTCGGCATCGCGCACGCGGACGCGACCCGCGCGTTGTCGCCGTTCACGTCGTCGATCGTCGAGCGCGTGCGCGGGATCCCGGCGACGGCGTCCTTCCCGACGTACAGCGACCTCGAAGCCTTCGAGTCTCGGCCGTTGGCGACGGTGCCCGAGGAGAAGCGCATCGTGTTCGTCGGCGCACTCGAGACGTACAAGAACGTCGACGGGCTCGCCCGCGCGTGGCGCGAGGTCGCGCAGCGCGTGCCTGACGCGCGTCTGACAGTGGTCGGCCGCGGCTCGCGGCGGGCGACGATCGACGCGCTCGTTTCAGAGGTGCAGGGCGTGGAGCATCACGAGTCGCTCGACCCCGACGGCGTGATCCAGGCGATCGACGCATCACGCGCGCTCGTCCTGCCGTCGTGGCCGGAAGGGCTCGGCCGCGTGGTGCTCGAGGCGTTCGCGCGCGGGCGCACGGCGGTCGCGACCGACGCGGGCGGGATCCCGGACATCGTCACCGACGGCAAAGACGGGCTGCTCGTTCCGCGTGCCGACACGCCGGCGCTCGTCGCTGCGCTCGTGCGCGTCCTCGACGACCACGAGCTGGCGGTGCGCCTCGGCGGCGCGGCGCGCGGGACATACCGCGCTTGGCACCAGACGGCTGCGGACTTCGCCGCCAAGTACCGCAAGCTCGTCGACGACGTCCTCGCGGGCGCGCGGTGAAGCTCGTCTTCGTCACGCAGACACTCGATCCAGCGCATCCCGCGCTTGCGCAGACGCTCGACCTCGCAGCCGCGCTCGCGGCGCGCGTCGACCACCTCGCCGTCGTCACGCGGCAGTGCGAGTGGACGGCCCCCGAGAACGCGAGCGTGCGGACGTTCGACGCGAGCTCCCGCATCGGGCGCGTCGCCGCGTTCGAACGTGCCGTGGGCGACGCAACGCGAGGCGCGGACGCCGTGCTCGTCCACATGGTTCCTCAGTTCGCGCTGCTCGCCGCGCCGATCGCACGTGCCCGCCGCGCGCCGCTGCTCCTCTGGTACACGCACTGGCACGCGAGCCGTGCGCTGCGCGCCGCGACGCGCATCGTCGACGCGGCGCTCAGCGTCGACGCGTCGAGCTACCCGGTGCCGACGCCGCGGCTCCACGCGATCGGCCATGCAATCGACGTCGAGCGGTTCGACGCCCCGTCGGTCGAGCCGCACGACGGCCCGCTTCGCCTGCTCGCGCTCGGCCGCACCGCGCGCTGGAAGGGCCTGGGCACGCTCGTCGAGGCCGTCGAGCTCGCGGAAGCGGACCTTCGGCTCGAGATCCGCGGGCCGTCGCTCACGGCGGACGAGGTGGAGCACCGCCGCGAGCTGGCCGCGCGCGCGGATGTTCGCGACGCCGTCCCGCGCGAAGAGGTGCCGGAGCTCCTCGCCGGCATCGACCTCGTCGTCAGCCCGAATGAGCCGCGCGCCGGCGCGACGCTCGACAAGGCCGTGTTCGAGGCGGCAGCGTGCCGCCGGCCGGTGCTCTCGACGAACGCTGCGTTCCGCCCGCTCCTCGGCGGGCTGCCCGTCGACCTGATCGCGCCGCCGCGCGATGCGGCCGCGCTCGCCGCGCGGCTCGATGCGTTCGCCGGCAGCCCGCTCGACGCCCGCATCGCCGCGGGCGACGAGCTTCGCCGCCGCGTCGCCCGCGACCACTCCCTCGATCACTGGGCGCGGGCCGTTGTCGACGTCGTCACCGAGGTACGATCGCCGCGTGGCTGACCCGGCCCCCGCTGAGGACGCGCGGGCTGCGCGGCCGTATCTCCTGGCGCCGACGCCGCTGAAGTCGCTCGGACGGCGCATGGCGAGCTCGCTCGTCCTCGCGCTCATCGACGTCGTCGGGCTGACGCTCGGCCTGTACCTCGCGCTCGCGCTGCGCGCGTTCATCTTCGACCCGCACCCCGTGCTCTGGGCGCTCCTCTGGGACCAGGAGACGAGTTGGCTCGCGTTCCTGATCCTGCTCCAGGTGCTCGTCTTCTGGCAGGCCCGGCTGTACGCGCCACGGGAGGTGCGTGAGGGCGCAGCGCGCGTCGTGCCGAGCGTGTTCCTCGTCGCGGCACTCGCGCTCGCGTTCGCGATCGGCACGGGCCAGCACTTCACGACGTTCGGCCTCTACATCGTCGCGGCGGTGTTCGTCTCGGCCCTCATCGCGCTCTTCCGCTCGAGCTACGAGGCACTCACTCAGGTGCTGCTCCGCGCGATGGGCGTTCGGCGCCGCGCCGTCCTCGTCGGCGACCCCGACGCGCGCTCGCACCTGCGGACGTCGCTCGGCGTCAGCCGCGGGGGCATCGACTACCAGTTCGTCGACGAGGTCGAGCCCGGTCCCGCGGTCGAGCGCGCGCTGCAGCACGCGGAGCTCGACGAGTTGATCGTCGCCGACACCGGGCTCGACGACGAGCGTCTGCTCGAGATCGTCGAGTCGGCACACCGCCGCGCAGTGAAGGTTCGCATCGCGCCGCGCACGACGGAGCTCCTGATCGAGCGCGGCGAGTACGTTCCGGGTCAGGGCGTACCGCTCTTCGAGCTGCGGCCGCCGATCTTCGCCGGCACGCAGTGGGCGACGAAGCGTGTCTTCGACCTTGCCGTGTCGACCGTGATCGTCGTCGTCGGCTCACCGGTGTGGCTGCTCATCGCGCTCGCGATCAAGCTCGGGTCGCGCGGCCCCGTCTTCTACGCCGATCCGCGCGTGGGCCTCGCCGAGCGCGAGTTCCGGATGCTCAAGTTTCGGACGATGGTCGCCGGTGCGGCGGAGCAACAGCAGCAGCTCGAGCGCTCGAACGAAGCGACGGGTGCGCTGTTCAAGATCCGGCGCGACCCGCGCGTCACGGCCGTCGGCCGCGTGCTGCGGCGCTTCTCGCTCGACGAGTTGCCGAACCTCGTCAACGTCCTGCGCGGCGAGATGTCCCTCGTCGGCCCGCGGCCGCTTCCGCTCCGCGACTACGACCTCCTCGAGGACTGGCATCGACGTCGCTACAACGTGCTGCCCGGCGTGACGGGCCTCTGGCAGGTCGCGGGGCGGTCCGACCTCACGTTCGACGACCTCGTCCGGCTCGACTTCTACTACCTCGAGAACTGGTCGCTGTGGCTCGACGTCTCGATCGTCGTGCGGACGCCGTTCGCCGTGTTCGGGCGGCGCGGGGCCTATTAACGGGTTCGTAATCGCGGCATGCGACACTTGCCGCAGATGAAGATCCTGGCGCTCGTCAGCTCGATCGACCTGAGCTTTCGCTACGGATGCACGCCCGCCTGGTGGCAGCTGTGGAAGGGCATGTACGAGGAGGGGGCCGATCTCGTCCTCGCCCCGTACCGGGGCCGTCCGATCGAGTCGCCGTGGTGGCGCGTCGCCGAGAATCCGACGTACCGCGAGGCGGAGTCGTTCGCGTTCGCACGCGACACCCTCGCGCGGCTGAAAGGTGACAGCCACCTTCGCCGCGCCGAGGACAACCCCGAGGACTCGCTCGGCGACAAGCTCACGCGCGAGGTGATCTGGCGCTGGGTCACCCCGCGCTGGCAGAAGCACCTCGAGAGCCTCGTCGAGCGCGAGCGCCCGGACGCGGTCGTCGTCTTCACCGTTCCGATGGCGCACATCCGTGGGATCCCGACCGCGCTTCGCGAGAAGTTCGGGGTGCCCGTCGTCTTCTACGACGGCGACGTGCCGATGAGCCTCCCCGAGTTCGGGGGGATGGACACCGGGTTCAACTGGTACCACGACGCCGATCCGTCGGAGTACGACCTGATCGTCGCCAACTCGGAAGGCGGTCTCGAGCGGCTGAGGGAGATGGGTGCACGTCGCGCGGAGACCGTGCACTGGGGCGCCGACCCCGAGTTCTTCACGCCGTACCCGGTCGAGAAGGAGATGGACGTCTTCTTCTACGGCTACGGCGACAAGTTCCGGCGCGACTGGATGAAGGCGCTCGTCGGCGAGCCGTCGCGGCTCCTCCCGGATGTCGACTTCGCGCTCGGAGGGCGCGATTTCCGCGGCGACACCGGCAGCGCGCGTATGTGGGGCGAGGTGCCGACGTCGACGATCGCCCGCGCGATCTCCGCCGCGCGGATCAACCTCTGCATAACGCGCCGGGCGCACGCCTCTGTGTTTGCATCCTCGTCGTGCCGCCTCTTCGAGCTCGCGTCGACCGGCGCCGCGATCGTCGCGAACCCGTACGAGGGCATCGAGCGCTGGTTCGACCCTGAGACCGAGGTGACGGTCGTCTCGAACACCGAGGAAGCCGTCGACGCGTACCGCAGGCTGCTCGAGGAGCCGGGGCTCGCCGAGGACATGGGCCGCCGTGCGCGCGAGCGTGTGCTCGAGGAGCACACATACCGCCACCGCGCACGCCGGCTGCTCGATCTGATCGGCCTCCGCGAGGAAGCGCGTGTCTGACCGGCGCATCGCGATCGTCCCCGCGTACAACGAGGAGCACAACATCGCGCGCGTCGTCGCGGAGCTGCGCGACTTCGACCCGGCGCTCGTCGTCGTCGTCGTCTCCGACGGGTCGGTGGATCGCACTGCTGCGAACGCGGAGGCGGCGGGCGCGCTCGTGCTGCGCCTTCCCTTCAACCTCGGCATCGGCGGCGCCGTCCAGACCGGCTTCCGCTTCGCGTGGGAGCACGGGTACGCGCTCGCGGTCCGCTGCGACGGCGACGGCCAGCACATCCCTGCGGAGCTGCCGAAGGTGATCGGCCCGGTGGTCGCAGGAGAGGCCGACATCGCCGTCGGCTCGCGCTTCGTCGCCGGCGAGGGCTATCGCTCCTCGGCGTCGCGTCGGATCGGCATCAGGGTGCTCGCCGCCGTCGTCTCGGCGATCGCGCGGCAGCGTGTGACCGACACGACGTCGGGGTTTCAGGCGCTGAACCGGCGCGCGCTCGAGCTGTTCGCGGCCGACTACCCGCACGACTACCCCGAGGTCGAAGGGATGGTGATGACGATCAAGCACCGCCTGCGCCTCGTCGAGGTGCCGGTGCGGATGCGCGAACGCGAGCACGGCCGCTCGTCGATCACCGCGCTTCGGTCGGTCTACTACATGGCGAAGGTGCTGACCGCGCTCTTCGTCGGTCTCTTCCGCCGCAACGTCCTGCCCGTCGAGGAAGCATGATCGCGGCGCAGACGCCGCTGAAGGTCTCGATCGCGGCGACGGCGGCGTCGCTCGTGCTCCTCCTCGTCGTGTTCGAGCTCGTGCGGTCGCGACGGCTGCGCGAGCGCTACGCCCTCCTCTGGCTGCTGACCGGGCTCGTGCTCGTCGCGCTGTCGGCGTGGCGTGGCGGACTCAACACGATCGCCGGCTGGCTCGGCGTCCGCGGGTACCCGCCGGCGGTGCTGTTCGCGGTCGGGCTGCTGTTCGTGATCCTCGTGCTGCTGCACTACTCGACGGTGATCTCGCGGCTCTCCGACCAGAACACGATCCTCGCGCAGCGCCTCGCGCTCCTCGAGCTCGAGGTCAGCTCGCAGCGGGACGCCGAACCGGCCGAAGCCGCGGCACGAGCAGTGCGATCGACGTGACGAGGATCGCGATGCCTGGCGTCGCGGTCGCGAGCTCGCCCCAGAACCTCCCACCCTCGTAGCCGCCGTCCGCCGCTGCGACGACGACGGCCGCCACCCAGCCGCCGGCGCCGACGCCGAGCCACGGCGACCGGAACGCCGCGCCTGCGGTGCCGGCGACGAACAGCCACTCGAGGAGCGCCGTGCTCCAGCCGCTCTCGTGGATGCCGCCCTGCACGCTCGCGAGTCCGCCCGTGCCTGAGACGGCCAACGCGACGACTGCGGCGGCGACTCCCGCGGCGGCCACCGCGCGCGGCGGCGCAAACGCGACGACGGCGACGGCCGCCGCGCCGATCGCGAGCCGCCACGGCTGCGCCAGGCCGACGAGGATCGGCAGCTCGTCGTGGACGAACGTGTGGCGGAAGCCCGCCAGGACGTAGACGATCCCCAGCGCGGGCAGGAGTGCATAGATCCACGCCGCACCCAGCGCATAGCGGCCGCCTGCGATCCGCCGTGCGGCGGCCCACGTCGCCGCACATGCGGCGCACGAAAGCAGCAGCGCGAGAAGGATTTCGGCGTCGAAGCCGTGCGACACGGATGCGACGCAGATCACCGCACCGGCCGACGCGCCGACTGGAGCCGTGCGGGCGATCACGCCGCTTCCCACAGACTCGTCAGCGCGACGGCTTCGGCGAGCGGACGCCTCGGATTCGCGTAGACGTACGCAGGGCGCAAGACCGCGCCAGCGTACAGCGACGCCGCCGCCCGAACGCCTAGGCTTGGCGGCAGTGGGCGCCGCGAGCGAGCTCGACCGTCTCATTCCGCCGGAGATCCACCGCGACCGCTTCAGCACCGCGATCAGGCGCATCG
>DATDNT010000095.1:0-2306 GCA_036518135.1 Gaiellaceae bacterium | reverse complement strand
TGATCTTGTTCAGCTTCTCGACCACGTGCACCGGCATGCGGATCGTCCGCGCCTTGTCGGCGAGCGCGCGCGCGACGGCCTGGCGGATCCACCACGTCGCGTACGTCGAGAACTTGTAGCCCTTGCGCCAGTCGAACTTCTCGGCGGCGCGCACGAGCCCGATCGTTCCCTCCTGGATCAGGTCGAGGAACGGCAGCCCCTGGTTGCGGTACCGCTTCGCGATCGAGACGACGAGGCGCAAGTTCGCCTCCACCATCTCCTGCTTCGCGCGGTGGTCGCCCTTCTCGATGCGCTTCGCGAGCTCGACCTCCTGCGCGGCCGTCAGCAGGTCGACCCTGCCCACGTCCTTCAGGAAGAGCTGCAGCGAATCAGCGGAGAACTCCGTCTCCGCCGGCTCCTCGACCTCTTCTGCACGGGAGGCGTAGTAGTCCGCCTCCGCCGCCGTCGTGGCGTCCAGCGCCTCGACCCCGTCCTCCTCGAGCTCGACCTCTTCCTCGAACTCCTCGCCTGCGTCGACCTCTGCTGCGCTCACCGGACCCTCTCCTCCGTGGCTGGATGCCGCGGAACCATCGCACCAAGGCCGGACGGACGCATAGGCCTTTCGGCTCATCTTTTCGGCGGGTTAGTCCCACCTGTCACGAGGCGCGAGAGAAACGCGTTCGCGAGTTTCCCGAAGCGGGACTTCGGCCCGAGCGCGACGGCGGCGCGGAACTCCTTCACGGCCAGGTCGCGCTGCCCCGTCCACGCGAGCAGGAGCCCGAGGTGGAACCGGACGCTCTGGCTCTGCGGGAACCGGCGCACGAGCGGGCCGAGGCGCGAGAACGACGCCGAGAGATCGTCCATGTCGAACCGGCCGACGGCGGCGGCGACCTGCGCGTCGGCGTCGTCCGGATGGAGCCGGGCCGCGCGCGCCCAGAGCCGCTCCGCCGTCCGCTGGTGGTAGTTCCGCTGCGCAAGCTGGCCCTGGATCAGGAGCGGGTCGCGGCCGAAGTACTGGAACGGCGGGTACCCCGGCCCGAAGAACTGCGGATGCAGGAGGTTGTCCGAGGCGACCTCGTAATAGCTGTCGCGCCCGGCCGCCTTCGCGTTCCGGAGCGCCTGCGCCGCGTCCGGGACGAACCCGGCGCAGAGAAGCGCGCGGGCGTCGTTGAACTGAACGACCGGGTCTTTCGGGTGCGCGAACGCGAGCGGCTCGAGGAGCTGCGCGGCCCGCTTCGCCGGACGGCGCATCGCCGCCCGCACGGCCGCGACGTTCGCGCTCTTCACCCCGGGGACGACGAACGCCGACGCGCGCGCGCAGAGCGCTTTCGGCTGCGCCGGGTCCTGCCGCGTCGCGAGGACGACCCCGGCGACCACTCCCGCCGCGACGACTGCCGCGGCCGCGACGAGCAGGCGAATCCTGTTCGTGGGCGTCACCGGGAATGAAGGTAGCTGCCGCTACCGTTTACGCCTCATATGACGACGTATCGCGACCTGCTGGCACGGACGAAGACCGAGATCTCGGAGCTCGACGCCCGCGAGGCGCGGGCGCTCCCCGGAGCGACGTGGATCGACGTGCGCGAGGCGGACGAGTGGCAGGAAGGCCACCTGCCGGGCGCCGTCCACGTGCCCCGCGGCCACCTCGAGAGCCGCATCGAGGGCGTCGTCGCCGACAAGTCGCAGCCGCTCGTCCTCTACTGCGCGTCCGCGAACCGCTCGGCGTTCGCCGCGAAGACGCTCGAGGAGCTCGGGTACACGAACGTCCACTCGCTCGCCGGGGGCTTCGTCGACTGGAAGCGGAACGGCCTCGACGTCGTCATCCCGCGAACGCTCACGCCCGAGAAGCGCACCCGGTACTCGCGCCACCTCCTCATCCCGGAGATCGGCGAGGCGGGCCAGCTGAAGCTGCTCGACTCGAAGATCCTCCTGATCGGGGCCGGTGGGCTCGGCTCACCCGCGTCGCTCTATCTCGCGGCCGCCGGTGTCGGCACGCTCGGGATCATCGACGCCGACATCGTCGACGAGACGAACCTGCAGCGCCAGATCGCACATTCGCTCGACACGCTCGGCACGCCGAAGGTCGACAGCGCGAAGCGCACGATCAACGCGCTCAACCCCGACGTCGACGTCGTCACCTACCGCGAGCGGCTCACCTCGGAGAACATCGACCGCATCCTCGACGACGGCTGGGACCTGATCGTCGACGGCGCGGACAACTTCCCGACCCGCTACCTCGTGAACGACGCCTCGGTCTGGCGGAACATCCCGGTCGTCCACGGATCGATCTACCGCTTCGAGGGGCAGGTCACGGTCTTCAAGCCCCACGA
>DATDNT010000094.1:0-20479 GCA_036518135.1 Gaiellaceae bacterium | reverse complement strand
A
Source organism: Gaiellaceae bacterium (assembly GCA_036518135.1). Classification (GTDB taxonomy): domain Bacteria; phylum Actinomycetota; class Thermoleophilia; order Gaiellales; family Gaiellaceae; genus PALSA-600. Next base: position 20,478 of record DATDNT010000094.1, on the reverse strand, counting down.
CGAGCTCCGGCGCGAGCTCGGGCGGCGTCCACGGCGCGTCGTCCGGCGCCCACGACGTCATCTCGGTCTTCACGAGGCCCGGGCTGATCACGAAGACGGGAACGTCGACCGCTTCGTTGAGCGTCTCCGCGTAGCGGCAGGCCGCCGCCTTCGACGAGGTGTACGCCGTGTTCGACTGGCCGGGCAGGTATGCGGAGCCGCTGCCGGTGATGACGATGCGCGACACGCCTTGCGCGAGCGCCGCCTCGCAGCAGAGGTGCACACCGAGCACGTTGACCTCGAAGACGCGCCAGAACGGCGCGTCGGCGACGCCGGCGTTCGCGAACAGGAAGTCGACGTGTCCCGCCTCGTCGAACGCGCGCTCGACCGACGCGGCGTCGCTCACGTCGAGCTCGACCGCGCGGCCGCCGATCTCCTTCGCGACCTGGTCGATCTGGCCGCGCGTGCGCGCGGCGACCACGACGTCCCAGCCGTCCGCGGCGAGCACGCGCGCCGTCGCCGCGCCGATCCCGCGCCCACCGCCGGTGACGAGCGCGAGGCTCATCGTACGACCGCCTCGATCGCGTCGAGCGACTCCGGGTTCTCGAGCGAGCTCAGGTCGCCGGGATCGGTGCCGAGCGCCGTCGCCTTCACCGCGCGGCGCACGATCTTCGCGGAGCGCGTCTTCGGCAGCGCGTCGACGAAGAACACGCGCTCGGGCTTGAACGCCTTGCCGAGGACGTTGCCGACGTGCGCCGCGACCTCGTCCTCGGTCGCGTCGCTCCCGGGGATCAGCGTCGCGAAGATCCACGCCGTCTCGCCCTTCACCTCGTGCGGGACCCCGATCGCGGCCGCCTCGCGCACCGCCGGATGGTCGACCGCGGCGGATTCGAGCTCCGCCGGCCCGATGCGCTTGCCAGCGATGTTCATCGTGTCGTCGCTGCGCCCGTGCAGGAACCAGAAGCCGTCCTCGTCGACTGAGGCCCAGTCGCCGTGCACCCAGATGCCGGGCAGGCGCGACCAGTACGTCTCGATGTACTTGTCGGGGTCGCGCCAGAAACCGCGCGTCATCCCGGGGAACGGCTTGCGGCACACGAGCTCGCCGACCTCGCCGGTGCCGACGAGTGATGCGCCCGAGTCGTCGACGACGTCCATCGCCATGCCGAGCGCGGGGCCGCCGAGGGAGCACGCCTTGATCGGCGCGACCGGCGTGGGCGAGAGGAAGCACGCGCCCACCTCGGTGCCGCCGGAGCAGTTGATGATCGGCACCCGCGCGCCGCCGACGTCCTCGAAGAGCCAGCGGTACGGCTCGGGGTTCCACGGCTCGCCGGTGGTGACGAAGGTGCGGAGCGACGAGAGGTCGTGGTCGGGCGCGCCGTGCGGGAGCAGGGCGCGCGTGAGCGTCGGCGAGAGCCCCAGCGAGGTGACGCCTTCGTCCTGGACCGTCTGCCACAGGCGATGCGGGTGCGGCCAGTCGGGGGCGCCCTCCGCGAAGACGATGCGCCCGCCGAGCGCGCCGACGCCGACGACGGTCCAGGGACCCATGATCCAGCCCATGTCCGTGGCGAAGTGGACGACGTCGCCCTCGTGCACATCGGCCTGGTAGGCGACCTCGCGTGCGATCGAGACGAGGAAGCCGCCCTGCACGTGCACCACACCCTTCGGCTTCCCGGTCGTGCCGGAGGTGTAGGTGAGGAGATACGGATGCTCGCTCTCCACCTCGAGCGGCGCCAGCGTTCCCGGGCGGTCGAGCTCGAACGGCGCGAGCACGACCTGCACGTCGACGCCGGTCTCGCGGACGATCTCGAGCATCGGCACGCGCTTGCCGCGGCGCGACGAGGCGACCTGCGTGATCACCACCTTCGTCTCGCTCGCCTCGAGACGCTGTCGCACCGCCGGCGCCGCGAAGCCGGAGAAGATCGGCACCTGCACGGCGCCGATGTGTGCGATCGCGTTCGACGCGACGGCGACCTCCGGCGACATCGGGAGGTAGATCGCGACGCGGTCACCGGGCTCGACGCCGAGCGCGACGAGCTCCTCGGCGAGCATCGTCACCTGCCGCGAGAGCTGCGCGAACGTGAGCTCGCTGCGCCCGCCGTCCTCGGCGAGCCCGACCGCCGCGATCGCCTCCGGCGTGCGCTCCGCCCACCGGTGGACGCAGTTGCGGGCGATGCTGACGGTGCCGCCGACGAACCACGTCGTCCACTCGGGCCCGCGCGAGTCGTCGAAGACCTGCTCCCACGGCCGCGAGAACTCGATGCCCATGTCCTCGACGCAGAGCGGCCAGAACCAGCCGGGGTCCTCGACCGACCGCCGCTGCAGGTCGGCGTACGTGGCTGCGCCGGCGCGGCGCATCAGCCGCGTCGCGTTCGCGTGCTCGATCGTCGCCTCGTCCGGCGTCCAGACGACCTTCGTCACCGGCGCAAGCCTATGCGCGTCTGCTAAGTTAGCGCGCACTAACAACGAAAGGGTGATCGGATGAAGCAGCGTTTCGTGACGCCGGAGAACAAGAAGTGGTGGACGCTCGCCGCCGTGTCGATCGGGCTGTTCGTGATCATGCTCGACAACACGGTCGTCAACGTCGCGCTTCCGTCGATGCGGCGGTCGCTGCACATGACGCTGTCGGAGCTCGAGTGGGTGGTGACGGGGTACGCGCTCACGTTCGCGGCGTTCATGCTCACCGGCGGCAAGCTGGCCGACTACCTCGGCCGTCGCCTCATCTTCATGGCCGGGCTCGCCGTCTTCACGGGTGCGAGCCTCGCGTGCGGCCTCGCGCCGAACGGCGGCTTCCTGATCGGCGCGCGCGTCGTTCAGGGTCTCGGCGGCGCGCTGATGAACCCGGCGACGCTGTCGATCATCACGGCGACGTTCCCGCCGCGGGTGCGCGGCCGCGCGATCGGCATCTGGGCCGGCGTGTCGGCGATGGCGCTCGCGATCGGGCCGCTCGTCGGCGGCCTGCTGACCGAGCACGTCAACTGGAACTGGATCTTCTTCATCAACGTGCCGATCGGCATCGGCGGCCTCCTGACGATCCCGGTCTTCGTCGAGGAGTCGCGCGACACGTCGCACGAGCAGCGGCTCGACTTTCCGGGTCTCGTCTCGTCGGCGCTGGGGCTGTTCGCCCTGACCTATGCGTTCATCGAGGCGAACAACTACGGCTGGACGTCGACGCGGATCGTCGGCGCGTTCGTCGTCGCCGCGGTCGCGCTGCTCGCGTTCGTGCTGCTCGAGCGGCACCAGCGCATCCCGATGCTCGACATGTCGCTCTTCCGCAACCGCACGTTCACCGGCGCGAACGGCGCGATGCTCTTCGTCGGCCTCGCGATGTTCGGCACGTTCTTCTACGTGTCGCTGTACATGCAGAACGTGCTCGGGTTCTCGCCGGTGCAGGCGGGCGCGAGCTTCCTGCCGATGACGCTCCTCGTGATCACGCTCGCGCCGCGGACGGGCGCGCTCGCCGACAAGTTCGGCTCGCGGTGGCTCGTCGGGGGCGGGATGACGCTGCTCGCGGTGATGCTCTTCTACTACTCGGAGCTCGGGGCACACGAGTCGTTCTGGTCGATCCTGCCGGGGCTGATCCTCGGCGGCGTCGGCATGGCATGCACGATGACGCCGACGACGGCCGCGGCGATGAGCGCGGTCGCCGTCGACAAGGCCGGCGTCGGCTCGGCGGTGCTGAACTCGGCGCGGCAGGTCGGCGGCTCCCTCGGCATCGCCGTGATGGGGGCCGTCGTCGCGTCGGCGATGTCGACGTCGCTCCGGAACGGCGACCCGCGGCCGATCGCCTACCTGCACGGGTTCCACGACGCGCTCAGGCTCGGCTCGGTGCTGCTGATCGTCGGCGCGGCCGTGGCGATGCTCTCGATCCGCAAGATCGAGCATCCGCACACCGAGCAGGCGGCGTTCGCCGAGGCGGCGTGACGCAGTCGCTCCCGAAGCGGCTGCCGGCGGAGGCGCGGCGGCAGGCGGTCCTCGAGACCGCCTGCCGCGTCTTCTCGCGCTCGAGCTACCGCGGCGCGACGACCGCCGAGATCGCGCGCGAGGCGGCGATCTCGGAGCCGATCCTCTACCGGCACTTCGGCTCGAAGCGCGATCTCTATCTCGCGTGCCTCGAGCATGCGTGGACGTCGTTCCGCGACGAGGCGCAGGCGGCCGTCGAGGACGACCCGTCGCAGTGCCTCGGCGCGATCGCCGAGCTGTACATGGCGAAGGGTCGGAAGCTGCGCGTGATCGACCTGTGGATCCAGGCGCTGAACGAGGCGTCGGAGGACAAGGTGATCGCCGCCGCCGTGCGCCGGCAGATCAGGGACGTCAGGGACTTCTTCGCGGACGTGATCCGCGACGGCCAGCAGCGAGGCGTCATCTACGACGACCGAGACGCAGGCGCGGAGGCGTGGATCTTCGTGGCCGCGGGGCTCCTCGCGACGATCGACGGGAGGTTGGGCGGGCTGCTCGGCGACGACCTCCAGCGCGTGCGCACGGAGCGGCGCCGCTGGATGGTCAAGCAGCCGTAGCCCTGTAGCGCTTGCTCTCCCGCGTGGAATCGACCCCGGAACGTGAGAAAGCCCCGGCTGCGGCACCCGGGGCTCTCCCTGGTCAGGCGGGGCGCCGGTTCGGCGGCTCCCGATGCGACTGGCTCTGCGGCCCAGCCATTCGCCCGGTTGCGCCGCCTCTGGCGCTCCCCTTGCTGCGCCTGGCGTCAAGCGCGGTGCAAGGTTGCCTCACTGTAGGCGGCATGTCCGGGTCTGTCAAGTAACCCTGTCAAGTGATTTTGGGGATCGCTTGTTGACTGCGAAATCCCTGCATCTATGCCCCTTTTGGGGGACATGTCCCGAACGAGGGATTGCGCGGGGGTGAAGTATCGGGCATGCTGCGCGGGCCGCTATGACTCCTCGCGCCGCACGAGCGAGCACCACCCTTCCGAACGCCACGGCCGCCGTCCGCGTGCCGCGTCTCGGCGAGCGTCTGCGCCAGTTGCGCGTCGCCGCGGGCCTGACGCAGACGGATCTCGCGGGCGACCGGTTCTCGAAGGAGTACATCTCCCAGATCGAGCGCGGCAAGACGCGTCCGACGACGGACACGATCGAGTGGCTGGCGCTTCGGCTCGGGGTCGACGCGGGCTTCCTGCAGAGCGGCGTCTCCGCCGACGAGCGCGCGAAGGCGGAGGCGATCCTCGCCCGCGCCGACGCGCTCTCGCAGGATCACGATTTCCAGGGGGCGATCGAGGAGTACACGCGTGCGCTGCCGGCGGTGCTCGGCACGGGCGCCGCGGAGCTTCGCGTGCGCGCGCTGAACGGCGAGGCGATGGCGCATGCGCAGAACGGCGACGTGAAGACGGCGCTCGCGCTGCTCGCCGAGTCGCGTGCGCTCGTCGAGAGCGACTCGTTCTCCGACGTCGACCGCGCGGACGTTCTCTACCGCGTGGGTGTCTGCCGGTACAAGCTGTCGAGCATCTCCACGTCGGTGGCGCTCTTCAACGAGGCGCTGACGCTCGCCGAGCGCTCCGGCCTTCCGGCGGACGAGCTGAGGTTGAACATCTTTGCGTGGCGCTCCCGCTGCTATCGCCGCCAGCGCGACTACGAGGCGGCGAAAGAGGACGTCGAGCGCGCGCTCGAGCTGGCGGAGGCGCTGCGCGACGCGCGCGCCCTCGCACCGGTCTACTTCCAGGCGTCGATGCTCGCCGAGCGCGACGGTCACTGGGTCCTCGCACGCTCCTACGCCGAGAAGGCGAAGGCGCAGTACGAGGAGGTCGCCGACCGCGGGAACGTCGGTCGGCTGCTGAACAACCTCGGGGCGATGGACTTCCTGCTCGGAAGCCCCGACTCCGCGATCGAGCGCTTCAAGCAGGCGTATTCGATCGCGCTCGAGGTCGACCGCGACGAGGATGCGGCCACGGCCGTGTCGTCGCTCGCGCAGGTGCACCTGCGCACCGGCGATCCGAAGAAGGCGGAGGAGCAGGCGCTCCACGCCCTCGAGATCATCGGTGAGCGGGAGGACATGCTCGACGAGGTGGGGAATGCGCGGCTCGTTCTCGGGCGCGCGCTGCTCGAGCAGAACCGGCTGGACGAGGCGGACGCCGCCTTCGCCCAGGCGGAGGACGCGTTCGCGCGTCTGTCGTCGGCTTCGCATCGCGCCGCAGCGTGGATCGCCCAGGGGGATCTCGCGACGCGCCGGAACGACGAGAAGCGTGCGGCGGTGCTGTACCGCCGTGCGGCCGAGGCCCTGCAGGACTTCAGGTTCTAAGGGAAGGAGGTGTTCTCTGTGGCAAAGAAGCTGATGCTGTTGGTGGTGGCCGTCGCCTTCGCCGTCGTTGCGGCGAAGTTCGGTTGGAATCCTCACAACCCCCACAACCCCGTCGGTCTGTGGGACGGCCCGATCTAATGGCCGGTCACGTGCGTTCGTCAGCTGGGGAGCCGGCGCAGCGCACGTGCACGTAGGTCATGCGCTCCCGTGCATGAGCACGCGCAGGTCATGGACGATCTGCGACGCATGAACCGAGGAGTCGTACAACAGGCGCTCCCGCCCTTGGGGGTCGATCAGGGCGGTGTAGGCCACGTGATCCACGAGATCGGGGCGCGACCGGACGGCGGCGACGTGCCAGGCGGTCCACGTGCGGTGGAGTTGCGCGCGCGACCCGATCAGGTAGTGGAACTGCGGTAGGAGACGCATCCGCTTCTCGTATGCGCGAACGGCGGCGGGCGTGTCGCCCTTCGGATCGACGCTGACGGCGAGCACCGACACGTTCTTCGACGTCGTCTCGCGGAGTGCCGCGTTCAGGTTCTGCGCGATCAGCGGGCACACGTCGGGGCAGTGCGTGTACAGGAACGTCACGAGCACGTAGCTCCCGCGGCTGGCGGTGAGCGTGAAGCTGCGGCCGCGGGCGTCGCGCAGGGCGATCGCGGGCGCGGGCCGCGGCGGGGTGAGCTCGCTGCCGGCGAACCGCTTCGCCGGCTGCGGCGGCGTTTCGATCTTCGCCGCCCGGGAGGATCCGCACCCGGCGGCGGCCAGAACGACGGCGAGGAGCGCGAGCGTCTTCACCGCGGTCCACGGTAGCCGTTTCCAAGCGTGACGACGGGGGCACATCGTGTCCCGTGGCCGAGCAGGGCAAGATCTCGCGTGCCTTCGAGCTGACGCGCGCCGCGCGTCACGGCCACCTGCTGCGCGTGCTGCGCGAGGTCGGCGTCGTGGGGAGCCGGACCGCGACGCGCGAAGGTGCGAGGCGGTTCCGGGAGACGCTCGAGGAGCTCGGCACGACGTTCGTGAAGCTCGGCCAGTTGCTGTCGTCGCGGCCCGACCTGCTGCCGGACGTCTATATCGACGAGCTGGAGAAGCTGGTCGACGACGTCCCGCCGGTGCCGTTCGCGGAGATCCGCGCGGTGATCGAGCGCGAGATCGGACTCGAGGAGTTCACGTCGATCGACGAGGAGCCGCTCGCGAGCGCGTCGATCGGCCAGATCCACCGCGCCCTCCTGACGAGCGGCCGCGACGTCGTCGTGAAGGTGCGCCGGCCCGGGATCGTCGAGCAGGTCGAGCTCGATCTCGAGCTGCTGCGCAAGACGGCGCGGATCGCGGAGCGCCGGTCGAGCACCGCGCAGCTGCTCCAGCTGACGGCGCTGACCGACGAGCTCGAGCAGCACCTGCTCGCCGAGCTCGACTTCGTCGAGGAGGCGCACAACGCCGAGCTGATCGCGCAGGTGATCGAGGAGTACCGCGACGACCTCTTCGTGCCGCTCGTCGTGCACCCGTACGTGACGCCCGAGGTGCTCGTGATGGAGCGCATCGAGGGCGTCAAGGTCGAGGACAACCCGTCGCTCGCGCCGGAGCGGGCCGCCGAGCTCGCGCGGTCGTTCTTCCGCGCGTACATCCGCCAGGTGACGGTCAAGGGCGTCTACCACGCCGACCCGCACCGCGGCAACGTTCTCTTGACGCCGGACGGCCGGCTCGCGCTCCTCGACTTCGGGTTGATCGGGCGCCTCGACGACGACACGCGGACCTCGCTCGCGCTCCTGCTGCTCGCGGTTGCTCAGAACCGCGCCGACGACGTGGCCGACCTGATCATCGCGCTCTCGTTGACGACTGCGGAGTCCGACGAGGCGGGCTTCGTCCACGACCTCCGCCGGAAGCTGCCGCGCTACCACTGGCGCCCGCTGGAGGGGATCCGCACGGGCGAGGGCCTCGCGGACCTGCAGCGGCTGTGCCTCGAGCACGGCATCTCGCTGCCGACGTCGTTCGCGCTCGTCGGGAAGACGCTCTCGCAGGCGGAGAGCATCGCGCGCTCGCTCGACCCGACGCTCGATCCGGTCGAGGTGCTGCGGAGCGAGGGGTGGAACGTGATGGCCGAGGAGGGCGAGCGGCGCCTCGAGCCGAACCAGCTGCTCGCGTTCACGTTCACGCAGCTGCAGCCGCTGATGCGCATGCCGCGGCGGGTGGCGCAGCTCGTGCAGAAGGTCGAGACGGGGTCGCTGAAGGTCGGCATCGCACCGGTCCAGCTCGAGGACTTCGAGCACCTGCTGCGGTCGACGGCGAACCGCGTCGGCGCGGCGCTCATCGTGTCGGCGCTGCTGATCGCGTCGGCCCTGATGGCGCGCGTCAGCCACGCGATCGCGGTCGTCGGCTTCGTCGCCGCGTGCCTCCTCGGCGGCTACATGCTGTGGCGCATCATGCGGACCCCGGGCGGCCTGTGACACTTCGGTAACCCTTCCCAGGGAACGACTGCGGCGCGAGTCCGCTCTGCGACACGAGCCGGCCGCGGCGGCGTTGCACTTCGGCAACCCTTCCCAGGGAACTCAGCCGGGAACTCAGCCGACGAGGTCGCGGGCGCCTACGCGCTCGACGACCACCTGCGGGATCCGCGCGCGCGGCGAGAGGCGCAGGCACATGCGTACGATCTCCGCGCAGTCCTCCGGCTGGATCATCTCGTCGGCCGCGAGCCCCGACCACTGCGCCATCGGCGTGTCGACGAAGCCCGGGCAGATCGCGACGGCGCGGACGCCCGCGTCGTCCAGCTCCAGGTTCTGCGAGCGCGTCAGCGCGATCACGGCCGCCTTCGTCGCGCCGTAGACGGTGAGGCCCGGCGTCGGCGCAGTGCCTGCGATCGACGCAAGGTTGAAGATCCAGCCGCGGCTCTCCTTCAGGTGGGGGATCGCCTCGCGCGTCACGAGCAGCAGCCCTCGCAGGTTGACGCCGAGCTGCAGGTCGATGTGCTTCGCCTGCAGCGACTCGACCGTTCCGGCGATGCCGAGCCCTGCGGAGTTGACGAGGACGTCCATGCCGCCGAACCGCTCGACGTGCTCGGCGACGACACGCACGCAGTCCTCCTCCTTGCCCATGTCGGCGGCGATCGCCACGGCGCCGAGGTCGGACGCGGCCGCCTCGATCTTCTCCCGCGTCCGTGACGCGAGCGTGAGCTCGTAGCCCTCGTCGCGCAGCATCCGAGCGATCGCGAGGCCGATGCCGGACGACCCGCCGGTAACGAGAGCACTCTGCACGCCTGCGACCCTAAAGGACTTGCGCGGCAAGCGGAGAACGATCCGGCGTACGACGTTCCTCTCCCCTGACGCGGCCGCCTCCTCGGGCGGCCGCAGTCATTTACCGTGCAGACATGGTCAAGCTCACCGACCTCGCGACCGCGGGAGGCTGTGCCGCGAAGTACTCCGCGGCGCGCCTCGAAGAGCTGCTTCGCGGCTTCGTCCCCGCCGACACCGAGAACCTCCTCGTCGGCCTCGACCCGGCCGACGACGCCGCGGTCTACAAGCTCGACGACGAGCGCGCGCTCGTCTTCACGATCGACTTCTTCCCGCCGATCGTCGACGACCCCGACGACTTCGGCGCGATCGCGGCGACGAACGCGCTGAACGACGTCTTCGCGATGGGCGGCAAGCCGCTGCTCGCGCTCTCGGTCGCAGCGCTCCCGGAGGAGCTGCCGACCGACATGGTGCGCGCGATCTTCGACGGCGCCGACCGTCAGGTGCGCGAGGCGGGAGCGATCCTCGCCGGCGGTCACACGATTCGCGACGCGGAGCCGAAGTACGGTCTCGCCGTCGTCGGGACGGTGACGCCCGACGGGATCTGGCCGAAGGCGGGTGCGCGGCCGGGCGACGCGCTCTACCTGACGAAGCCGCTCGGAACCGCGCTCGTCCTGGGCGGCGCGAAGCGCGGCCTCGGCGACGCGCGGGAAGCCGTGCGGTGGATGCGCACGCTGAACCGCGACGCCGCCGACACGCTGCGTGCGTTCGCACCGAACGCGGTGACCGACGTCACCGGCTTCGGCCTCGCCGGGCACGCGCACGAGATGGCGACCCGCAGCGGCGTCCGCATCGTGCTCGACGCATCGCGGCTCCCGGCGCTCGAAGGCGCGCTCGACGCTGCCCGCGCCGGCGTATCGACGGCGGGCACGCGCAACAACAAGGAGTACGCCGACGTCGAGGTCGGGGACGTCGCGCCGGAGCTCGTCGAGCTCGCGTACGACCCGCAGACGGCGGGCGGTCTGCTCGTCTCGCTGCCTCGCGACAAGGGGATGGCGCTCGAGGCGCAGTTCGCGGCGGCCGGGCTGTTCCTGGCGCGGGTCGGCGCGGTCGAGGCCGGGTCCGGGCTGTCTCTACGCTGAGAGCTCGCGGAGGTTGCGCATCACGCGCTTGCGGCGGTCGACGAGATCCGCCTCGAGCTCCTTGAGCTCGTCGAGCCGCCGGCGGACGAGCGAGAGCTGCGTCTCGATGTGCGGGAGCGCATCCTCGAGCGCGCGACGGCGCTCGTGCGCCGACTCCGACTCGTGGAACCGGCGGCGCGCATCGGCGCGCACGGCCTCGGCGACGACCATCGACCTCAGCTCGTCGAGCGAGAGCCCGAGCAGGTCACGCAACCGCGTGACCTCCTTCAGCCGCTCGATGTCGGCCTCCGTGTACACGCGGTGCTTCCCCTGCTCGCGCTCGCTGCGCGGGAGCAGGCCGAGCTCCTCGTAGTAGCGGATCGTGCGCGGCGTGACGCCGGTGCGCTGCGCGATCTCGCCGATCCGGAGCGTCACGCCGCCTCCTGCAGCACGTACTCCTCCTCGTGCACGTGCGCGGGGCGGAGCAATGAGATGCCCGCGCCGAGCAGCGAGATCGCGGCGAGCACCCAGAGGGCGAGATGCATGTTCGCGATGAACGGCGCGAGCTGCTTGTTCGAAAGGCCGGACGTGAGGCCCGAGAAGATCTTGAAGAGGACGTCCTTCGGCACGGCCGCCGTGACGATCGCCATCACGAACGCGATCGAGATCACCGCTCCCGTGTTCTGCAGCATCACGCGCGCGCCGGCGGCGACGCCGCGGCGGTGCACCGGGACGACGCCCATCATCGCCGCCGTGTTCGGGCTGTTGAACATGCCCGAGCCGATGCCGACGAGCAGCAGCCAGAGCGCGCTCCAGACGTACGCCGTGTGCGCCTGCAACATCGTCATCCCGGCGAGCCCGAACGCGGTCAGCAGCATTCCCATCGCCGCGAGGCCGCGCGAGCCGCGCCTGTCCGCGTAGACACCGGCGATCGGCGACGCGACGAGCATGCCGATCGCCATCGGCGCAAGCTCGAGGCCGGCCATGATCGGCGACTGCCCCTGCGGCCCCTGGAAGTAGAAGACGAACAGGAACATCAGCGCGAATCGAGACAGACCGTTGAGGAACGCAGCGCCGGACGCGGCGCTGAACAGCCGGTCGTCGAACAGCGTGAGGTCGAGCATGGGCGCGCGGCCGCGGCGCTCGATCAGCACGAACACGGGGAGGAGGACGACGGCCGCCGCGAGGCCGCCGATCACGAGCGAGTTCGCCCACCCCGAGAGCCCGCCCTTCGAGAGCGCGAGCACGAGGCCGGTCAACCCGACGACGTACGTCGTCACGCCGAGCAGGTCGAGCCCGCGCTCATCGCTGCGGCCTGAGCGCTCCTCGAGCACGAGCAGGCCCCAGGCGCAGCCGACCAGCGCGAACGGCACGTTGAACCAGAAGACCCACGGCCAGGCGATCGCGACGAGCGCGCCGCCGAGCACGGGCCCGATCACGAGCCCGACGGCGGCGACCATCGTGTTCGTCCCCATCGCGAGCCCGAGCTCGCGCCTCGGGAACGCGTCGGTGACGAGCGCGGCGGCGTTTGCGAACAGGAACGCGCCGCCGATCCCCTGCAGCACTCGCCAGACGATGAGCTCGGTGCCGCTGCCCGCGAACCCGGCACCGAGCGACGCCGCGGCGAACAGGAAGAAGCCGAGCACGTACGCCGTCTTCCGGCCGAACAGGTCGGAGAGGCGTCCCGCCGTCAGGACGAGGACGGTCGAGACGATCATGTAGACGAGGATCACCCACACGAGTTGCAGGAGGGTCGTGTGGAGCTCCCGCTCGAGATCCGGCAGCGCGATGATCAGCGTGCCGGAGTTCACGGTTGCGAGGAGCATCCCGAGGCTGGTGCACGAGAGCACCCACCACTTGTAGTGGGGCGAATGGCGGCGTGTCCGAAGAAATCGCATCTTTACGTCAACGTCAGTTTACCACGACACGGCTACAGTGCGCCCCGATGGACGTAGGGGCGCAGCCGCTCACGCGCGTACGGCGGTTCACGCTGTCGGAGCGCGCGTTCCGGCGGCTGACGGTCGCGAACGCGGCGATGCTCGTCGTGATCGTCGCGACGGGCGCGACCGTGCGCCTGACCGGCTCCGGCCTCGGCTGCCACCACTGGCCGGGCTGCACCGCCGGGGACCCGCTGCCCGCGAACGGGCTCCACAGCTACGTCGAGTTCTCGAACCGCGTCGTCGCGTTCTTCACGATCCTCGTCACGCTCGTGACCTGGCTCTTCGCGCGCGCGCACCGACGGCTCGCGCTCGCGACCTTCGTGGGGACGCTCGCGCAGGCGCCGCTCGGTGCGATCACCGTCTACTACCACCTCAACCCGTGGCTCGTGCTGTCGCATTTCCTGCTCTCGCTCGTCGTGCTGACGCTCGGCGTCGTGCTCGCGATGGAAGTGCGCGGGCGCGAGCCGACGCAGCTCCCTGCCTGGGTGCCGCGCGCGGGCATCGCCGTCGGCGGCGCGGCCTGCGTGCTCGTGTTCAGCGGCGTGCTCGCGACGGCGTCGGGGCCGCATCCGGGCTCGACGGTCGTGCGCCGCCTGTGGTCGTTCCAGCCCGCGGTGTACTGGCACGTGCGCGCAACGGCCGTCTTCGGCATCTCGTTCGCGCTCGTCCTCGCGTACCTCTGGCGGACGCGCGCGCCGCAGCTGCGAGGCGCGTACGTGCTGCTCGGCCTGCTCGGTGTGCAGATGGCGATCGGCGAGGTGCAGTACCGCACGCACCTGCCGTGGTGGCTCGTGCTCGTGCACGTCACCGTCGCCGCAACGGTGTGGGCCGCGGCGACGTCGTTCGTCTTCAGCCTCTGGCGGCCACGTAGGATTACGTGATGTCGGAGCTCCGCATCGACTCTCGTCCGAAGCTCGAGCGCCCGGTGCTGATCGCGGCGTTTCGCGGCTGGAACGACGGCGGCCAGGGCGCGTCGCTCGCTGGTGCGTACCTCGCGCGCGCCTGGGCGGCGATCGAGTTCGCCGCGATCGACCCCGAGAACTTCTACGACTTCCAGGCGACGCGCCCGACGGTGTCGCTCGTCGACGGCGTGACGCGGCAGATCGACTGGCCCGAGAACACGTTCATGTACGCGCCGATGCCCGGGGCGCGCCGCGACGCGATCATCATGCTCGGCGTCGAGCCGAACCTCCGTTGGCGGACGTTCAGCGAGCTCGTGACCGGCCTCGCGCACGACTTCGAGGTCGAGTTCGTGCTCACGCTCGGCTCGCTGCTTGCAGACGTCCCGCACACGCGGCCCGCGCCCGTCACCGGCAGCGCCACCGATCCCGACCTCGTCGCTCAGCTCGGGCTCCAGACCTCACGCTACGAAGGGCCGACGGGCATGGTCGGCGTGCTGCACGACGCGTGTGCGCGTGCGGGCCTGAAGTCCGCGTCGCTCTGGGCGGCGGTGCCGCACTACGTCTCGCTGACGCCGTCGCCGCGCGCGGCGAAAGCGCTCGTCGACCGTCTGGCCGAGCTCCTCGGCGCGGACGTCGACACCGCCGAGCTCGACGAGGCGGCGCAGTCGTACGCGGAGCAGGTCAGCGAGGCGGTCGCGGCCGACGAGGAGACGTCGGCGTACGTGCAGGAGCTCGAGCGACGCGTCGACGAGCTCGCCGACGAAGGCGAGCTGCCGTCGGGGGATGCGCTCGCGGCGGAGCTGACGCGGTTCCTGCGCGAGCAGGACCAGCAGCGCGGCGACGACGACGTCGCGCGCGGCTAAGCGGCGCAGTAGAGCCGCTCGAGCGGAGCGTTCCCGAGTACGACGGCGACGCGCTTCCCGTCCGGGCTGACGAGCAGCGAGGCACGGTCGCCGTGCCACGCGTACGCCTGCCCGCACGGCGTCGACTCGGGATGCCGCCAGACGAGCCCGTGCGTCATCGCGAAGACGGACGCGGTGCCGACGATCTGTCCCTGCATCAGCGCGGACGCCATCCGCGCGACGTCGGCGGCCGACGCCGAGATCGCGCCTCCGTCGTGGACGCTCGTCTGTGCGAGCTCCAGCGGTCGCACGATGCGCTCGAAGTAGACGGCTGCCGGAAGCTCCTCGGCGGCGTTGCCGGCGGCCGTCGCGAGCGCGCGCAGGTCACGGTGCGCGATCAGTCGCCTGATCCGGGGGGTCAGCCGAAGTCGCCCCTCTTCCGAGAGAGCGACCACGGCCGTCGCGGCATAGAGCCCGTCGAGCGTGCCGAGCGGCCGTTGCGTCGCGCCGAGGTGCGACCACCCGTCGGCATATGCAGGCGTCCCGTCGACGATGCGGGCGAGGTCGTTGCGCACCGGCGGGCGCGACGGGAAGGCAGCGTGGACGATCGTGAACACGAGCGCGGCTGTCCCGGCCGCGCCGAGCACCGCAGCGAGAACGAGATGTCGGCTCACCCGAACGTGAAGCTATACGCCTGCACGCCGGGTGAAAAACGCAATTCGAGATAAGCGTCGCGGAAGCGTCCGTTCCACACGTTGTAGAGGCGCTCGGCGTCGACGTGCGTCGTGCCGACCGGCTTCCCGTCGACGAGCGCGCGCACCGTTCCGTGTCCACCCATGACGATGTAGATGTGGCTCGCCTCGTAGTGGAGCCGGAGCCGCGCGCCGCCACCCGCGGTGATCGCCTGCGCGCCGACCTTCCACGTTCCCGCATACGAGAGCGTGTTCGCAGGCAGGTCGGCGGGGAATGCGTAGTGCGCAAACGCGTTCGGCAGCGGCCGCCGGCCGACGTAGTTCGCCAGCCGTTCGTAGCCGAGGTAGCTCTCGGAGGTGAGGATGCCGCCGGGGGTCAGATCGGGGACGTGCCGCGCCGTCGGTCCGCGCTCGCCGAGGAGCCGGCGGATCAGGTGCTCCGTCTGGCCGTACTCGCCCTCGCCGAAGTGCGTGTGCCGGACGCGGCCGCGCTTGTCGATCAGGTACTCGGCGGGCCAGTACTCGTTCGCGTAGTTGTCCCAGGTGCGGTAGCGGTTGTCCTGCATCACCGGCCAGGTCACTCCGAGGCGCTTCACCGCGGCGCGCACGTTCGACGTGACGTGCTCGAACGCGAACTCGGGTGTGTGCACGCCGACGATCACGAGCCCGGCATGCCGGTACGTGTGCCACCACGCCTTCAGGTGCGGGAGCGTGCGCAGGCAGTTGATGCAGGAGTACGTCCAGAAGTCGACGAGCACGACGCGCCCGCGCAGCGCCTGCAGCGTGAGCGGCTTCGAGTTGATCCACGCCCCGTCGGCGTGGAGCGGCGGAGCTGCCCCGAAGTCGGGCAGTCCGACGCGCTTCTGCCCGCGCACCTGCGCGAGCGCCTTCCGCGCAGTGCCGTTGTCCTCGATCTTCCGCTGCAGGAACGACGTGTAGGCCGGCGTCAGCTTCGCGAGGCTGTCGTCGACGTGCAGCACGAGTCCGACCGCGACGACGGCGATCACCGCGCCGGCAGCAAGACGCACGGTCGTCGCATGACGTCGCAGCCGGGCCGCCGCCTCGCGGCCGCCTGCCGCGATCGCGAGCATCGGCAGCGCTGCACCGACCGCATACGCGAGCGTCAGCGCGATCGCACGCAGACCGACGCGCTCGTTCGCCGCCACGACCGTCACCGTCGCGAGCACCGGGCCCGCGCACGGCACGAAGACGAGGCCGAGCGTCACGCCGAAGAGGAAGCTGCCGCCGCGCGGCCGGATCCGCGAGAACGCCGCGAGCGGCCGTTCGACGATCACACCGGCCTGCGGGACGAGCAGCACCGCCGCCAGCAGGAACAGGAAGACGATCGCGAGGTTGCGGAGCGTGTCCTGCGGCAGGCCGAGCCGGTCGAGGAGCCACGTCGCGAACAGCGTGAAGATCGTGAAGCTCGCGACGAGGCCCGCGATCACCTGCAGCGGTCGCCGGCCGGACGCGCCGCCCGCGAGCAGCACGGGCAGCACGGGGAGGATGCACGGCGAGATCGCCGTCACGACGCCGGCGAGGAGCCCGATGCCGAGGAGCACCGCCATCGGTGCAATATTCGACGCGAAACGGCCGGCGGATGTTACGCGCGTATGTTCCGCACATGGCGATCCGGTTCTTCGAGTGGTCGGGCAGGCGCGTCGCGTTCGACACGGCGGGGACGGGGCCGTTCCTCGTCGCGCCCGCGTGGTGGGTGAGCCATCTCGAGGAGGATGCGACGGATCCCCAGTATCGACGCTTCTGGCACGACGTGGCCGAAGCGCACACGCTCGTCCGCTACGACCGCCTCGGCGTGGGGCTGTCGGACCGGGACGTCGGCCCCGAGGACTTCACGCTCGACGCGGAGGTGTCGTGCCTCGAAGCGCTGCTCGACCACCTCGGCGCGGCGCGCATCACGCTGTTCGGCGGATCGTCGGGCGGCTGCACGGCGATCCGCTTCGCGGCTCGTCACCCCGATCGTGTCGAGCGCCTGATCCTGTACGGCGCGTTCGCGCGCGGCGTCGACGTCGCGAAGGAGGACGTCCGCACGGCGGTGGTCGCGGCCGTTCGTTCGCACTGGGGCCTCGGCTCGCGGCTGCTGGCGCAGATCTTCCTCGGCGACGAGGCAGACGGGGCGCACGCCCGCTTCGCGCACCTGCAACGGCAGTCGGCGGACGCGTCGACGGCCGCACGGCTGCTCGAGTTCGTCTACGGCGTCGACGTCTC
Source organism: Gaiellaceae bacterium (assembly GCA_036518135.1). GTDB lineage: Bacteria > Actinomycetota > Thermoleophilia > Gaiellales > Gaiellaceae > PALSA-600. The sequence continues at coordinate 3,312 of DATDNT010000094.1, read as the reverse complement.
CGACGACCTGCCGGCCGTCGACGCGCCCACCGTGGTCGTGCACCGGCGTTCGGACCGCGCGGTGCCGTACGCGGTCGGACGTGCGCTCGCCGCCGCCCTGCCCGCGGCGACCTTCGTGCCCCTCGCGGGCCGGGCGCACCTGCCGTGGTACGAAGACTCCGATTCGGTCGTCCGCGCGTGCCGCGGGCTCGCGACGCCTCGCGTCGACGCCGGCCCGCCGCTCCTGTCGGAGCGCGAGCGGCAGGTGCTCGCGCTCGTCGCGCGCGGCCTGACCGACGAGGAGATCGCGGAGCACCTCGTGCTGAGCCGGCACACGGTGCATCGACACGTCGCGAACATCCGCCGGAAGCTCGGCAGCACGTCGCGCTCTGCCGCGGTCGCCGAGGCCGCGCGCCTGCGGCTGCTCTGAATCGGCCATTTCGGAGAGATGGCCGCTGCGGGCGACGCGCGGCGCCACGGGCGGCCGTCACCCTTCGGGCATGAGAAACGACAACTGGTGGGCGACAGGCTTCGCCTTCATCTACGAACCCACGCTCTGGCTCGGCGAGCACTTCGGCATGCGGCGGCACCGTCGCGCGCTGCTCGCCGAAGCGCGCGGCCGCGTCCTCGAGATCGGCGCCGGCACCGGCCTGAACCTCGCGCACTATCCCGCGGACGTCGACGAGCTGATCCTGACCGAGCCGGACGCGTCGATGCACCGCCGGCTCCTCCGCCGCAGCGACGGGCCGGCGAAGGTCGTCGCCGCACCCGCCGAGCGGCTTCCTGTCCCCGACGGCTCCGTCGACACCGTCGTGTCGACGTTCGTGCTCTGCACGGTGGACGATCCCGAGGCGACGCTGCGCGAGATCCGGCGCGTCCTGCGCCCCGACGGCCAGCTGCTCCTGATCGAGCACGTCCGCTCGGGCACGCGCGTGCTCGCGACGCTTCAGCGGCTCCTTCGCCGGCCGTGGGCGGGCTTCGCGCGCGGGTGCCGCTGCGACCAGGACACGCCGGGGATCCTCGAGGCATGCGGCTTCCGCAGCGACCTCAGGCCCGCGCGCTGGCGTGGCGTGCCGCCGCTCGTCGCCCCGCTCGTCGTCGGCCGGGCGGTGATCGCGTGATGCGCAACCGCCGCACGACGAACGTCTACGGCGTGCGACCGACGCTCCGGTACGCCGACGTCGTCGAGCTCGTCGAGAACGCGTAGGTCTACGCGGCGTCTTCGGCCCGAACCGCGGGCTCCGGCGCCTGCTCGGCCGGCTGCTCTGCGGCCTCGGCCGGCTTCTTGCGCCGCCGCCGCCGTTTCTTCGGCGCCGGCTGCTCGTCACCGTCGGCGGGCGGCGGCTCCTGCGTCTCCGCCGACTGCGTCTCCGGGGTCGCCGCCGCGGTCGCCTCGGCGCCCTTCTTCTTCCGCCGCCGCCGGCGGCGCGTGCGCGACGGGCCCGTCTTCGGCTGCGGCAGGCTCTCCGCGATCCAGCCCGCGACCTCGTTGATCGTGCCGAGCCGCTCGCGCGCGGCGTCGATCAGCTGCGTCGCGCGCGGCGTGTAGCCCTCGGCCGAGGCGAGCAGCGCCGCACCGACCTCGCGCGGCATCTCGAGCGCGGCGTTCACGAGCTTCGCCGCGTTCTCCTCGTGCCGGTGCCCGCGCGAGTTCGCGAGCGCGCCGAGCAGACGCTTCGCGTCGGGGTACTCCTGGGACGCCTTGCGGTCGAGCTGCTTGCGCACGGCGCGCGAGAGCCGCCACGTCCAGCGCGCGAGAATCTGGTCGGGCGCGTCGGGCTTCCCTTCGGCGATCGCGCGCAGGAGGATCCGCACGCCCGCTGCGCGGTCCTTCTCCCACGGCGGCGCCTGCGAGACGAGCGTCACGAGGTCGTCGAAATCGGCGCGCTCGACGCGCATCGACACGCGATCGGCGAGGGCGATCAGCCGCAGCCGGCGGTTCGGGTTCTGCGCCGCGCACGTCGAGAGGAACACCTCCATCGCGCGCTTCGACGCGCCGCGCGCCGTGAGCTTCTCGACGAACGCCGCACGCTCGTCGAACCGCAGCTGCCGCCCGGCGATCTCGCCCCAGAACTCCTGCTCGTCCTCGTCGAGGAACTTCGGGTCGACACGCTGCCACTCGCGCGCGATCACCACGCGCCGGCGCAGCACGTCCGGCGTGACGGGAACGAGCCACGGCGCCGGCGTCAGCTTGCGACGCGCGCGGCGCTGCATGCGCCGCCGCGGAGCGGGCGTGACGCGCGCGCCTTCGCGGTAGAAGTCCGCGTCGAGCAGCGAGTGCAGCGATACGACGCGTTCGTTGTGCGTTGCCGCCTTCGGCGTGAAGTCGACGACGATGCCGGCCTCCTTGCGCGGATGGACGCGCATGATGCGGCCGATGCGCTGCTGGTAGACGCGCTTCGACGCCGTCGGTGCGAGATGCATGATCACCGTGGCGCGCGGCGAGTTCCAGCCTTCCGCGAGCAGCATCGCGTTGATCAGCACGTCGATCTCGCCGCGCTCGTACGCGGCGAGGATCTCGGCCAGCTTGACCGGCGGCGTGCGGCCCGAGACTGCCTCCGCCTTGATGCCGGCGGCGCGGAACGCGGTGCCGAGGTTGTACGCGTGCTCGACGCCCGCTGCGTAGACGACGCCCGGCGCGTCGCCGAAGCGCTCGCGGTACAGCGTCGCCGCGGCCATGTTGAGCGCCTCGTGGTCGAGGGCCTGCGCGAGCGCGCGCTCTTCGAAGTCGCCGCCGACGATCGGCACCTGGTTGATCGCGGCGACCGGCGGAACGCGCAGGCAGCGGAGCGGCGCGATCAGCCCGCGGCGAGCCGCGTCGGTGAGCGGCAGGTCGTCGACCGACGCCGGGAAGACGTCCGACACTTGCTTCGCGATCAGCTCCTCTGTCGCGGTCATGCCGACGTAGATCGGCTCCGACAGCGAGCGGATCGCCGCCGAGGTCTTCTCCCCGAGCGCAGTGTGCGCCTCGTCGCAGATGACGAGCTGGTACGCGTCGCGCGCGATCTCGCCGACGTGGCGCGCGAACCACGCGTACGTCTGGATCGTGATCGGGTTCGCGTGCCGCGGCGCCGTGTGGCCGGCCAGGATCGCGTCGGTCAGCCGCTCGCGGTAGCCGTGCTCCGTGAGCTCACGGCGGAACTGGTCGACGAGCAGCCGGCGGTGCGTGAGGATCAGGACGCCTTCGGTGCGGGCCCCCTCGACGAAGCCGGCCGCCGCGATCGTCTTGCCCGACGCGGTGGGGTGCCGGAATCGGTAGCGGCGGACTGCCCCGGGGTCGGACACCGGGTCGGGCTCGTCCTCGAGCTCCTCGGTTTCGAGCTCGTGCTCGTC
>DATDNT010000093.1:0-33200 GCA_036518135.1 Gaiellaceae bacterium | reverse complement strand
GCCGCGCCGCCGCGCCGGGCGGTACGCGGGGGCGGCGGCGACGACCTGCGTCCCTGCGCCCGCCTGCACCTCCGCCAGGCAGGCCTCGAGCTCGCGGCAGAACTCGGCCATCGTCTGGAACCGGTCCTCCGGGCGCTTCGCCATCGCCCGCTGCACCGCCGCCTCGACGCGGGGCGGCACGTCGGGGCGCTTGTCGCGGATCGGAGGCGGCGGCTCGTTGATGTGCCGCATCGCCACCGCCACGAAGTTCTCGCCGGGGAACGGCACCTCTTTCGTCAGCAGCTCGTAGAGGACGACGCCGAGCGAGTACACGTCGGTGTGCTCGTCGACGCGCTGCCCCTGCGCCTGCTCCGGCGCGATGTAGTCGGAGGTGCCGAGGACGGTGCCGGTCTGCGTCATCCCGTGCTGCACGTCGAGCGACCGCGCGATCCCGAAGTCGGTCACCTTGGCGTTCCCGTCGCCGTTCAGGAGGATGTTCTGCGGCTTCACGTCGCGGTGGACGAGGCCCTGCTGGTGCGCGAACGAGAGGCCGCGCGCCATCTGCATCCCGAGCTCGAGCGCCGTCGTCACGGGCGCCGGCCCGCGCCGCTCGATCAGCCGCTTGAGGTTCTCGCCGTCGACGTACTCGAACACGATGAACTGCCGGCCCTCGTGCTCGCCGCGGTCGATCACGGTGACGATGTTCGGGTGCGACAGCGCGGCGACCGAGCGCGCTTCGCGCCGGAACCGCTCCACGTACTCGTCGTCGCCCGAGTACTGCTGATGGAGGATCTTCAGCGCGACTTTTCGGTCCAGCAGGCGATCGTGCGCCCGGAAGACGCTCGACATGCCGCCGGTCCCGACGAGCTCCTCGAGCTCGTACCGGTCCGCGAGAACTTCGCCGACCATTCCGGAGGAGCGTACCCCTGGCGTTGAAGCCTAAAGCGCGGCTTCCAGTGCCTGTTCCCAGGCCTGGAGCGCCTCGTCGAGCTCGGCGTCGGAGATGACGAGCGGCACGAGGACGCGGATCGCGTTGCCCGCGACGCCGGCCTTCAGGAGCAGCAGCCCGCGCCCGAGCGCCTCCTCGACGACCTGCGAGGCGACCTCCGAGCTCTCGAGCTCGATCGCGAGCATCGACCCGAGGCCGCGTACCTCCCTGATCGCCGGGCGGCGCTCCTGCCACTGCAGCATCCGCGCGCGCATCGTCTCGCCGAGCTCCGCCGAGCGCTCGACGAGCCCCTCCTCCTCGATCACGTCGAGGACGGCGAGCGCCGCGGCCTGTGCGACGGGGTTCCCGACGTAGGTGCCGCCGACGCCGCCCTCGACGGGCGCGTCCATGATCTCCGCCTTGCCGAGGACGCCGGAGAGCGGGATCCCGGCCGCGATCGACTTCGCGACCGTGATCAGGTCGGGCTCGACCCCGTAGTGCTCGATCGCGAAGAACCGGCCGGTGCGGGCGAATCCGCTCTGCACCTCGTCGCAGACCATGACGATTCCGTGCTCGTCGCACAGCGCGCGCACCCCGTCCATGAACTCCTGCGTGGCCGGGACGAAGCCGCCCTCGCCCTGGACGGGCTCGAAGACGATCGCAGCGACGTCCTCGGGCGAGACGACGACCTTGAACGCGTTCCGGATCGCGTCGACGTCGTTGAACGGCACGCGGTACACCTCCGGCGCGAACGGCCCGAGCCCGGCCTTGTACGGGTGCGTCTTCGAGGTCAGCGCGAGCGACAGGTACGTCCGCCCGTGGAACGCGCCCTCGAAGCCGATGACCGCCGGGCGCCCCGTGTGCGCGCGGGCGAACTTGACCGCGTTCTCGACCGCCTCCGTGCCGGCGTTGAAGAACGCCGCCTTCGCGGGGCCGCTGAACGGCGCCCGCGCGAGCAGGCGCTCGGCGAGGGTCGCGTACACCTCGTACGGAACAACCGTGAAGTCGGTATGGCTGAACCGGTCGAGCTGCTCCTGGGCGGCCTGCACCACGTGTGGATGCGAATGGCCGACGTTCAGGCAGCCGACGCCGCCCGCGAAGTCGATGAACGTGTTCCCGTCGACGTCCGTGATCGTCGCGCCGCGCGCCTCGGCGGCCACGACCGGGAACGTGATCGCGAGCGGCGAGGCGACCGACGCCCGCAGCCGTTCGAGCACCTCGCGGGAGCGGGGCCCGGGAACCGCCGTCTTCAGGTCGATCGCGCGGGTGGCCGCCATGCCGTCGAGCGTATCGAAACTGCATGCGTGCATGACGCGCATACACCGCATCGGTAGGACCTACGGGGATCAAGTTCGTATCTGCGGCCCATTGCGGTATTGCCAGAACCGTCTCTACACTCGCAGACGGTGCCTGCCCCCAGCATGGCCCCGTGTCGTGTTGTCCCCAAGCATGGAAGGGTTCTGATGCACAACCTCAAGCGCATGTGGGCGCTGCTCGGCGTGGTCGCGGCCGTTGCGGCCGTGGCCGCCAGCTCGGCGATCGCGTCGCACAAGGCAGGCCCGACGATCGTCATCTGGACGGACGCGAACCGCGCGCCGGCCGTGACGCAGGTCGCCAACGCGTGGGCCACCAAGAACGGCGCCACGATCAAGGTCGTCTCGAAGGACTTCGGCTCGATCGAGACGAGCCTCGGCACGGTCGCCGCGACCGACGCACCCGACGTGGTCGTCGCCGCGCACGACTGGACGGGGCAGCTGGCCGCGAACGGCCTCGTCGTCCCGCTCTATCCCAGCAAGGCAGTCCTCTCGCAGTTCCCGAGCTACACGCTCAACGCGTTCTCGTACGGCACCGCCGTCAAGAAGCTGTACGGCATGCCCGTGCAGGTCGAGAACATCGGCCTCATCGTCAACACCAAGCTGACGGCGCCGCCGAAGACCTTCGCGCAGCTCGAGGCTACGGCCCTGAAGTTCAAGAAGAAGAACCGGCTTCCGTTCGGCATCTGCGTCCAGCAGGGCTCGGGCGGCGACGCGTACCACATGTACCCGTTCTTCTCGGGTCTCGGTGGCTACGTGTTCGGCACGAACCACGCCGGCAACCTCGACCCGTCGAACATCGGTGTGGCGAACCCGACGTTCATCAAGAACGCGAGCCTCATCGACAAGTGGAACAAGGAAGGCCTGATCAACTCGAAGACCGACTACTCGACGTGCGACACGGACTTCACCAAGGGTCTGGCTCCCTTCTGGGTCACCGGTCCCTGGGCCGTCTCGGACATCCAGAAGGCGGGCGTCAAGTTCAAGGTCGTCCAGGTCCCGGCGATCAAGAAGGCGTCGGTGCCGTTCCTCGGCGTCAACGGGATGATGGTCACGAAGTACGCGGCGACGCACGGCGTCGACGCGGCCGCCAAGGACCTCGTCACGAACTACTTCTCGACGCCGTCGGCGCAGACGCAGCTCGCAGCTGCGGGCGGTCGCGCCCCGGCGAACGTGAAGGCGAAGGCCAACGACCCGGTCCTCGCGCAGTTCGGCGCCGCCGGCAAGGGCGGCGTGCCGATGCCGAACATCCCCCAGATGGCCTCCGTCTGGAGCGATCTCGGCCAGGCGTGGGTCCGCTCGACCAAGGGCTCCGGCGCGATGCCGGCCGCCCGCTCGTTCAAGGGCGCGGCCCGCTCGATCGCCGCGAAGATCGGCTAAGCACGAACCGGGAGGGCGCCTTCGGGCGCCCTCCCTCCTTCTTCCCCTTCGAGCAAACCGTGTCCGCCACCACCGCCCCCGCACCCGCAAGGGAGCCCGCCTTCCGGCCGGGAGTAATCGCACGCTCGATCGCGGTCTTCTCCGGGACGGTCGGGCTCGCGATCAAGATCGTGCTGCTCGCGGCGACGAACGCACTGGCGGTGTGGGCCGCCTACGTGCTCGTCGACCACCACCGGTGGCCGGCGCTGGGTGTCCTCGTGGCCGCGACGCTCGCGATCGACTACCTCTATCTCGTTCCGAGGGCATGGTCGCTGCCGGCGAAGTTCCTCGTCCCCGGAACCGTGTTCCTGATCGGGTTCCAGATCGTCCCGATCATCTTCACGATCAGCGTCGCGTTCTCGAACTACTCGACGGGTCACATCCTGACGAAGGCGCAGGCGATCGACTCGATCAAGGTCAACTCGCTTCAGGCGCCCCCGAACGGCCGCCAGTACGACATCGCGCCGGCCCGCGACTCGTCCGGGCACCTGGTGCTCCTGATGCGCGACGAGGCGTCGAACAAGACGTACGTCGGGACGACCAGCGGGCTGCGTGACCTCCCGAAGAGCGACGTGACGCTGCCGTCGGCCGGTGCACCGACCGCGGCGAAGGGCTACACGCTCCTTCACGGAGCGGAGCTGTTCGCGCTCGACAAGCAGCTGCAGGCGTTCAAGGTGCCGACGTCGGGGGACGCGGCGATCCTGCCCCAGGGCACGACGATCGCCGTCGAGCTGAAGCCGACGCTTCGCTACGACGGGAAGACGAACACGTTCACGCGCATCTCCGACGGCAAGGTCTTCCGCGACAACGGCCTCGGCTCGTTCGTCGCCGGCAAGGGCGCGAACGCGGAGGAGCTCGAGCCGGGCTGGAAGACCTACACCGGCTTCCGCAACTTCAGCCGCATCCTCCACGACCCGCTCGTGCGCGGGCCGTTCTTCTCGATCTTCCTGTGGACGTTCGCGTTCGCCGCCTCGTGTGTGCTGCTCTCGTTCGCAGCCGGGCTGTTCCTCGCGATCGCGCTCGACAAGCAGGGGATGCGCTTCCAGAAGCTGTACCGCTCGATCCTGATCATCCCGTACGCGATCCCGGGCTTCCTGTCGCTGCTCGTGTGGGGCGGCCTCCTGAACGACGACTTCGGCGTCGTCAACAACTCGATCCTGCACCACCACGTGCCGTGGCTCTTCGGCGGCGCCGTCTGGGGGCCGGTCTCGTTCATCACGTGGCCGCGGATCGCGGTCGTGCTCGTCAGCGTGTGGCTGACGACGCCCTACTTCTTCCTCGTCTCGCTCGGTGCGCTGCAGTCGATCCCGGGCGAGCTGACCGAGGCCGCGCGCGTCGACGGCGGCGGCGCGTGGGCGATCTTCCGCCGCGTCACGCTGCCGCTCCTGCTCGTCGCGGTCGCGCCCCTGATGATCGCGTCGTTCGCGTTCAACTTCAACAACTTCAACAACGTGTACCTGCTGACCCAGGGCGGCCCGTACAACGGCGCCTCGTCGATCGCGGGCAACACGGACATCCTGATCAGCTACACGTACAAGCTGGCGATCGCGAGCGGCAAGGGCAGCGACTACGGGCTCGCGAGCGCGGTCGCGATCATCATCTTCTTCATCGTCGCCGGCATCTCCGGCATCTCGTTCTGGCGATCCAACTCACTGGAGTCGATGCGATGAGCGAAGCCGAGCTCACACCCCCGACGATCACCGCGCCGAGGGTCAGCGCGACACTCGCCGCCGCCGAGCGGAAGGGGCCGCGCCGGAAGCTGAAGCTGAAGGAGACGTGGTGGCGGCACGTCGTCGCGATCGTCGCGATCGCGATCGCGCTCTTCCCGGTCGTCTACATCGTGTCGTCCGCGTTCAACGCGCAGAACAACCTGCAGTCCGCACAGGTCATCCCGACGCACGTCACGCTCTCGCACTTCGGCGCGCTCTTCCACAACGACGTGATCGCGAACACCGGCGCGAAGCAGGACGTGCCGTACCTGAAGTGGCTCCTCAACTCGATCATCATCGCGCTCTCGTCCGCGATCGCCTCGACGATCCTCGGCGCGCTCGCCGCGTACGCGTTCAGCCGTTTCCGCTTCAAGGGCCGGCGTACGGGGATGCTGTCGCTGCTCCTGATCCAGATGTTCCCGCAGTTCGTCGCGGTCGCGGCGATCTACCTCATCGTCCTGAACCTCGGCGGCGTGTTTCCGGCAATCGGGCTGAACAAGCTGGCCGCGCTCGTGCTCGTGTACCTCGGCGGCGCGATGGGCGTGCAGGCGTGGCTGATGAAGGGCTTCTTCGACACGATCCCGTCGGAGCTCGACGAGTCGGCGCGCGTCGACGGCGCGACCGCGGCGCAGATCTTCTGGGGCGTCGTCCTGCCGCTCGCCGCGCCGGTGCTCGCAGTGGTGGCGCTCATCTCGTTCGTCTTCACGCTGAACGAGTACGTGCTCGCGTCGACGATCCTGCAGACGACGAACCACTTCACGCTGCCCGTCGGCATGTACCAGCTCGTCTCGAACCAGTACGACAAGACGTGGGGCCCCTTCACGGCAGGGGCTCTGATGGCGGCGATCCCGCCGGCGATCCTGTTCCTCTTCCTGCAGCGCTGGATCGTGAGCGGCCTCACCGGCGGCGCCGTCAAGGGATGACCCTCACCGAGCCCGTTCTCGGGTCGCTCCTGCACGAGCCCCACCACGACGGGTCCGAGCTGTACGTGCCGGAGCGGCCGCAGAAGCTCGGCGACGACGCCGTCGTGCGGCTGCGCGTGCCGTCGGCGACGACCGCCGACCGCGTGCTGCTCCGCTACGAGCGCGACGGCGAGCCGCGCAGCGTCGAGGCCGTCCGCGAGGACGAGACGTGGTGGCGCGCGACGTTCCCGGTGTGGAACCCGGTCACGCGGTACCGCTGGCTCCTGAGCGGCGGCGAGGCCGGGTACGCGTGGGTGACCGCGCTCGGGCAGACGCCGCACGAGGTGACCGATGCCGACGACTTCGTGGTCACGGTCGGGCCGCAGGCTCCGTCGTGGCACGTCGAGTCGGTCGTCTACCAGATCTTCCCCGACCGCTTCGCGACGTCGCACCTCGGCGTCGCAGCGCCCGAGTGGGCGATCCCGCGCGCGTGGGACGCGCTCCCGACCGGGCGCGGGAAGTCGACGCCGTACGAGCTGTACGGCGGCGACCTGCGCGGCGTCGAACAGCACCTCGACCACGTCGAGTCGGTCGGCGCGAACGTCGTGTACCTGACGCCCTTCTTTCCGGCGACGTCGTCGCACCGCTACGACGCCACGACGTTCGAGCACGTCGATCCCCTTCTCGGCGGCGACGACGCGCTTCGCTCGCTCTGCGCCGCCGCACACGAACGCGGGCTCCGCGTCGTCGGCGACATCACGCTGAACCACACGGGCTTCCGCCACGAGTGGTTCGTGAAGGCGCAGGCCGATCGCGAAGCGCCCGAGCGCGGCTTCTACATCTTCGACGACTCGCTTCCGTGCGGGTACGAGGCGTGGCTCGGCATCCCGACGCTGCCGAAGCTCGACTGGCGGAGCGACGAGCTGCGTCGCCGCTTCGCCGACGTCATCCACCGCTACCTCGACCTCGGCCTCGACGGCTGGCGCGTCGACGTCGCGAACATGGTCGGCCGCTACCGCGACGTCGACCTCAACCGCGAGGTGTCGAAATGGGCGCGCGCCGAGGTGGGCGACGCGCTCCTCGTCGCCGAGCACGGCCACGACTTCCGGCCCGACCTCTCGGTGCGCGGCTGGCACGGGGTGATGAACTACTCGGGCTTCCTGCGCCCGCTGTGGACCTGGCTGCTGCGCGACGACCCCGAGCCGGAGCAGCAGCGGCAGTTCTGGGGCATCCCGGCCGCCGTGCCGCAGCTCCCGGCCGACGTCGCGCTCGAGGCCCTTCGCCGCTTCCGCGCCGGCGTCCCGTGGGAGACCGTCCTGAACTCGTGGAACCTGCTCGACAGCCACGACACGGCGCGCTTCAGGACGATCGCCGGTACGGCGGAGCGGCACCTCGTCGGTGTCGGGCTGCAGATGACGCTGCCCGGCGTGCCGATGATCTTCGCCGGCGACGAGCTCGGGCTGGAGGGGCAGTGGGGCGAGGATGCGCGCCGGACGATGCCGTGGGACGGGCGCTGGGACGCCGGGTTCCTCGACGACGTGCGCGCCCTCTGCCGGCTGCGCCGCACGCTCGCGCCGCTGCAGCGCGGGGGCCTGCGCTGGGCGCACCTCTCCGCGGACGCCGTCGCGTTCGTCCGCGAGACGCGCGACGAGCAGCTCGTCGTGTGCGCCGCTCGCGTCCCGACCGAGATCGACCTACCCTTTACGAACCTGGAACCGCTTTTCGAACATTCGTTGTTCACGATCTGGAGGAGCGTGTAATGGCTGACGTCAGCTTCGAAGAGGTCGACAAGATCTACGACAACGGCGTCCAGGCCGTCTTCGACCTGACGCTCGGCATCAACGACGGCGAGTTTCTCGTCCTCGTCGGCCCGTCCGGCTGCGGCAAGACGACCGCGCTCCGGATGGTCGCCGGCCTCGAGGAGATCTCGGACGGCAAGCTGTCGATCGGCGGGCGCGTCGTCAACGACGTGTCCCCGAAGGAGCGCGACATCGCGATGGTGTTCCAAAACTACGCGCTCTACCCGCACCTGAGCGTCGCCGAGAACATCGCGTTCGGCCTGCGCCTGCGCAAGACGGCGAAGAACGTGATCAACGAGCGCGTCGCGTGGGCCGCGAAGCTGCTCGACCTGACGCCGTACCTCGACCGGCGGCCGAAGGAGCTCTCCGGCGGACAGCGGCAGCGTGTCGCGATGGGCCGCGCGATCGTCCGCCAGCCGCAGGTCTTCCTGATGGACGAGCCGCTCTCGAACCTCGACGCGAAGCTGCGTGTGCAGATGCGCGCCGACATCGCGAAGCTGCAGCGCGAGCTCGGCACGACGACGATCTACGTCACCCACGACCAGGTCGAGGCGATGACGATGGGCGACCGCGTCGCGGTGATGAGCAAGGGCATCCTGCAGCAGGTGGATGCGCCGCAGCGGCTGTACGACCGGCCGGAGAACCTCTTCGTCGCGGGCTTCATCGGCACGCCGCCGATGAACCTGCTCGAGGCCACGGCATCCGTGAACGGCGGCGTGAAGATCTCGATGGGCGGCCACGAGGTGGCGATCGACGACGAAGCGCTCACGAGCTACCCGCGGCTGCGTGAGTACGACGGACGCAACGTGATCGTCGGCATGCGCGCGGGCGACCTCCACCCGGCGCAGGGTCGCGACGAGCTGCCGCAGATCCGCGCGCGAGTCGAGCTCGTCGAGGCGCTGGGCGGCGAGTCGATGGCGTACTTCCGCGTCGACACGCGCGCGATCAAGGCCGAGCAGGCCGAGGAGGAGGAGCAGCTCGCGAGCGAGAGCGCGGAGACCGTCGTCGGCTCGCGGCCGAACCTCGTCGCGTCGTTCCCGCCGCACGTTCACCTGAAGCTCGGAGACGAGGTGCCGGTCGCGATCGACACCAAGAACCTGCACTTCTTCGACGAGGCGAGTGGCGCGCCGCTTCGTTAGCTCCGCCGCGATCGCGGTCGCCGCGATCGCACTCGCCGGAAGCGCAGGGGGGTCGAGCACCGCAGGGCCGCCGGCCGGCGCGGTCCTTGCCGGGCTGTCGTCGCTGCCCGCACAGTCCTCGCTCGCGTCGCAGCGCATCTACTTCGTGATGCCGGACCGCTACGAGAACGGCGACGCCTCGAACGACACCGGCGGGCTCTCGGGGTCGACCGGCGTCACCGGGTTCGACCCGTCGGATCCCGGCTACTACCACGGCGGCGACCTGAAGGGGTTCGCCGAGCGGCTGCAGCGGATCAAGGAGCTGGGCTTCACGGCGCTCTGGATCACGCCCGTCCTGAAGCAGGACCCGGTCGAGAACGGGAGCGCCGCCTACCACGGCTACTGGGGCCTCGACTTCACGACGGTCGACCCGCACCTCGGCACCGACCAGGACTTCACGAACCTCGTGAACGAGGCGCACGGGCTCGGCCTGAAGGTCTACCTGGACGTCGTCGTGAACCACACCGCCGACGTCATCCAGCTGCCGAACTCCGCCACCTACAACGACATCCGGTTCCGCGACTGCCACGGCAACTTCTTCAACGCCGACCGCTACGTCACGGGGAGGTTCCCGTGCCTGTCGGCGCGCTACATGCCGGACGTCCCGTTCGTCCCGGCCGCCGAGAGGCACGTCAAGAAGCCCGAGTGGCTGAACGACCCGCTGAACTACCACGACCGCGGCAACATCGACTTCGGCTCGTGCAGCCAGCAGTGCTTCGAGCAGGGCGACTTCTTCGGGCTCGACGATCTCTTCACCGAGAAGCCGAACGTGATGAACGGCCTCGCGCAGATCTACTCCTCGTGGATCACGCGCTTCCACGTCGACGGGTTCCGCGTCGACACGGCGAAGCACGTCAACGCGGCGTTCTTCAAGCTGTGGGTGCCGAAGATCCGCGCAGCGGCGCGCTCCGCCGGGATCGCCGACTTCCCGATCTTCGGTGAGGTGACGCTCAACGACCCGGTCGACCTGTCGGCGTTCGTGCGCTACCGCGGGCTGCCGCAGGTGCTCGACTTCCCGTTCCAGGACGCAGCCGCCGGGTTCGCCTCGGGCGCGCAGAGCGCGAAGGCGCTCGGGTTCCGGCTCGAGGACGACGACTACTTCCGCACGCCGAACGGCATCGACCCGACGTTCGCGACGTTCCTCGGGAACCACGACATGGGCCGGGCCGCGCAGCAGATCCTCAGCCGGGCGCCGGGCCTCTCGGGCAACGCGCTGCTGCAGCACGTCGAGCTCGGCTGGGACGTGCTCTACCTCCTGCGCGGCGCGCCGGTCGTGCAGTGGGGCGACGAGGTCGGGATGATCGGCTCCGGCGGCGACAAGGCGGCGCGCGAAGACATGTTCCCGACGAAGGTCGCCGACTGGCAGACCGAGCCGCGCGTCGGCGGGCCGCCGATCGGCAAGGGCTCGTCGTTCGACGTGACGAGCCCGCTCGAGCCCTACCTGGCGCGGCTCGCCCATCTGCGCGACACCTACCCCGAGCTCTCGGAGGGCGCGTCCGTCGTCCGTCGCGCCTCGGGCGCCGTGCTCGTCGTCTCGCGCGTCGACCTCTACAGCGGGCGCGAGCTCGTCGTCGCCTTCAACAACTCGGACACGACGCAGAAGGTGACGGTGCCGACGTCGACGCCCGGCGCGTCGTGGACGATCGCGTACGGCGGAGGCTCGGCGTCCGGCAACCTGACGCTGACGCTCCCGCCGGTGTCGTCGCTCCTCGCGGTCCCGTCGGCGAACATGCCGCGCACGGCCCCCGCCAAGCCCGTGCTTACTGTCTCGGCCGACCCGTTGACGGACTACCTCGTGCTCCAGGCGAAGCTCGCGCAGCCGGCGAGCGTGTGGTTCGCGGTACGTCGGCCCGGCGGACGGTGGACGAAGGTGGCGGTCGACGACTCCGCGCCGTACCGCGGCTTCGTGCTGCCGAGCCAGTTCAAGCGGAGGCAGAAGAACCAGGCCGTCGCGGTCGCGCGCGGCCTCGACGGCAGCGTCGCGGTGTCGAACGTCGCGACCTTCTCGATTCGCTAGCTTCCCGCGGGAACATGAGCCGGACGATGAGCCAGACGGCCACATGGTGGCAGCAGACGCACGCGGACGACAGCGACGTGCTGGTCGCGTACTTCAGCATGGAGTTCGGGCTGGAGACGCAGCTCGCGATCTACTCGGGCGGCCTCGGCGTCCTCGCCGGCGACCACCTGAAGGCCGCGGCGGAGCTCGGCGTCCCGCTCGTCGGCGTCGGCCTCCTCTACCGCGGCGGCTACTTCGTCCAGGGCCTCTCGGCGGAGGGACGCCAGACCGAGAAGTACGAGGAGCTCGACCCGGCGGAGCTCGGCCTCCACCGTGAGCCCGTCGAGGTCGAGGTCGACCTCGCGGGCGAGACCGTCAAGGCGGCCGTCTGGCGCTACGACGTCGGCTCGGTGCCGCTCTACCTCCTCGACGTGCCGTGGGTCACCGACGCGCTCTACGGCGGCGGCCGCGAGCACCGCATCCGCCAGGAGCTGCTGCTCGGCGTCGGCGGCGTCCGCGCGCTCGCGGCGCTCGGCATCCGGCCGACCGTCTACCACGTCAACGAGGGGCACTCGGCGTTCCTGACGATCGAGCGGGCGCGTCTGCTCGTCGAGAACGGCATGTCGACCGACGACGCGCTCGCGCACGTCCGGAGCTGCACCGTCTTCACCACGCACACGCCGGTCCCCGCCGGGAACGAGATCTTCGGCGACGACCTCGTGCTGAAGTACGTCGGGCCGCTCGCGGAGCGCGCGGGGATCGACCACGCACGGCTGCTCTCGCTCGGCCGCGCGAACGGGACCGACGGGTTCGGCCTGACCCCGCTCGCCCTCCGGCTCTCGTCGCACGCGAACGGCGTCTCGGAGCTGCACGGCGAGGTGGCGCGGGACATGTGGCGGGAGCTCGAACGGCCGATCGACGCGATCACGAACGGCGTGCACCTCGGCACGTGGCTCGCGCCGGAGCTCGCGGACCTGCTGCGCGAGTCCGGGGTGACGCCGGAGGCGCCGCCCGACTGGGCGAACTGGGCTGCGGCGCGCGACGTCGACTCCGACGCGCTCTGGGGCGTCCACGACCTGCTCAAGCGGCGACTCGTCGGGCATGCCGGCCTCGACCCGGAGAAGCTGACGATCGGCTTCGCGCGGCGGTTCGCCACGTACAAGCGCGCGGGACTCCTCTACTCCGACCTCGACCGGCTGCTCGCGCTCCCGGTGCAGGTCGTCGTCGCGGGGAAGGCGCATCCGCAGGACGGGCCGGGGAAGGACGTCATGCAGCACATCGTCGAGCTGTCGCGCGGGCGCGCCGAAGGCCGCGTCGTGTTCCTCGAGGACTACGACATCGACCTCGCCCGCACGATCATCCCCGGCTGCGACATCTGGCTGAACACGCCGCGGCGGCCGTACGAGGCCTCCGGGACGAGCGGCATGAAGGCGGCCGTGAACGGGGTGCCGAACTGCTCGGTGCTCGACGGCTGGTGGGCCGAGGCGTACGACCCGTCGTACGGCTGGGCGATCGAGGGCGCATCCGACGACGCCGACGCCGAGCAGCTGTACTCGGTCCTCGAGCAGCAGGTCGTGCCGACGTTCCACGACCGGGCCGCGTGGGTCGAGATGATGAAGAGCTCGATCGCGGCCCTGGCGCCGCGGTTCTCGATGCAGCGCACCGTGATCGAGTACGCCGAGCGGTACTACGTGCCGGTCGTTCGGTCGGCGTAGTTCTCCCGTTGACGCCGGGACGCGATCGGGCGAAACTCCTCCGGTTACGTCGGGGTCGATTCGAAGGGGGAAGGTCGTATGTGGGGCTCTCGTTTCGCGCTGCGGCTCGTGCCGCTCGTCGCGCTGGCCGCGCTGGTCGTCGGAGGATCGGCGTCGAGCGCGATCACGCACGTCACGCTCGCCGGTGACTTCCAGCACACGCAGGGATGCGCGGGCGACTGGGATCCGGCGTGCGCAAAGACGGACCTGCAGCCGGCGAACGGCGCGTACCAGGGCTGGTTCTCGATCCCGGCCGGGTCGTACCAGTACAAGGTCGCGCTCAACGGCTCGTGGGACGAGAACTACGGCGCGAACGGCGTCCCGGGCGGCTCGAACATCTCGCTGTCGCTGCCGAGCGACCGGAGCGTCTTCTTCTCCTGGGACCCCGCGTCGAAGATCGTGGTCGACTCTGCGAACCAGAAGATCGTCGTCGCCGCAGGCAGCTTCCAGCACCTGCTCGGCTGCGACGGCGACTGGGCTCCCGACTGCCTCCGCTCGCGGCTCACCGATCCCGACGGCGACGGCGTCTACACGTTCGCGACGCGCGCGCTCCCGGTCGGCTCGTACGAGACGAAGGCGACGGTCGGTGCGAGCTGGGACGAGAACTACGGCGCGAACGGCGTCGCCGGCGGCGCGAACGTCCGCTTCTCGGTCACGAGCGCGTCGCAGCTGACGGTGTTCTCGTGGGACTCGGCGACGCACGTGCTGACGGTGCAGGCCGGTCATGCCGCGGACGACAACGTGGAGTGGGACGGCCTTCGCTTCGACTCGCGGTCGACGCTCTACAAGGTGCCGCAGGGCGCCGTCCCCGCAGGGACGCCGACGACGATCCGCTTCCGCACCTTCCACGACGACGTCACCTCCGTGACCCTGCGCGACTACAGCGTCGAGCAGGCGGCGGAGCGCCTCGTCGCGATGAAGCGCGTGGCGAGCGGCGTCTCGTGCTACCAGGCTTCGCTCGCGGCGGAGAAGTGCGACTACTGGCAGGCGACGCTGCCGGATGCGCAGCCCGACGTCCAGTGGTACCGCTTCATCGTCCGAGACGGGTCGTCGACCGCGTACTACGGCGACGACACCGCGGCACTCGACGGCGGGGTCGGCGCGACGACTTCGGACGTGCGCGACTGGAGCTACGCGCTCACCGTGTACGACCCGTCGTTCCAGGTGCCGGGATGGGCGAAGGACGCAGTCGTCTACCAGATCTTCCCCGACCGGTTCCGGAACGGCGACAGGAAGAACGACCCGAAGCCGGGTGATCCGCTCTACGACCTGACGGCGACGCTCAAGCCGTGGAACGCGCTCCCCGAGGGCTACTGCCGGGCGTACAAGACGCCGTGCAGCGAAGGCCCGCGCGGCGTCGACTTCTTCGGCGGCGATCTCAAGGGCGTGCGGCAGTCGCTCGACATGCTGAAGGGCGAGGGGTTCAATGCGATCTACCTCAACCCGATCTTCTGGTCGAAGTCGAATCACGGCTACGACACCGCCGACTACAAGCAGATCAACCCGTATCTCGGCGACCTGAAGGACTTCAAGCTGCTCGTCCAGCAGGCGCACGAGCTCGGGATGCACATCATCCTCGACGGCGTCTTCAACCACATGTCGTCGGACTCGCCGTTCTTCGACCGCTACCACCACTACTCGACGACGGGAGCCTGCGAGTCGCTGACGTCGACGTGGCGGTCCTGGTTCACGTTCACGAACAGCCACGTCCCGTGCACGTCGGGCGACTACGCCGGGTGGTTCAACTTCGACTCGATCCCGGTGCTGAACAAGTCGAACCCGGACGTCCAGAGCTACTTCCTGACCGCTCCCGACAGCGTCACGCGCTACTGGCTCGATCAGGGCGCGGACGGTTGGCGGCTCGACGTCATGGGCGACCCGTCGTTCCCCGATTCGTACTGGAAGACGTTCCGCCAGGTCGTGAAGGCGACCGACCCGAGCGCGCTGATCATCGGCGAGCTGTGGCAGAAGGACTCGACGACGCTGCGCTTCCTCGCGGGGCAGCGGGCGGACTCGACGATGAACTACCGCGACCGTGACGCGATCCTCGGGTTCCTGACGACCCACACGTTCGACGGCAAGGGCCTCGGCGACTCCGGCCGCGTGCTGTCCGCGTCGGAGTTCCTGTCGCGGCTCGTATCACAGGAAGAGGACTACGCGAAGCCCGCCTACTTCGCGCTGATGAACCTGATCGACTCCCACGACACGACGCGGGCTCTTTGGACGCTGTCGCCGGGCGAGGACAACGACCCTGCCGCCAAGGCCGCGGGGATCGCCGACGGCAAGCAGCGGCTCCGCCTCGCGTCGCTCGTGCAGTACACGTTGCCCGGGATGCCGACCGTGTACTACGGCGACGACGTCGGCGTCACCGGCTCCGACGACCCGGACAACCGCCGCACGTATCCGTGGCCGCAGGAGGGCGGAAAGCCGGACACGTCGCTGCAGGCGCATTACGCGGCGCTCGGCGCGCTGCGCGCCGCGACACCGGTGCTCCGCGACGGGACGCTCGTCCCGCTCGCCGCGGACGACGCGGCCGGCACCGTCGCGTACGGCCGCAAGACGGAGACGCAGGCGGCGATCGTCGTGCTCGACAAGGGCTCGGCGGGGGCGACCGCGGCGATCCCGACCGCGGGCTTCGTCCCCGACGGGACGACCTTCCGCGGCGTCTACGGCGTCTCGAACGCTGCCGGGTCGACGTACACGACGGCGAACGGGCAGCTGCAGGTGCCGGTCGCAGCACTCTCGGGGCTGCTCCTCGTCACAGGTCAGGTCGACCTGACGCCGCCGGCCGCGCCGGCCGCGACGCTCAGCGGCGACGGCGACGGCACCGCGTCGATCGCCTGGAACGCGGTCGACGGCGCCGCCTCGTACGACGTGTTCCGCAGCCCGGTGAGCGGCGGCGGCTACGTGAAGGTCGGGTCGACGACGGCGACGTCGTTCGGCGACTCGGGCCTCACCGACGGCGTCCCGTACTACTACGCCGTGGAGGCGGTGGACGCTGCCGGCAACGAGAGCGACCCGTCGAACGAGGTGCAGGCGCTGCCGCACCTGACGATCGTCTGGGCGAACCTGCAGTGGCCGCCCGAGGCGTCGTACACGCTCTCCGTCTACGGCGGCCTGACGGCGTTCGGGCAGGTGTACATCCCGAACGCGACGCAGCTTCCCGGCCCGACGCCGACGCTGCAGGCGCAGCTCGGCTACGGCGCCGCGGGCAGCGACCCGCGGAGCGGCTGGACGTGGGTGGACGCGTCGTTCAACGTCGACGCCGGCAACAACGACGAGTACAGGGCGACGATCAACCCCGAGCAGGCGGGGACGTACGACTACACGTTCCGCTACACGACGACCGCCGGGCGCGATTGGTACTACCCGGCGAACCGCGGCACGCTGACGGTGGGCCCGAGCGGCGACACGACGCCTGCCGCCGCGCCGACGAACCTGCACGTCACGTCGTTCAGCCCGGGCGCGATCTCGCTCGCCTGGGACGACGTCGCGGATCGCTATGGGTTCGAGGTGTTCCGCGGCAGTGCCGCGGGCGGCGAAACGACGAGCCTCGGCCTCGTCACGAGCACGTCGTTCACCGACGACACCGTCGAGCAGGGCAAGACGTACTGGTACGTCGTCCGCTCCGTCGACACGTCGTGGAACCGCTCGGGCAACTCGAACGAGATCTCGCAACTGGCCGACCTCCGGAACATGTCGATCACGTTCAGCGTGACGGTGCCCGCGTCGACCGATGCGACCGGGAAGGCGGTGCACATCGCGGGCACGCTCACCGGCCTCGGGGTCGCGAGCGACTGGGACCCGACGCTCGGGACGATGACGCGCGTCGACGCCACGCACTGGACGATCACGCTGACGGGCAAGGAGGCGCAGAACCTCCAGTACAAGTACGTCCTCGGCGACTGGAACTACGTCGAGAAGGACGGCGCGTGCGGCGAGATCGGCAACCGGACGGCGACAACCGCCTACGGCGCGGCCGGAGCCCAGACCGTGAGCGACACCGTCCTGAACTGGCGGAACGTCGCGCCCTGCGGGAACTAGCGCCTGCTCGCAGGCCCGGCGCCCTCGCGGGCGCCGGGCCGTGCGGCGCTACTGCTGCGGCTGCGCCTGCGGCTCGCCGAGCCGCTCGATCAGCTCCTGGACGTTCTTGAGCTCGCCCTCGAGATGCGCACGGTAGGCCTGAAGCCGGTCGACCCACTGCTCGCGGTTCGGGTACCCGCGGAAGCCGCGGTGATGGTGTCCTCTGCACATAGGGTGGTGTCACCTCCCTTCGTTCACGCGCGGTAATAGTTATCGGATGGTAACCAAACAGGAGCAGGTGGCGGAGCTCCGGCTCCTCCTGCGGCGCGTCATGCGCGGCATGTGGTCGCGGCGCCGTCCGGCGCTCGGCGACGAGTCGCTCGGGAGGCGGCACGTCGCGGTGCTGCTGCACGTCGGCGCCGAGGGCGAGCGCTCGGTCGGCCAGATCGCGGAGGAGCTCGGGCTGTCACTGCCGGCGGCGTCGACGCTCGCGCGCGAGCTCGAGGAGCGCGGGCTCCTGCGGCGGCGGGAGGATCCCGCCGACCGCCGGCGGACGGTGGTCGCGCTCGCGCCCGACTCGGCTGCGTCCGTGCAGGAGTGGCTCGCGCGGCGGTCGGCGCCGCTCGAGCGCACCCTCGCCGCGCTCGACGCGCGCGAGCGCGACGCATTCCTGAAGGGACTCCGCGCGCTCGGTGACGCGTTGATGGAAGAATCGTCGTGTGGTCCTGAGCGATCGCACCATCGCCCGCCTCATCGCCGCCGGCCGGATCGGCATTGACCCGTACGACGACGCGCTGCTGCAGCCGTCCAGCGTCGACGTGCGCGTGGATTCGCGCTTCCGCGTCTTCCACAACGCGCGCTACCCGTACATCGACGTGAAGCAGCCGCAGGAGGCGCTGACGGAGCTCGTCGAGATCTCCGACGGCGAGCCGTTCATCCTCCACCCGGGCGAGTTCGTGCTCGGGTCGACCCTCGAGCGGATCAGCCTCCCGGACGACCTCGTGGCCCGCCTCGAGGGCAAGTCGTCGTTGGGGAGGCTCGGGCTCCTGATCCATTCGACGGCGGGGTTCATCGACCCTGGCTTCGACGGGCACGTGACGCTCGAGCTCTCGAACGTCGCCAATCTCCCGATCACCATCTACGAAGGGATGAAGATCGGGCAGATCTCGTTCATGCAGATGACCGAGCCCGCCTCGACGCCGTACGGCAGCTCGACGCTCGGATCGAAGTACCAGGGCCAGCGCGGCCCGACGCCGTCCCGCTACTACGAGAACTTCGCCGGATGAGGGTCCTCGTCACCGGCGGCACCGGGTTCGTCGGCCCGAAGATCGTGCATGCCCTCCGTGCCCAGGGCCGCGAGGTCCGCGCGCTCGTCCGCAGCCCGCAGCGCGGCGCGCAGCTCGCCGGGTGGGGCGCCGAGCTCGTCTCCGGCGACGTCACCGATCCCGCGAGCGTCGCCGCTGCGATGGACGGCTGTACGCACGTCGTGCACCTCGTGTCCGTGATCAAGGGCCGGCCGCAGGACTTCGACCGCGTGATGACGCAGGGGACGCGGAATGTGATTCGCGCCGCCAAGGACGCGCGCGCCGAGCGCTTCGTGCTGATGAGCGCGCTCGGGACGAGCGAGACGACCGCCGCCGCCGTCCCGTACTTCGCGGCGAAGCACGCGATGGAGCGGGACGTGATCGCGTCGGGCCTCGAGTACACGATCTTCCGGCCGAGCTTCGTCTTCGGAAAGGGCGGCGCGCTGCCGACGTTCGTCCGCCAGGTGCGCTACTCCCCCGTCGTCACGGTGATCGGCTCGGGGCAGCAGAGGATCCAGCCGATCTGGGTCGACGACGTCGCCGAGTATTTCGCCCGTGCGATCGACGCGCCCGCAGCCGCGAACCGGACGTTCGAGATCGGCGGGCCCGACGTCGTCACGTGGGACGGCCTCTACACGACGATCGCCAAGGTCCTCGGCAAGCGCCGCCGCCTCGTCCACGTCCCGTCTTCGCTCGCCCGAACCGGGGCGTCGCTGACGCAGTGGGCCCCCGGCGCGCCGCTGACCGCCGACCAGGTGACGATGATCGAGGCCGGCGACAACGCCGTCACCAACACCGATGCCGTCGACACCTTCCAGTTCCCGCTCGTCAGCCTCGAAGAGCAGATCCGCCGAGCCGCCTGAACGGCGCCTGTCGGTCCTGCTCCTGCTCGTCGCCGCGCACCAGCGGATGACGCAGCTCGTCGAGCGCGAGCTGACGGCCGACGGCGTCGAGCCGAGCGGCTACGGCGCGCTGAGCCTGATCGGCGTCCGCGACTCGCTGCGCCTGACGGAGCTCGCCGAGGAGCTCGGCATGCCGCTGACGACCGCCTCCGACGTGGTCCGCCGGCTCGAGGCGCGCGGTCACGTTCGCCGCCGCGCGAACCCCGACGACGGCCGCTCCTACCTGTTCGAGCTGACGGCGAAGGGCGACCGCGAGTGGCGTCGCGGCTGGCCCGCGCTGCAACGCGTCAACCACGCGCTCTTCAGCGAGGTGGACGAGAACGAGATGCGCAGGATGCTCGCCGAGCTGGGCGCCGCGTTCGGCTCTGCGTTAACCCAGGCGTAATCCCGAATTAATCCGGCGCCGGAGTATGTTCCGGCGCATGCGCATCCTGACCGCTCTCATCGTGTCCGTCACGGCCGTCGCCGCCCCGACCGTCGTTGCCAAGATTCCCGTCTCGCCGGTCGCCGCCCCCTGCGCGGCGGCGGCCGGCGGCAAGTACGTCTGGGTGGCCGAGTACGGGCAGCCCTACCTCCTGAAGATCGACCCGCACAGCAATCGCGTCGTCGGCCGGACGCACATCGGCGCCGGCTCGTGCGGCCTCGCCTACGGCGCCGGCTCGATGTGGATCGAGGACACGAGCTCGTCGACCGTCTCTCGCGTGTCCGTCGCCTCCGGGAAGCGCCTCGCCGCCGTCAGGGTCGGGATCCAGCCATACGACACGACCTTCGCGTACGGCGCCGCGTGGACGACCGCGTACGGCGGCGGCGAGCTCGAGCGCATCGACCCGGCGAAGAACCGCGTCGTCGCGCGGTGGAAGATGACCACGCCGATCGGCGTCGTCGCCGCGTTCGGCTCCGTGTGGGCGGCAGGAATCGACGGCGTCGTGCGCGTCGACCCGGCGACGAACGCGGTCGTCGCGAAGATCCCCGTGACGGGCGGCGGCGGCTGGACGGCCGCCTCGGACAGTGCGGTCTGGACGACGACGGTGAACGGCATCGCGCGCATCGACCCGCAGACGAACACGGTCGCCGCGACGATCCCGCTCGCCGGTGCCCCGTACCTCGGCGACCCGGACGTCGTGGCCGGGGACGTCTGGGTGCCGGAGATCCGGAAGAACGCGATCGCCGTCGTCGACCCCGCCACGAACGCGGTCGTCCGGACCGTCAAGACGGGGACCGGGCCGTTCGTCGTCACGCAGATCGGCGGCGAGGCGTGGGTGCCGAGCTGGAAGGGCCGCGACATCTGGCGGATCAAGCCGTGATCGCGCGCTCGCTCGTCGCGGCCGTCGCCTCCGTCACGGCGGTCGCGGGGCCGACGGTGGTGGCCAAGATCCCCGTCTCGGCGACGGCGCAGCCGTGCGCGGCGCAGGCCGGCGGGAGGTACGTGTGGGTCAGCGAGTACGGACAGCCGTACGTCCTGAGGATCGATCCACGGACGAACAAGGTCGTCGGCAAGTCCGGGGTGGGCCTCGGCGCGTGCGCGCTCTCGCCGGGCGCCGGCTCGATGTGGGTCGAGGACACGAACTCCGCGACGGTCAGCAGGGTCTCGCTCTCGACCGGCAGGCGCACCGCCGCGATTCACGTCGGCATCTCGCCTCAGGACATCACCTTCGCCTACGGCACGGCGTGGGTCTCGACACAGGCGACCGGGGACCTCGAGCGCATCGATCCAGCCCGCAACAAGGTGGTCAAGCGCTGGCGGTTCTCCGGCGCGACCGGCGTCGTCGCCGCCTTCGGCTCCGTCTGGGTGACGGGATCGAACGGCGTGCTGCGCATCGACCCGGCGACGAACAAGGTGCTCGCGACCGTTCCGACGGAGGCGGCCGCAGTGTGGACGGCGGCGTCCGACGACGCGGTCTGGGTGACCGGCTTCGCCGGCCTCGTCCGCATCGACCCGCAGACGAACAGCGTCGTCAAGACGATCCCGCTCGGCGGCAACGTCCTCGGCGACCCCGATGTGATCGGCGGCGACGTCTGGGTGCCCGAGCCGCGCACGAACATGATCGCAGTCGTCGAACCGTCGACGAACGCGGTGGTGCGGACGATCCATGCCGGCCGCGGCCCGTTCGTGCTCAACCAGATCGGCGGCGAGGCGTGGGTGCCGAGCTGGAAGGGCCGCGACATCTGGCGAATCAAGCCGTGACGAATGCCTCGGCGACCCGCTCGTCGATGAGCCTGGGGACAGGGACGACACATGCCTCGGGGCCGACCGCGCCTGTCGCGACGGCCTCGAGGCAGCGCGTCTGGAGCGCGAAGCCGAGGTCCATCGACTCGATCGAGTTCCCGAGCGGCCGCTCGCCCGCGAGGTTCACCATGTGGCCCCCCTCGAGGAGGGTCACGCGTCCACTCGTGATGCCCTCGATCTCCCACGGGAAGTGGCCGGCGTTCGCGAGGATCGCGCCGTCCTTCAGCAGCGGCTCGTCCGCCGCGGTGACGACCGCCCGCGCGCCCGTGACCGTGATCACGACGTCGGCGGTCGAAAGCGCGTCCTCGCGCTCCGGCACGAGGTAACCGTCGAGCATCGCCTGCAGGCGCAGGACCGGATCGCGCTCGACGACCGAGACGATCGCGTGCGCGTTCCGGAAGTTCTCGGCGACGCCCTTGCCGCACGCGCCGTAGCCGAAGACGGTGACGCGCTTCCCGTTCGTCGACAGGTTCGTGAGCCGCATGAACGACTCGAGGACGCTCTGCCCGACCGCGTGCTCGTTCTCGGCGAACTGCTTGATCGGGCTGTCGTTGATCACGAGCACCGGCAGCCCGATCCGGTCGCGGAGCGGCTCGAGTCGCATCCGACCCGACGTCGTCTCCTCGGTGCCGCCACGAAGCGCGTCGTACGGCTCCTCGAGGAAGCGCACGAAGAGGTCGCCGCCGTTGTCGAGCAGAAGGTCGGGCTGCGCCCGCACGACCTCCCACAGGAAGGCGTCGTGCGCGGCGGGATCGCTCGTCGGCCAGCCGACGATGCGGACGCCGCGGGCGGCGAGGTAGTCGCATGCCTCCTGCTGCGTCGTGTTCAGATTGCCCGTCGAGACGAGCTCGGCGCCGCCTCGCTGGAGCGTGAGGAGCAGCGCAACGGTCTTCGGCTCGAGATGGATCCCCGTGCCGACGACGAGCCCGCCGAACGGCTTCGTCTCGGCGATCTCGTCGCCGATCTGCCGCAGCAGGCGGCAGTGCTCGATCACCCACTCGATCCGGCCCACGCAGGAAAAGATAGGGGCTCCCTCGCGGGAGCCCCTCATCTCGGATACCAGCTGTTATTTCGTAGAGGCGCTTCCGGCCGTTTCAGGCGGCGCGTAACGCGAGTCCCCCACGCTGGCTAGACGATTCCCCGTCAGGTCCCGGGGACACGCCTCTACGAGCTGGTACCTCCACTGCCCGTACTCGAAGTCTCCAACGCCGGACCACCTCCTTTCCGCGGATATCCCCACCATAGCGCATGGCCCAGGACAGACGACCCCCCGAATCGGGGCTACCCTGCGGCGGGCGGAGGTCGCGCGCGCCGACGCGCACCCGCCGCCGGCGTGACGGTCTCGCTGCCCGTACGCAGGGGCTCGAGCACCGTCGCCGCCGTCAAGGGCCGGACGAACGGCCGCGGCGTCTTCACGCGGCGGAGCCGGAACCCGCTGCCGCGCGCCCGCTACGTCGCGAAGGCGGTCATCCTGTCGGACTCGACCGCGCCGCGCACCCAGCATTCCGCGATGTGATCGTTGACGACCCCGCACGCCTGCATCGCGGCGTGCACGGTCGTCGGCCCGACGAAGCGGAACCCCGCCTTCTTCAGCGCCTTCGAGAGCGCCGTCGACTCCGGCGTCGCCGACTGCCAGTCGGCCTGCGTGCGCGGCGCCACGTGCGCCTCCGGCCGGTAGCTCCAGAAGAGCTCGTGGAGCGGCGTCGAGTCGCGCAGCGCGACGGTGGCGCGCGCATTGGCGATCGCCGCCTCGATCTTGCCGCGGTGCCGGACGATCGACGCGTCGCCGAGCAGCCGCTTGACGTCGCGCTCGCCGAAGCGCGCGACCGTGTCGGGGTCGAAGCGCTCGAACGCCGCGCGGAACCCGTCCCGCTTGCGCAGGATCGTCAGCCACGACAGCCCGGACTGGAAGCCCTCGAGGCAGAGCCGCTCGTAGAGCCCGTGCTCGTCGCGCACCGGCCGCCCCCACTCCTCGTCGTGGTAGGCGTCGTACGCGGGGTCGCTACTCGTCCAGCAGCGGATGAGTCCCCGCGCCGGCACCGGCGAAGCCGGTACCTCCGCTATCTCGACGCCTCCGTCGAGGCTACGGCCACCTGCACCATCCCGTCCTCGACGGTCACCGGGTACGTCGGCACCGGCTCGTACGCGGGGAGGGACAGCGGCCGGCCGGTCTCGAGGTCGAACGCGGAGCCGTGGCGCGGGCAGATGACGCGACACATGTCCTCGTCCCACTCGCCCTCGCACAGCGGCCCGTCGTCGTGCGAGCAGCGATCCTCGATCGCGAGCAGCTTCCCGTTGCAGTTGTAGACGCCGATCGACGTCCAGCCGACGGTGACGATCTTCGACGAGCCCGGCCCGAACTCGTCGAGCGGCGCGACGTGGATCTTCGGCATCAGTCGAGCTTCAGCTCGTTCTCGAGGCTCTGCCACTCCTCGGGAAGCGGCGTCCCCTTCGCGCGGTGCAGCGCGACCTTGAGGACGCCGAGCCCGAGGATCGCGCACTTGAGACGGATCGGCGTGAGCGGGATCCCGATCTCCTCGAGCAGCTCGTCCTTCGGCAGCACGGCCACGTCGGTCGCCTTCCTGCCCTTGACCATCTCGGTGAGCATCGACGTCGCAGCCTGCGAGATCGCACAGCCGCGTCCCTCGAACGAGATCTCGTCGATCGTCTCGCCGTCGTCGCCGAAGCGCACGAAGATCGACACCTCGTCGCCGCACAGCGGGTTCTGGCCCTCCGCCGACGCGTCGTGCGGGTCGAGGGCGCCGTGGCCGCGCGGGTTCTTGTAGTGGTCGAGGATGACCTCGCGGTACATCTGGTCCATGTCGCTCATACGCCGAACGTCTCCTTCACCTTCTCGAGCCCGGCGATCAGGCGCTCGACGTCCTCGGGGATCGAGTAGAGGTAGAAGCTCGCGCGCGTCGTCGCGGCGACGCCGAGGCGCGTCATCAGCGGCTGGGTGCAGTGGTGGCCCGCGCGAACCGCCACGCCTTCCCAGTTCAGGATCTGCGCGACGTCGTGCGGGTGCACGCCTGCGAGCTCGAAGCTGACGATGCCCGTGCGGCGCTCGGCCGGGGGGCCGAACACGCGCAGCCCCGGGATCTCGGCGAGCGCGTCCATCGTCTGCACGGTGAGTTCGTGCTCGTGCGCCTCGATCGCCTCGAGGCCGACCTCCGACACGTAGTCGAGCGCGACGCCGAACCCGTACGCCTCGGCGATGGCGGGCGTTCCCGCCTCGAACTTGTAGGGCAGCTCGTTCCAGCTCGTCCGGTCGAGCGCGACGGAGCGGATCATCTCGCCGCCGAGGTTGAACGGCTGCATCGCCTCGAGCAGCTCGCGCCGGCCCCACAGCGCGCCGATGCCGGTCGGGCCGCACAGCTTGTGCGACGAGAACGCGAGGAAGTCGCAGCCGAGCGCCTGCACGTCGATCCTCTTGTGCGGCGCGGCCTGCGCCGCGTCGACGACCATGATCGCGCCCTGCTCGTGCGCCCACGCCGCGAGCTTCTCGACGGGGTTGATCGTCCCGAGAGTGTTCGAGACGAGGTTGTTCGCGACGACCTTGACGTTCCCGCGGGACGCGATCTCGTCGAGGTGGTCGAGCTGCAGCTCGCCGAGGTCGTCGATCGGGATGTGGGCGAACGTCGCGCCGGTCCTCTTCGCGATGAACTGCCACGGGACGAAGTTCGCGTGATGCTCGAGCTCGGTGATCACGACGACGTCGCCGGGGCCGAGGTTCTCGAGCCCCCACGCGTACGCGATCAGGTTCAGCGCCTCGGTCGCGCTGCGCGTGAAGATCACCTCGCGGTTCGAGGGCGCGTTGACGAATGCGCGTACCTTCTCGCGCGCACCCTCGTAGCCCTCGGTCGCGCGCTCCGCCAGCGTGTAGACGCCGCGGTGGACGTTTGCGTAGCTGTGCTCGTAGAACTCGCGCATCGCGTCGAGCACCCGGCGGGGCTTCTGCGTCGAGCTCGCGCTGTCGAGGTACGCGACGGGCTTCCCGCCGATCAGCTCGTCGAAGACGGGAAAATCGCGGCGGAGCTGCGTCGCATCGAGCTTCTGCTGGGCCTGGACGGCCATGGGCCTAGCGTACCTACGGGACTTTGAACGAGGCCGCGGCGTATCCGACCGCCGTGACCGTGACGCGCGTCCCTCGCCGGAAGACGCGGAGCGGAGCCTTGCCCGCAGCGTTCGTCTTCACGGTGTGGCCGCCGCCCTTCAGCGACGCCTTGACGCCGACGCCGTCGTCCAGCACGGTCGCCGCGTTCCTCGTCGCGGTCACCGTCAGCCCCGGGAGGAGCGTCTCGTGACTGAGCCTGCTGCCGTCGTTCGCGAACACGTCGAGCTTCCCGTCGGCGGTCGCGATCGCACCGAGCTGGTAGACGGTTGCGCTTCCGGTGCCGACCGCCGTCGGCGCGCCGAAGTGCTGCGCGTCGCTTCGCGACCTCCGCGCGTGCACCGCGCTTCCCTGCGTCCATGCGACCCAGAGCCGCCCCGCGGCGTCGACGGCGAGCGCCATGTGCGGGTCGGCGCCTGCGAACGTCCCGCCCGCCGCGACCTTCGACCACACGAGGTTTCCGGCCTTGAAGGTGTTCACCGCGAGCGACGTCGCCGTCGGGTAGCCGCCGGCCCATGCCATGTACGTCGACGCCCCGCTCGCGACGAGCGGCACCGAGTCGTCGCGCGGCGCGGTCTCCGGCTGCCCGAACGCGCGGCCGGGCCCCGCCTGGCCGCCGCCCGCGTCGAGCCCTTCGTAGACGAACAGGCTCGGGAACGACGAGGCGTTCGACCAGAACGCGATCTGCGCGTAGTTCGACGAGTCGACCGCGAGCGACTCGGCGTAGCCGCAGCACGACGAGAACACCGTGTGCGACTGGTCGCCGTTCAGGCCCTGGAAGACGGTGATCCCGGCCGTCGAGTCCTGCGTGAACATCGGCGTCCCGTCCGGGCGCACGGCCGCGCTGACGACAGGGCCGACCGTGGTCGGCGACACGATCGCGAAGGGGCCCGACCAGGTCGCACCGTCGTCCGTCGACTGGTAGCGGCGGACGCCGCCGCCGCTTCCGACGTACACCTGGATCGCCCCGTTCGGCTGCTGCACGATCTGCGGCTGCGCGACGAACGGGAGGGTCGCGATCTGGCGATTGCCGCCGGCGCTCGACCAGAGCCACAGCCCCGACACCTCGTCGTCGTACACGACGAGCTCGGTGCCGTTCGCGGTGCGGATGCCGGAAGCCCGGTCGATGTTCCGAAGCGGGGCGGTGGAGATCGGCGTCCACGCGAGCGCGGCGGGCGCGAACGCGAGCGCGGCGAGTGCGACCAGGGCGATGCGCACGCCCCGATTCTAGGCTCAGCGGTGGACGATCTCGCAGCCGACGAGCTTGTCGGACTTGTCGGCCCACACCTCGTCGCGGCCCGGGCCGCAGAGGACGCGGTCGGTGTGGCCGTCGTTGACGTGGACCTTGTCGTTTCCGGCTCCCGCCACGACGACGTCGCCCCAGTAGCTCGTGCCGTCGACCACGTCGGCCCCGGCGGTGCCCGCGATGGTGCACGTGCCGGTCAGCATGCTCGCGCCGTAGAGCCTGATCCCGCTGTGGCCGGGGCACGCCGTTCGCGCCCCCGAGTAGGCGAGGACGCGGCCGTGTGGATCGCCGGGCGCGAACGACGTCCCGACCTCCGCCCACCTGGCGGCGAGGATCGACGTGCGCCCGTCGACGTACGTGGCGCGCAGGCTGCCGTCGGCGGTGTAGGCGACCATGTCGGACGCGGGCGCCCACGCCGGGGGCCCGAGAAGCGTGAACGGCCCCGCGAGGCGCCGCGGCAGCGCGCCGGCGGCAGGCGCGACGACGTACACGCTGCGTTGCGTCGAATAGGCGAGCAGCGATCCGTCGGGGGACCACGCGACCGTGCGGGCTTCGTCGACCGGCGCCGTCACGAGCGTCGACCGCCTCGAGGGGAGGTCGTAGACGTAGACGCCGTCGCTGCGGATGAACGCGATCTTCGTCCCGTCGGGCGACCAGGCAGGGACGCCGATCACGCCGCCGCTCGCAGCCTTGCCGAGGCCGACGTACAGAGAGCCGGCGTAGACGTACGCCAACGCGCCGGTCGACGACCAGGCGGGGAAGCTGCCGACGTGCACGTTCGTCCGCACGGTGCCGTCGGCGCTCACCGTGCGGATCCAGCCGCCGGACTGGTAGGCGAGCGTCTTCGAGTCCGGCGACCACGACGGCATGAGCTGCGAGCTCGCCTGCGCGAGCTGCACGACCTTGCCGCCCGCGGCCGGCACCACGTCGAGCGCGAAGAGGCGCCCCTGTCCGTCCACACGCGTGAAGGCGATCCGCTTGCTGTCCGGCGAGAACACCGGCCACCAGTCGTGTGAGGCGAGGATCGGGAGCCGCGCGGCGGACGCCGGCACGGCGAGCACGAGCAGCGTCGCGAGCAGGAGGAGGAGGCGCTTCACCACGCTGCAAGGTAGGACGGTGTTGTGAAGCTATCGTGCGCGTTCGATGAGCAGCGAGTACGTGTTCACGATGTACCGCGTCGACAAGTTCTACGGCGCTGACCGCCAGGTCCTGGCGAACATCTCCCTGTCGTTCCTGCCCGGCGCGAAGATCGGCGTGCTCGGCCCGAACGGCGCCGGCAAGTCGACACTGCTCCGGATCATGGCGGGCAAGGAGGAGACGTCTTCCGGAGCGGCCGAGCTCGCACCGAACGCGACCGTCGGCTACCTGGAGCAGGAGCCGGAGCTCGATGCGGTCAAGACGGTGCGCGAGAACGTCGAGGACGGCGTGCGCGAGCTGCGCGACCTCCTCGACCGGTTCAACGAGATCTCGGCGAAGTTCGCCGAGCCGGACGCCGACTTCGACGCGCTGCTCGCCGAACAGGCGAAGGTGCAGGACCAGATCGACCGCCGCGACGCGTGGCAGCTCGATGCGCAGCTCGACCATGCGATGGATGCGCTGCGCCTCCCGGACGGCGATCGCGACGTCACGTCGCTGTCCGGCGGTGAGCGCCGACGCGTCGCGCTGTGCCGGCTGCTCCTGTCGGCACCCGACTTGCTGCTCCTCGACGAGCCGACGAACCACCTCGACGCCGAATCCGTGTTCTGGCTCGAGCGGTTCCTCGCCGAGTACAAGGGCACCGTCGTCGCGGTCACGCACGACCGGTACTTCCTCGACAACGTCGCGGGGTGGATCCTCGAGCTCGACCGCGGTCGCGGCATCCCCTACCAGGGAAACTATTCCGGCTGGCTCGAGCAGAAGCAGGCGCGGCTCCAGCAGGAGGAGAAGCAGAGCTCGGCGCGGCAGCGGACGCTCGCCCGCGAGCTCGAGTGGGTGCGCGCGTCGCCCAAGGCGCGGCACGCGAAGTCGAAGGCGCGGCTCGGCGCGTACGAGAAGCTGCTCGCCGACGAGGAGAACGTGAAGCTCGACAAGGTCGAGATCCACATCCCGCCGGGGCCGCGCCTCGGCGACGTCGTCATCGAGGCGAAGGACGTCGCGAAGGGCTTCGGCGACCGGCTGCTCGTCGAGAACATGTCGTTCTCACTGCCGCCCGCGGGCATCGTCGGCGTCATCGGGCCGAACGGCGCGGGAAAGACGACGCTGTTCCGGATGATCGCGGGCGAGGAGTCGCCGGACGGCGGCGAGCTGCGGGTCGGCGACACGGTGCAGCTCGCGTACGTCGACCAGGCGCGCGGAGACCTCGACCCGAAGAACACGGTGTGGAAGGAGATCTCGGGCGGTCAGGACACGATCCTGCTCGGGAAGAAGGAGATCAACTCGCGCCAGTACACGTCGTGGTTCAACTTCAGGGGCGGCGACCAGCAGAAGCCGGTCGGGCAGCTGTCGGGCGGCGAGCGGAACCGCGTGCACCTCGCCAAGCTGCTGAAGAGCGGCGGCAACGTGCTGCTCCTCGACGAGCCGACGAACGACCTCGACGTCGACACGCTGCGCGCGCTCGAAGAGGCGCTGCTCGACTTTGCGGGCTGCGCCGTCGTGATCACGCACGACCGGTGGTTCCTCGACCGTGTCGCGACGCACATCCTCGCGTTCGAGGGAGACTCGCAGGTCACGTGGTTCGAAGGCGACTGGGCCGAGTACGCGGACTGGGTCAAGGAGACCCGCGGCCCAGAGGCGCTCGAGCCGCACCGCATCAAGTACAAGCCGCTCGTCAGGGCATGACGTCTCACCGCCTTTCTCCCGTCGAGCTCCGCGTGCTGGGGTCGCTGATGGAGAAGGAGCGGACGACGCCCGACCAGTACCCGCTGTCGGTGAACGCGCTGCGGCTCGCGTGCAACCAGCAGACGAGCCGTGAGCCCGTGATGAGCCTCGACGAGGACGAAGTCGTCGCCGGCGTCCGCTCGCTCGCGAACGCGGGTTGGGCGAAGCTCGCGTCGGGCACCGGATCGCGCGTCGCGAAGTACCGGCAGACGTTCGACGAGTCGCTCGACCTCCTGCCGTCGGAGTCGTCGATCCTCGCCGTGCTCTTCCTACGCGGGCCGAACACCGTGAACGAGCTGCGCGCGCGGACCGAGCGCGCGAACAAGTTCGCCGACAACGAGCAGGTGATGCGCACGCTCGAGCGGCTCGCCGAGAAGGGGCTCGTCCGCGAGCTCGAGCGGCAGGCCGGCCAGCGCGAGACGCGATGGACGCACCTGCTGGCGATCGCGGAGGCGCCGCCGCCGACGCTCGAGGACCTGATCGACACCTACAACGAGGCGTGGAACAAGCACGACCTCGACGCGATCATGGCCCTTCATGCACCCGGGATGGTCTTCGAGAATCACAACGCCGGGGAGCGCGCGGAGGGCGACGCTGTGCGCGCGCACATCGCGACCATCTTCGAGAACTGGCCCGACCTTCGGTTCACGGGCAGGTCGCTCTACGTCGGCGCCGACTTCGTCGTCCAGGAGTGGACGGCGTACGCCACCCACCCGTCGGGTCGGGAGGTGACGTGGGAGGGAGTCGACCTCTTCCCGTTCAGGGACGGAAAGATCCTGCGGAAGGACGTGTACTCGAACGCGTCGCGCCGTGTCCCCGAGCAGTTGCGCTGACTAGCTCACGAAGCTGCGGATCACCGCCCGCAGCAGCAGGACGAAGATCACGACGAGCAGGATCAGTGCGGCCGCAGCGGTGGTGACGGGCATCGGATACCTCCGCTGGTGTGGGACCCGGATGGTGCAGCACGGGACGGGTGTCGGACAATCCCCCGTTCGGGGGCTAAAGCCCGAACGCGAACGCCACGGAGACGAGGCCGAGCAGGACGACGGCGCCGACGGTGCCGGCGAGCGCGAACCGCTCGCGCCGCGCCGGAGCGTATCCGTGCGGAAGCACGCGGAATGCGAGCGCGACGAGGAAGCCGAGGACGAGCGGCAGGAGCAGCGCGTTCACGATCTCGACGTGGACGGCGAGCCGCACGAGCGAGTGCTCGAAGAGCACGAGTGCCGCGCCGCCCGTGACCGCCGCCGCGTAGATCCCGTAGAAGAGCGGTGCGCGACGCGGGGTGTCCGCGAGGCTGCGCGGCCGGCCGCATCCCTCGGCGACGGCCCACGCGAGCGCCAGCGAGACGACGATCGAGGCGACGAGCGCGGCGCCGACGACCCCGGCGGCGAGGACGATGCGCGCTGCCGGGGCGCCGACGGCCGGAGCGAGCGCTGCGGCGAGATCGCCGAGCGCCACGAGCGGCTTGCCCGTCGCGTGCAGGGTCGCGGCCGAGGCGATCAGGACGGAAGCCATCACGACCTGGGTCAGAACTGCGCCGAGCGCGGTGTCGAGGCGCGCGATCCGGAGGTCGCGCACCCGCAGCCCCTTGTTCAGCACGGCGCCCTGCTGGTAGAAGACCATCCACGGCATGACGACGGCGCCGATGTTCGCGGCGACGAGCGGCAGGTAGCCGGGCGCACCGTACGGCTGCACGGGAGACAGGCCGCGGGCGACGTGCGCCGCGTGCGGGTGGACGAGGAGCGCGGCGGCGACGAACGCGAGCTCGAACAGCCCGAGCGCGACTCCGACGACCTCGACGCGCCGGTACGTCCCGGCGACGACGAGCCATACGAGGAAGACGGCCGCGGGCACCACGGCGGCCGCGGCAGGGATGTCGAACAGGCGCGCGATGCCCGCGATGCCTGCGAACTCCGTGACGAGCGCGCCCGCCGCGGCGACGACGAGCGTCCCGACCGAGACGAGCGCCCACGCGCCGCCGAACTGCTCGCGGATGAGCTCGGCGTGCCCCTTCCCGGTCGTGACGCCGATGCGCACCGTCAGCTCCATCACGACGTAGAGCACGGGCACGAGCAGGAGCTGCAGGAAGAGGAGCCGGTAGCCCCACCTCGCCCCCGACTGCGCCGCCGTCGCGATCGACCCGGCGTCGGTGTCGGCCAGCATGACCATGAGGCCCGGGCCGAGCACCCACAGCACGCGTCGCGACATGCCTCGAGCGTCGCGAGCGAGGGTGGCAGCCGCCTCGGGGAAACCCCGTAGGCGGCCGCCGCCGGTTCCCTAGGCGAGCGCCTTGATGAAGAGCTCGACCTCCTCGACGGGGAAGGTCTCGACCTCGATCACCTCGAGCGTCGCGACCTTGGCGTGCGCCTTGAACGCCGCCTCGACCGTCGGGTACTCGACGATCGCGAAGAAGTCCCACGGGCCCATCATCGCGAAGGTCGTCACGAGCTTCCCCTTCTGCTCCTCGACGAAGAACTTGATCTTGTCGAGGTACTCGGGCGCCTCCTTCAAGCTCTCCCGGCCTTCGGGAGTGAGCTTGATCAGGGCGACATACGTAAACATCACCACCTCCTGGTCATGTGATGCACGGACGACCCGATCACAGTTCTCTGCGGTGCGCATCCGCGCACGCGCTGAGTGGGAAGGTCCTACAGAGACGCGGTCGCCGCGGCGCTCGTGTGGTGGCGGCAGGGGTAATGCACGTTCGAGGCGGGCAGCGTGCGTGCCGGCCTCTGCCGTGCCCGGCTGCCGCCGCCGTGCGTCGCGGCGTACGCGACGCCGCCCCCGAGGGAGAGGGCGACCGTCAGGAGCGCCGCGGCAAAACGCGTCTGCATGCCCCTTGTATACGCCGCCGGGGCCGGATCGGTTTTCAGACGGCCTGCGGGATGCGCGCCTCGAGCGCCTCGCCGAGCGCCTCGCGCACCGGCTCGAGCTCGATCCGGTCGAGCACGTCCTGGAAGAACCCTCGCACGATCAGCCGCTCGGCCTCCGCGCGCGAGAGACCGCGCGCCATCAGGTAGAAGAGCTCCTCCCGGTCGATCCGGCCGAGCGTGGCGCCGTGCGTGCAGCGGACGTCGTTCGCCATGATCTCGAGGCCCGGGATCGAGTCCGCGTGCGCCTCGTTCGAGAGGAGCAGGTTGCGGTTCTCCTGGTACGCGTTCGTCTTCTGCGCGTTCTCCTCGACGCGGATCATCCCGCGCCACACCGCCGTCGCCTTCTCGCGGAGCGCTCCCTTGAACGCGAAGTCGCTCTCGGTGTTCGGCGCCGCGTGCTCCTGGAAGGTGTCGTAGTCGAGGTGCTGGTCGCCGTCCGCGAAGTACGCGCCGGTGACCCGCGAGGTCGCGCCCTCCCCGACGAGGTCGTTCTCGATCCACACCTTCCCGCGCTTCGAGCCGAACCCGCCGAGCACCCAGTCGAGCTCGCTGTCCCGCTGCAGCAGCGCGCGATGGCGGCCGAAGTGCCACGTCTCCCTCGAGAGGTTCTGCAGCGAGACGTACTCGAGCTTCGCCTGCGGGTCGACGAACAGCTCGACGACCGCGTTCGTGTAGGCGACG
>DATDNT010000092.1:0-16911 GCA_036518135.1 Gaiellaceae bacterium | reverse complement strand
CCGAGTCACGATCGTCTGCACCACCAGCTGCCGAGGCACGACCGTTTTGATCACCTGCTGCGGTGGGAAGATGGGGTGGATCACCTGCTGCGGCAGGATCTGAAGCGGCGGCGTGACCACGATCTGCGGGACGACCTGCGGGAACAGGAGGCCGGCCGAGCCCGCAGCCCCGCGGACGGTGAGCGTCTGGGCTGCTCTCTCGCCGGTCGCGTCCACGACGAGTACGGTCACCGGCGCGGTCGACGTCGGGCCGCCGCGGAGGCGGTAGTGGATCGTCGCGGGGTTGCCGCTCTCGAGGATCGCTCTGTCGCCGGGGCTCAGGTTCGCCGCCTCCATGGCGGCATGGGGATCCTTGACGAACCGCCCGAGCTCAGCGGGGTCGGTCGCAAGGCGCGCCAGGAAATCGCGCAGTGCGTCGGGCTCGGGCGCAGCTCCCGCGTCGCCCTGGTTCTTCTCGTCGGCCATGTGGCCCCTCCCTGGTCGTGTTGTCGCGTCTGCACGCGCCACTACTCGAGAGGAGATCGACCACCGGGCCGGCGAAGGCCCCGCCGCAGAGGGGGACTATCCCCTCCGTTCGAACCGAGATTGCATCTTCTGATACGACGCGCCGTGCTGTCAAGCGCGCGGCGCCGACCGCTACCCCGTGGCGTCGGCGGCGGCCCGGAACGCGAGCGCGCGCGAGCGCCACCGGCTGCGTCCGGTACCGCGCCTGGGGGATCCACGACCGTACTCGTCGAGCCAGATGTAGCCCGCAGGGGCTAGGCCGATGCGAGGTTCACGTGCGCGGTCCGAGCGCCGTCAGGAGCTCTTCGATCCGGTGGTGTGCGACGGTCCGGTGCCGCATCGGCTGCTCCGGGTTCACCGCGTACTCGTTGCGGCGGCCCTGGCGCGAGCGGATGACGTAGCCGGACTCGCACAGGTCTCCGATCACACGGTGCACCTGCCGCTCCGTCAGCCCCGTCGACGACGCGAGCTCGCGCACCGTCGCCTGCGGGTTGCGCTGGACTTCCAGCAGCACCGCGGCATGCGACGTGATGAACGCCCAGGAGTCTGGCACGAGCTGGAGCCGATCCTACGTGTGTCCTGCTGCCTTTGTGCAGCAGCTTTCGGCAGGTTATGATCAACAAAGCTCTGCAGCCCAGGGTGAACGGGGTCGAACGAGGAGTGGGATGTCGGACGTCGGCGCAATCGTGCACCAGACGCTGCTCGGCGAGGCATGGGACCACGCGGCGCTCGCCGTTGCCGTCTTCGCCGACGACGGACGCTACCTCGCCTGCAACGAGGAGTTCTGCCGGCTGACCGGCTACCGCCGCGAGGAGATCGTGAAGATGCGGGTGGGCGTCGACCTGGCCGTCGACGCGAAGAAGAACACGAAGCTCTTTCGCGAGATCGCTGCGCAGAAGCGCATCGTCGGGAGCGGCGGGCTGCGCCGGAAGGACGGAAGCGAGCTCGACGTCAACTTCTGGGCGGTCGAGACGACGACGGCGAATCTGCCGTACTTCGTCGTCCTCTATTGGCCGGCGTCCGAGCGGCCCAAGCGGACGCACGTCGGCTAGACCGAGGCGACCGCGTCCTCGAGCGTCGCGTGCACCGACCGCGCCACGTACACCGTCCACGGGTGCGGGGGCGTGCCGCCGGTGTAGACGACCACGGGGATGCCGCGCGAGTGCGCGTACCACGCCTCCATCGCCGTTCCCTCGTCGGCAGCGGTGAACGCCGCGAGCACCACGTCGCAGGCGTCGATGTCCGCGAGATCGCCGTCGACGATCTCCACCTCGTGCCCCCGCGTCGCGCCGCGAAAGTCGCGCCGCATGGGGTCGACGGGCTCGTGACCCGCGTCGTCCAGGAGCGCGATCGCGCGCCTGCGGTATTCGTCGGCGAACGGTGG
This sequence comes from Gaiellaceae bacterium, assembly GCA_036518135.1. Taxonomy (GTDB): domain Bacteria; phylum Actinomycetota; class Thermoleophilia; order Gaiellales; family Gaiellaceae; genus PALSA-600. The sequence goes on along the minus strand of DATDNT010000092.1, from coordinate 15,023 downwards.
GCCGGCGAGGTAGACGCGGGGCACGGATCTACACTAGAGCGCGTGGAGCAGCAGTTCGTGGCGCTCGGTCATGCAGGAAGCGACGCGTATGCCGGCCTCGAGACGTTTCCGAATCCCGGCGTCGAGCGCGTCGAGCTGACGAGCGACGAGCTGACGTCGTCGTGCCCGATCACGAACCAGCCCGACTTCTACGTCGCGACGATCGCCTACGAGCCGGACCGCCTGTGCCTCGAGTCGAAGTCGTTGAAGATCTACCTGTCGCGCTTTCGCGACCAGGCTGCATTCTGCGAGGCGCTCGCCGTGCAGATTCGCGACGAGGTCGCCGCTGCGCTCGAGCTCGAGTCGGCACGCGTGCACGTCGCGCTGACGCAGAAGGCGCGCGGAGGCATCACGATTACCGCATCCGTCTAGCGGGCACGCGCCTCGTATGGCCGACGAAGACGATCTGCCCGCGGTCGAAGGCGACCGCGAATGGCGCGACCTGACGCAGCAGACGAACGAGCTCGCGGAACAGTTGCAGCCGCCGCATGACGACGACGCGGAGCGCGGTGGGCCCGCGCCCGTCGACCCCGGCTAGGCGGCCGCCCCGCCGAGCTGCGAGATCAGCGCGGCGATTGTCGCATCCTGTTGCGCGATCCGCCGGTCACGCTCTGCGAGCTCGGTCGTGAGCGCGTCGAGTCGCTCGCGCAACGCCGCGTCGGCGGCGGGCTCAGCCGGCCGCGCGGGCGGCTGGGTGACGGTCCTCTGCGCGCGCTGGGTGAGCCGAAGCTCGTCCCACTGCTCGGCGATGATCCCTGCGAGCGCGACGCGCGTCACGAATCCGAGCTCCACGAGCACCTCGCCGAGCTTCCCGCCGGTAGCGCGCTGCTGCTCGAGCGCTTCCTGAAGCTGTTCGGGCGTGATCAATTTGCGCTCGACGAAGAGGTCGCCGAGCCGACGTTTGGCCGCAGATTCCATCGTCTCGGCGCGGATATCGGGGCAATCGGGCGTAGGCGCCATCCCCCAAACGAATGAGCCGCCCGGCCCATTGCCGCGGTCCGGCCGGTCGGCGATGATCACATGCGACCCCCCGGACGATGCGGCGACTCCTTCTCGGCCTTCTGCTCGGCTTGCTCCTGCCCGCGTCCGCGGCGTCCGCGGCGAACAAGGTCTCGGTGTTCTACTACCCGTGGTACGGGACGGCCGCCGAGGACGGCACGTACCTGCACTGGGGGCAGGCCGGACACGTGCCGCCGAATGACATCGCGTCGGCGTACTACCCAGCGCTGGGGCTCTACTCGTCGGCCGACAGCGTCGTCGTCGCGCAGCAGATGGACGAGATCAAGAACGCGGGCATCGACGAGATCGCGGTGTCATGGTGGGGACGTGGGTCGGCCGAGGACGCGCGGTTGCCCGCGGTGGTGGCGGCGGCCCGGGCGGACGCGATCGCCGTCGCCGTGCACATCGAGCCGTACCCGGACAGGACCGTTGCGAGCATCACGAGCGACGTCTCGTACCTCGCGTCGACCTACGGCATCCGCACGTTCTACGTGTACCGCGCGCTCGATCTGCCGGTCGCCGACTGGACGGCCGCGAAGGCTGCGCTGCACGCGATCGCGGGAACGACCCTCTACGCGCAGACGCCGCTCGCCGGCGCCGCCGCGGCGGGCGGGTTCGACGGGATCTACACGTACGACATCGTCACGTACGGCGGGTGGGCCTTCCGGCGCATCTGCGACGAGGCGCATGCGCAGCACCTGCTGTGCGCCCCGTCGGTCGGGCCCGGCTACGACGCGCGGCGCGGCAGCGGTGATCCGGTCGTCAAGTTGCGGCGCGACGGGAAGACGTACGACTCGATGTGGCGGATGGCGATCGCGAGCGGGGCGGACCGCGTCACGATCACGTCGTTCAACGAGTGGCACGAGGGAACGCAGATCGAGCCGGCTGTCCGGGTGCGGCGCGGGCGCTACCGGTACCTCTCCTACGACGGCGCGTACGGCCTGCACGGCGTCGCGGCCGAGACCGCGTACCTCGTGCGCACACGCTACTGGGCCGACGTCTTCCGCAAGACGTCCGCGCTGCACGCGAAGACGAGAGCGTCGTAGACCGCGGCTCCCTCGACGCCGCGCAGCTGGCGGTGGTCGAGGTCGATCGTCGCGTCGGGCCAGGCGTCGAGCCCGAGAGCGGCCGCGCCTTCGTCGGAGCCGAACGCGAGCAGCGAGTCGAGCGAGACCACGCCGCGCTTGCCGGTCTGGCGGCGCGCGATCCCCTCGAGCTCGCGCAGCTCCTCGAGCGGGTCGATGCGGACGTTCGAGTCGCTGCCGATGCACACGCCGATCGCGCGGTGGCATACGCGTGCGACCGGTAGGAACCCGTCGCCGAGGTTCGCCTCCGTCGTCGGGCACGCGCAGATGCGTGCGCCGGCCTCGGCGAGCAGGTCGAGCTCGCGCCCGTCCGCGTGCGTCGCGTGGACGACCGTCGCATGCGGACCGAGGCAGCCCGCGCGGTGGAGGAGCTCGATCGGGCGCACGCCGTTCTCGACGAGACACTCGTCGATCTCGCGCGGCTGCTCGTCCGCGTGCACGTGCAGCGGCAGCCCGTGCTCGCGCGCGTACGCCCCGAGCTCGCGCAGCGCGTCCTCGGGGCAGGCGCGCACGGAGTGGGGGGCGACGCCGACGCGGATCCCGTCGTCGCGCAGCGCTTCGAGCTCGCGGAGGTACCCGGCGACGGAGTCCTGCCGGAAGCGGTCGATGCCGCCGCGCAGATAGCACGCGTAGAGGCACACGAACGCGACGCCGGCCTCGTCCGCCGCCTCGGCGGCGGCGCGCGCCTCGTCGAGGCCGAGGTAGTGGAACTCGCCGACCGCGGTATAGCCGTTCTCGCGCAGCTCGCGGTACACATCGGCGTACTCGCGGCGGATGTCGGCGACCGTCACCGACGCCGCAAGCGCGAGCATCTCGTCGCGCCAGGCCCAGAAGTCGCCGCCGTGCGTGCGCCCGCGGAGCGCGCGCTGGAAGGCGTGGCAATGGGCGTCGACGAAGCCGGGAATCTGCATCCCCGTATCCTGTCAGCGTGCGCAGCCGGATCCCGAATGCCCTGACGATCGCGCGGATCCTGCTGATCCCGGTCTACATCTGGCTGATCGTCACGTGCGACGAGGGCCGCTCGTGGCCGGCCGCGATCGTCTTCGGCGTCGCCGGCGTCACCGACCAGATCGACGGGTTCCTCGCGCGGCGCTGGCACGTCGAGTCCGCCTTCGGGAAGATCGCCGACCCGCTCGCCGACCGGCTGATGATCGACGCCGCCGTGATCCTCCTGATCCACGCGGGGCGGCTGCCGTGGGCGGCGCTCCTGATCCCGGCGCGTGACCTCGTGGCTCTCGTGGGTACGCCCATCGTGATGGGGAGGGGCTACGAGTTCCAGGTGAACCTGCTCGGCAAGGCCGCGACGTGGCTTCTCTACGCGTCGCTCGGGTTCGTGATGGTCACGCACAAGGGCGCCGAGTGGCCGCTCTGGCTCTTCTGGCTCGGGCTTGCGCTGGCGTTCCTCTCCCTGGCTGAATACGCCGTGAAGGCGAAGCGGGAGGCGTTCGCGTGAAGGCGGTCGTGATGGCAGGCGGTGAGGGGACGCGCCTGCGGCCGCTGACCTCGAACCAGCCGAAGCCGATGGTCCCGATCGTCGGGAAGCCGTGCATGGAGCACATCCTCGAGCTCCTGAAGACGCACGGCTTCGACGACGTCGTGGTGACGGTCGCGTTCCTGCCGCAGGCGATCCGCTCGTACTTCGGCGACGGCACGAACCTCGGGCTCGACATCTCGTACTCCGTCGAGGAGAGCCCGCTCGGCACCGCGGGCTCCGTGCGCCTCGCGTCGGACGCGCTCGACGACACGTTCCTCGTCATCTCGGGCGACGCGCTCTGCGACATCGACCTCGAGAAGATCGTCGAGTTCCACAAGGAGAAGGGCGCCGCGGTCACGATCGGCCTCAAGTCGGTCGAGAACCCGCTCGAGTTCGGCATCGTCGTCACCGACGAGGAGGGGAAGGTCGAGCGCTTCCTCGAGAAGCCGTCGTGGGGGCAGGTGTTCTCGGACACGATCAACACCGGCATCTACGTCCTCGAGCCCGAGGTGCTGAAGCACATCCCCACCGACCGGCCGTACGACTTCTCGAAGGAGCTGTTCCCGCTGCTGCTCGAGATGGGGCGGCCGATCTACGGCTACGTCTGCGAGGGCTACTGGCAGGACATCGGCAACCTCGACCAGTACCGCCAGGCGAACTTCGACGCGCTCGACGAGAAGGTGCGCCTGAACATCCCCGGGCTGAAGATCCGCGGTGACGTGTGGATCGGGGAAGGTGTCGAGATCGACGACGTGGAAGGCGTCGAAGGACCGGCGTTCATCGGCAACTACGCGCGCATCTCGCCCGAGGCTTCGGTCGGCCCGTACACCGTCCTCGGGCCGGCGACGACGCTGCGCGAGCGCGGCCGCATCTCGCGCTCCGTCATCGACGCGTCGTGCTACATCGGCCGCAGCGCGGTCGTCGAAGGCGCGATCGTCGGCCGCAACTGCGACATCCGTCCACACGCACGCATCCACGAGGGAGTCGCGATCGGCGACCAGGTGACGATCGGCGACCAGTCGGTCGTCTACCCGAACGTGCGCATCTACCCGTACAAGGAGGTCGAATACGGCGCCCAGATCCACGAGAGCCTGATCTGGGAGTCGCGCGGGACGACGCGCGTCTTCGCGCAGGACGGGGTGGTCGGACTCGTCAACGTCGACCTCACCCCAGAGATCGCTCTTCGCTTCGGTGCCGCGCTCGGCACCGCGCTGAAGCGCGGCGCGCGCGTCGTCGCGAGCCGCGAGAGCGCGCCGGCCTACCGCATGGTCAAGCGCGCGCTCATCTCGGGGCTGCACTCGACCGGCGTCAACGTCGCCGACCTGCGCACGCTGCCCGCGCCGGTCGGCAAGCACCTCCTGAAGACGCAGGGGTACGACGCAGCGTTCCACGTCGGCGCGTCGACGACCGATCCCGAAGCTGTCCAGATCAGGCTCTTCGAGCGCCCCGGCGTCGCGCTGTCGGCGCAGATGCAGAAGGAGATCGAGAAGCACTTCACCCGGCAGGAGCTGCGCCGGGTGCCGTTCAGCGACGTCGGGACGATCGCGTACCCGGCGCGGGCACGGGAGAGCTACGCGAGCGACCTGCTGGCCGACCTCGACATCGAGGCGATCCGCGAGCGCGGCTTCCGCATCGTCGTCGACTACGGCTACTCCGCCGGCAGCTTCGTCCTGCCGCTCGTCCTCGGCCCGCTCGGCGTCGAGGCGATCACGGCGCACGCCTTCGAGTCCGACTCGGGCTCGTCGCCCGCGCGGCTCTCGCAGACGATGGACCACGCGTCGCGCCTCGTCGCCGCCGTGAACGCCGAGTTCGGGGCCGTGTTCGACCGCTCCGCCGAGCGCATCTACCTGATCGACGAGCGCGGACGGGAGATCCGGCCGGACCAGTCGCTGTTGCTCTTCCTGAAGCTGATCAGGGACGGTCACGGCTCGGGGACGATCGCGGTGCCGATCACGGCGACGAGCCAGGTCGAGGAGGTGACCGGCGACAAGCTGCAGGTCGTGCGGACGCCGGCGACGCTCTCGGAGCTGACGCGCGCCGCCGCGACGGAAGGTGTCCTCTTCGCCGGCGCGCCGGGCGGCGGCTACGTGTTCCCGAAGTTCCTGCCGGCGTACGACGCGATCGCGTCGCTCTGCAAGCTGCTCGAGCTGCTCGCGCCCGTCGAGGAGCCGCTTTCGCAGCTCGTCGCCGGCCTGCCGCGACCGACGCTCATCCACCGGCAGGTGCAGTGCCCGTGGGCGCTGAAGGGGACGGTCATGCGCGTCCTCAACGAGCGCTACGCCGACGGCGACGTCGACGTGACCGACGGCATCAAGATCTTCGACGCGCGCGGCTGGGTGCAGGTGCTGCCCGACGGCGACGAGCCGACGATCCACCTCTACGCCGAGGGCGAGACGCCGGCCGAGTCCGAGGAGCTCGAGACCGAGCTGCGGAACCTCGTCACCGACGTGATCGAGCGGGAGGAGATCGGCGCCGCTCGGTGAAGTCATACGATGGAACCCTCCAGTTGAGGTTGACGGTTCTCGGTGCCTCTGCTGGAATCAGGTGACCTCCCGACGAAAGGCGGCACGCCGTGGAACCGCTTCCCGACTTCGGCTCGCTCTCGGATGACGAGCTGAAGAGCCTGATCACGCAACTCGAAGAGCAGGAGCGCGAAGTCAGCTACCAGCGCCGGCTGCTGCACGGAAAGATCGACATCCTGCGCGCGGAGCTCGTCGCGCGGCTGCAGAAGGGCGGGGGCGCGAGCGTCCTCGACCAGGTCGACATCGACCGGCTGACGCAGATCCTCACGGGCAAGGGCGCGCCGCCCGCATGAGCTCCGTCTACTGCAGCGAGTGCGGCTTCCAGAATCCCGAGTCCGCGAACTACTGCTCGCGGTGCGGCGCGCTGCTGCAGAAGGGCGAGCCGGCGACCGAGACGACGCAGACGTTCTCGCCCGAGGAGGTGTCCGAGCTCGGCGAGCACAGCGACCTCGGCCTCGAAGGACCGGCGCTCGTCGTGCGCCAGGGCGGCGGCCGCGCGGGGGAGAGCTTCCGGCCCGCCGGGGAGCGGACGCGCATCGGGCGCTCGCCGGATTGCGACATCTTCCTCGACGACGTCACCGTCTCGCGCAACCACGCGGTGCTCGTCGAGGAGGACGGCCACTACGTGGTCGAGGACCAGGGCTCGCTGAACGGAACGTTCGTCAACCGCAAGCGCATCGACCGTGTGCCGCTCCGCGAGGGCGACGAGCTGCAGGTCGGCAAGTACCGGATGACGTTCATCGAATGACGCAGACCGCGCCCCAGCAGCAGCAGCACCGCGAGCGTCTTCTTCGGATCGGCGAGGTCGTCCGGCGGCTCCGCACGGAGTTCCCCGACATCTCGATCTCGAAGATCCGCTACCTCGAGGACGAGGGTCTGCTCACGCCGCGGCGCACGCAGGGCGGGTACCGCCTCTTCAGCGAGCACGACCTCGAGCGGCTGGAGCGCATCCTGCGGCTGCAGCGCGACGAGTTCCTGCCGTTGCGCGTGATCAAGGACGAGCTCGACGCGCCCGGCGCGAAGGAGCGGAAGCGCCGGCGGCCCACCTCGCTCGGAGCGGAGGAGGAGATGATCACGTTCGACGAGGTCTGCGAGCGCGCCGGGATCACGCCGGATCTCGGGAAGGAGCTCGAGGAGTTCGGGCTGCTCGCGCCGCGCGGGAGCGGAGGCGACAAGCGCTATCCGGAATCGGACGCCGACGTCGCCGCGACGTGTGCGCAGCTGTCGCGCTACGGGATGGCGCCGCGCAACCTCCGCACGTTCAGGACGGCGACGGGCCGGGAGGCCTCGGTGCTCGAGCAGCTCGTCGCGCCCGCGTTGCGCGGCCGGAACGCCGAGCGCCGCGCACAGGCGTTGCGCGACCTGCAGCAGCTCGCCGAGCTCTCGAGCGAGCTCTCGTCGCTGCTCTTCTGGCGCGACCTGCGAGACTTGGCGCAGTGACCGATCTCCGTTCGAAGATCAGGGAGGTCCAGGACTTCCCGACGCCCGGCGTGGGCTTCAAGGACGTCACGCCGCTGCTCGCCGACGCGGAGACGCTGCGCAGCGCGGTCGGGGAGCTCGCCGCATGGGTGAAGGAGAAGGACGCCGACCTCGTGCTCGGCGCGGAGGCGCGCGGGTTCTGGATCGGCTCGGCGATCGCCGTCGAAGCGGGCGTCGGGTTCGTGCCCGCGCGACGGCCCGGGAAGCTTCCGCCGGAAACGGTCAGCGCGAGCTACGTCCTCGAGTACGGCGAGAACTCGCTCGAGCTGCACCCCGAGCTGATCTCGAAGGGATCGCGCGTCGTCATCCACGACGACGTGCTCGCGACGGGCGGCACGGTGGACGCGATCCGCGGCCTCGTCGAGCAGCTCGGGGGTGAGGTCGTCGGCGCGTGCTTCATCATCGAGCTCACGTTCCTCGGCGGCCGCGAGAAGCTCTCGGGGCTCGACCTGCACGCGCTCATCACATACTGAGACTCGTCGCACGGCTGCGCTGGCCGCTGCTCGCGGTCGTGTGGCTCGCGCAGGTGCCGACGCACTGGGACATCCGCCAGGGCGACTGGCACTACTCCGTCGAGGCGACCCGCGTCTTCGGGCTGCACATGTTCGCGCGGCACAGCGAGCTCACGATGGGGCCGTTCACGGTCGGGGTCGCGTGGATGCTGCAGCTCGGCGGCACGAACGGCCTCGCCCGCGCGCTCCTTCTCGGGTGGCTGCTCGCGCCGGTCGCGCTCCTCCTCGTCGAGCGGGCCGCGCTGCGGCGCCGCGAGGAGCGCCTGCTCGTCGAGCTGACCACGCTCGTCGGCGGCGCGATGCTCCTGCACACGTGGCAGCGGGCGGTCGACCCCATGGGCCATCTCGACGAGGTGCTCGCGATGACCTTCGCCGCGCTTGCGGTGTGGGCGGTCGCAACGCGCCGCCGGTGGACGCTCGTCGCAGCGGTCGCGCTCGCGGCCGCGTCGAAGGCGTGGGGCGTGCTGCTCCTGCCGCTGTGCCTCGTCGTCGGCGTGCCGGCGCTCGGTGCCGCCGCCGCCCTCGTGCTGCTCGCGTACGTCCCGTTCGGCGTCGGCGCCTACACGCAGGCGGTCGATCCCGCGTCCGGGCTCGCGGCGCTCGGCGTGCACGCCGCGCAGATGCCGGGATGGGTGCGACCGGCGCAGGTGGTGCTGGGGCTCGCGCTCGCGACCGCGTGCGTTCTGCGCCGGCGGTGGGGCGGCGCGCTCGCGGCGGCGCTCGGCGTGCGCCTCGCTCTCGATCCGCAGGTGTACGGCTACTACACGCCGTCGTTCGTGCTGGCTGCGCTCGTGCTCGACCTGGCCGCACTGCGGCGGCCGCTGCCCGTAGCGACGCTCGCGACGTACGTCTGCCTCGAGGTCGTGCCGGACTGGGTGCACGACGACGCCCTGCTCGGGCGCCTGCGGCTGGTCGACGCGGCGGTGCTGGTCGTTGCATCGTCCGCACTTTCGGGTACATCTAGAACATGTACGACACGCTGACGACGACCTATTCGTTCGCGTGCCCCGTGCACGGCGAGACGCGGGTGACGCTGTCGCGCTTCCGCCGCCTCGAGGAGCTGCCCGGGACACATCATCCCGCCGTCTACCGCGTCGAGTTCGCGTGCGGGTGCGGGCACGACCATCCGGGCCTCGTCACGCACGACGAGCTCGACTGGGCGCCGCTCGGCCTGCACGACGGGACGTCCTACCTCAACCTGATGACGTCGCGCCACGAACCGCTCGCCGGCGAGCTCGGCGATCTCGCCGCTGCGCGCATCAAGGCGGGCGAGTGGCCGTGGAGCTTCTTCTGCTGGCCGGAGGAGCGGCCGCGGCCGGTGTACCCGTCCGCGTTCAAGCTGCTCGCGCCGGCGGCGGGTGCCGACCGCGTCGGGGTCGCCGTGCGCTGCCCGGTGTGCAACAAGGTGTCCGTCAACCTCGTCTCGCGCGCGCATGTGGACGTCCCGTTCGTCAACGACCGCGAGGTGGGCGTGGTGGAGCACCTGTTCGAGGACGACGCCGCCGCGACGATCGACGAGTTCCACGCCGAGCTGTGGTCGTCGTCATTCGACGCGCGCCGCCTCGGACTTGAGTGAGCCGTTCCCTCCCGCCAGGGATCCGGAACACCTGCACCCCGCCGATACCCGAGGTGCGCAGATGACCTTCTTCCAGCCGCAGCCGCTCCGGGGAGACGGGCTTCTCCTCGTTCACTGCGCCGCCGTCGTCGACGAGCGGCCGACCGCCTTCTCCAGGCTCGAGGGCCTCGTCGGCGGAGAGCTCGCGCGCCTGCTCGTCTTCGCGCTCGTCGGCCCTCAGGGCCGGCGCGGCTCGTCCTCGCCGTAGACGCGGACGAACACGAAGATCAGGAAGCCGGCGACGGCGCCGACGATGAACGAGACGGCGCTGCCGTAGCCGACCGCGGTGCCGCCGATCCAGATGAAGAGGAAGAAGAAGATCGCCCACGCGAACGAGACGACGCCGTGGTCGAAGGCCGGAGGGCGCAGATGCACGGGCGCGATCCTACAGGCGTAGGCTGCGGGCATGAGGCGTGTCCTGGCCGCCGCCGCTCTCGCTCTCGCGGGCGCATCGGTCGCGTCGGCCGCCGTCGTGCCGGGCCTGCGGACTCCCACGCGGAACATCCACTGCGTCGTCGCCGAACGCACGGATCCACGGAACCGCGGCGGCCTCTGGTGCCAGATCGACCGCGCGAGCTACCGCGCGCGCCTGCAGGCGACCTGCGGCGGCATCGACTGGCGCGGCTGGGTGCTGAGCGGAAACGACGCGGGCCAGGTCAACTGCTCGGGCGGCGCGGAGTGGTTCGGCACGCCGCGTTACGTGACGCTCGCCTACGGGCGCGCGTGGCGCCGCGACGGCTACACCTGCCGCTCGGCGCGCACGGGGCTCACCTGCACGAACCGCCGCGGGCACGGCGTCTTCATCTCGCGCGAGTCGTGGCGCGCCTGGTAGGCGCGCCGGACCAAAAAAAATTCACCGAGCCGGTGGCGCTTTCGTCCACCTCCCCCGTGAACCTTCGGCTTCCGCCTACGGCCCTCGGGAGCGGCTTCGACCTACTCGCGCTCCGTGCTCGGTGCAAGGGGGAAGATAGGCGCAGCGTCGATCCGGTTCAAGAGAGATCGGGATAAGAATCGCGCAAATTGCGCGATACCTTTTACGGACATGTCCTTGAGCGTTCGCGAGTGGGGGTCGGGGGGCGGCCGGACGCTGCTCTTCTGGCACGCGCTCGGGCCGGTCGCGTCGGCGGCGACGTTCGGAGAGGGGGCGACGGTGCTCGCGGCGCGCGGGTTCCGCGTCCTTGCGCCTGACGGACCGGGGTTCGGCGAGTCGCCACTGTCTCCGCCGGAGCAGTACGACGTCCGCGAGCTCGCGCGCTCGCTCGTCGCCGTCGCGGACGCGCGGGACGTCGACCGTTACGTCCTCGCCGGCCATTCGTGGGGTGGGGCGGTGGCGCTGCACGCGGCGGCGCTCGCGCCCGCCCGGGTCGAGGCAGTCGTCCTCTTCGACAGCGGCCACATCGACTACCGCGGCGAGACGCTGCGCGCGCCGACCGAGGCGCTCCGGTGGCCGTCGCTCGCGGCGTTCGAGGCCGAGCTGCGCTCCGAGGTCGAGCGGTTCACGCCAGAGCTCCTCGCCGGGTACCTCGCGGGCACGCGGCGCGAGGGGGAGGAGCTCGTCGGTGTCCCGCCGGAGGCGACCGCGGCTGCGTACTCGGGCCTCGTGCGCGCGAGCGTCCCCGAGACCTGGCCCGTCGTCGCCGCCCGTGCGATCCCGGTCCTGCTTCTCCTCGCGACGAAGCCGCCGCACGTCGACCAGAACAGGAGGCAGCTGCCGGCCTTCCAGGCCGCCGTCCCGCACGCCGAGGTGCGATGGGTGCCGGACGCCGGCCACGATCTGCTCGCCGACGCGGGGCCCGCGCTCGCCGCGGAGATCGCCGACTGGCTCGAGCGCGTCTAGGACCAAAGAAATTCACCGAGCCGGTGGCGCTTTCGTCCACCTCTCCCAAGAACCTTCGGCTTCCGCCTACTGCCCTCAGGAGCGGCTTCGATCTACTCGCGCTCCGTGCTCGGTGCAAGAGGAAACCTAGACGGTGCAGCACGTCCGTTCAAGGCCGGCGAGAACGGAATTGCCGCATTTTGCGCACAGCAAATTGTCCACATTTCCACGGCTTTTGCGAGGCGCTGGGGAGAACCCTGTGGATCAGTCGACGAGACGGGACTCGAAGCGGCGAAAGAGCGCGTCGAGGTCGTCGAACGGCTCGTGCAGAGCGCGGATCAGGGCCGCGACCCGCGGCGGCATCACGATCAGGTACCGCGCCCGGCCGCCGCCGGCGTTCCAGTAGGTGTGCGCGACGCCGGGCGGGACGAGCACCGCTGACCCGGCGGCCGCCGTCAGCGTCTCGTCGCCGCGACGGAAACCGAGCGTGCCCTCGAGCACGTACCAGGCCTCGTCGTCGCGGTCGTGCACGTGCAGCGGCGCGATCGGCCGCTCCGCCGAGCTCTCGCCGTCGTCCTGCCACTCGGCGACCGTGAAGGAGTCGCCTTCGAGCGCCATCCCGAGAAGGGGCGGGACGTCCACGGCTTCGACTTCAGCATCTCCGTCGGACGCCCTTCCACCGACTTGACATAACGCTCACTCTCGTGCGCTGCGCCGGGCGTGGTTTGGACGCCGTCGGATGCGGCTAGGAAGCTGGCGAGTGGCGGCGACCGAGTCGGACATCCTGCTCCTGAGCGACGACCTGCGCCAGCTGGTCGACGGCTCCGAAGAACGCGGTTCGCTGCTCCAGTCGGATCTGAACGAGGTGCTCGAGCCGCTGAGCCTCGATCCGCTCGAGGTCGACGCGGTCTACCGCGAGCTCGAGACGCGGCAGATCGAGGTCGTGAACGACCTCGGCGAGGACGGCGAGAAGCGCCCGGCGCCTCAGCCGGAGCCGCAGCCCCAGCCGCTCCAGGTCTCGTGGGAGACGACGACCGACGCGCTGCAGCTCTTCCTGCGCGAGGCCGGCCGGCACCCGCTCCTGACCGCGGCCCAGGAGGTCGAGCTCGCGAAGAAGATCGAGAAGGGCGACATGCAGGCGAAGCAGCGGATGATCCAGTCGAACCTCCGTCTCGTCGTCTCGATCGCCAAGAACTACCGGAACCAGGGCCTGCCGTTCCTCGACCTGATCCAGGAAGGCACGCTCGGCCTCATCCGCGCCGTCGAGAAGTTCGACTGGCGCCGCGGCTACAAGTTCTCGACGTACGCGACCTGGTGGATCCGCCAGGCCGTCGCGCGTGCGCTCGCCGACAAGGCGCGGACGATCCGGATGCCGGTCCACATCGTCGAGCGCATGCAGAAGATGAACCGCGCCGAGCGCTCGCTGTGGGCCGTCCTCGGCCGCGAGCCGACCCTCGAGGAGATCGCCGAGGAGGCAAACCTGCCGTTGCAGCAGGCGAAGGAGGTCAAGGCCGCCGCCCGCGCCTCGACGTCGCTCGACGCGCCCGTCGGCGAGGCCGACGACGCCGTGCTCGGCGACTTCGTCCCCGGCGACGAGCCGCTCCCCGACGAGCAGGTCGAGGACTCGCTGCGCAGCCAGACGCTCGCGACGGCGCTGCGCGCGCTGCCGGAGCGGCACCGCGACGTCGTCGTCCTCCGCTACGGCCTCGACGACGCGGAGCCGAAGACGCTCGAGGAGATCGGCCGCCGGCTCGGCCTGACACGCGAGCGCGTCCGTCAGATCGAGGTCGAGGCGCTGAAGCGCCTGGCGACGCTCCACGAGATGGAGTCCGTCGCCTACACCTCGTAGGCAGCGCGATCAGCGCGCCCGCATGACGCGGCGCAGCACCTTGCCGTACTCGTCCAGGCCGTCGCGGTACAGCCGCGCCTCGGGGCCGGCGGCGATGCCGACTCGCTCCGGCACGACGCCCCAGATCGGCACCTTCTCGTTCGTCCACCAGTCGATCGTCTCCTGGAGGTCGTTCGTGCCGAAGCGGGCCGCCGTGACCACGATTCCGTGCGGCGTCCGCGACGGGATCATCCCGAGCGTGTAGGCGACGCGCGCGAACTCGACCCCGCCCGCGCGCGTCGGGATGACGATCGCGTCGGCGGCGCCGATCGCCGACTGCACGAGCCGCTCGTCCCCCGGCGGCAGGTCGACGACGACGGTTCCCTCGTCGGCGCGCATCGCCCGCGCGAGCGTCCGCTCGGACGGCGCCTCCACCACCTCGACGTCGTCGAGCGGCCGCTCCTCCAGCCATTCGGCCGCGGAGGCCTGCCGGTCGGCATCGACGACGACGACGGGCGTGTGGCCGCGCTGTGCGGCGACCGCCGCGAGGTAGACGGTGGTCGTCGTCTTGCCGACGCCGCCCTTGAGGTTCGTGACGACGATGTTCACCGGCGGCCGAGTCTAGCGGCCGGGCGAAGGCGCGCGATCGGGCGTCTAGCTCTGCAGGTAGAGCTGGAGCCCCGGCGCGACGGCGCGCAGCTCCTTCAGAGCCCGGGTCTCGAGCTGGCGGACCCGCTCGCGCGTGATCCCGAGGTCCTGGCCGACCTCCTCGAGCGTCTGCGGCGGGCTGCCGTCGAGCCCGAAGCGGCGCAGCACGACGTGCTTCATGCGCGGATTCAGGCGCTCGATCGCCGCCGCGAGCTCCGCCGACCGCGAATGCTCGTAGGTGACGCCGTCGGGCGAGTCGGACTTCTCGTCCTCGATCAGGTCGGCGACCATCGACTCGCCGTCGCCGACCGGCGTCTCGAGCGAGACCGGCTCGTCGACGAGGTCGAACAGCTCCTCGACGCGCTGCACGGTGAAGCCGGAGTCGGCGGCGATCTCGTCGATCGACGGGTCGCGGTTCAGCTTCTGGGCGAGCTGCCGGCGCGACCGCTGCACGCGGCGCACCTGCTCCGCGACGTGGACGGGCAGGCGAATCGTCCGGCCCTGGTCGGCGAGCGCGCGCGTGACCGCCTGCCGGATCCACCACGTCGCGTACGTCGACAGCTTGTAGCCCATCTTGTAGTCGAACTTCTCGACGGCGCGGATCAGGCCGAGGTTCCCCTCCTGGATCAGGTCGAGGAGCGGGACGCCGGCCTTCGTGTAGTTGCGCGTGATCGACATCACGAGCCGCAGGTTGCACTCGATCAGGCGGCGCTTCGCCCACTCGTCGCCGAGGTCCTTGCGGCGCGCGAGCTCGCGCTCCTCCGCCGCCGTCAGCAGGCGGCCGTCGCCGATCTGGCGCACGTAGAGCTTCAGCGGGTCGGATGTCTGGAGACGCTCGTCCTCGGTGAGGACGGCGTTCTCCGGTTCTTCCTCCTCGAGCTCCTGGACGTCGGCCTCGTCGAGCGCGGGCAGAAGGCCGAGCGCCGTCTCCGGCGTCTCCTCCTCCAGTGCCGCATCTGGAAGCGGGTGCTCCACGTATCCCCTATCGGCCGCAGGAACCCCGGGC
>DATDNT010000091.1:0-3505 GCA_036518135.1 Gaiellaceae bacterium | reverse complement strand
AGCTCGAGCGTCTCTCGCGCCTGAAGAGCCAGTTCATCGCGCTCGCCTCGCACGAGCTGCGGGCGCCGGCGGCGGTGATCCACGGCGTCGCGAAGACGGTCGTCGCGCAGGCGGAGCAGATCGAGCCCGCGCAGCTGACGGCGCTGCACGACACGCTCGTGCAGCACACCGAACGGTTGGCGCGACTCATCGACGAGCTGCTCGACCTCTCGCGCCTCGAGGCGAAGGCGATCGCGATCGAGCGCCGCCCGCTGCCCGTCCGCGAGCGGATCACGGAGCTCGTTCGCTCCGTCGCCGGTGAACGGACGGACGAGATCGCGGTCGACGTCCCCGGCGACCTGCAGCCGAGTGTCGACGCGGCCGCGTTCGACCGCATCGTCGGGAACCTCGTCACGAACGCGCTCCGGTACGGGCGAACGCCGATCTCGATCCGCGCGGCGCAGAACGACCGGCACTTCCGGCTCTCCGTCGAGGATCACGGGGACGGCGTCGCACCCGGGTTCGTGCCGCGCCTCTTCGACCGCTTCACACGCGACGGCGCGGGCGGCACGCCGGCGAGTGGGTCGGGCCTCGGCCTCGCGATCGCGCAGGCCTACGCGCAGGCGCACGGCGGGCAGCTCTTCTACGAGGACGCCACCCCGCACGGCGCGCGCTTCCAGCTCGTCCTCCCGGCGCGGTAGCGGCACCGCCGTCGCCGTTGCTTCACTTCACGGCATGAAGCGCGTCGGGGTCGTGGTCGGGCTGCTCTTCGTCCTCGCGGGCGGCGCAGCCGTCGCCCGCGCCGTGCAGCTGCACGGCGACGCGAAGCCCGGGGTGCACGTGCTCGGGCTGGACGTCGGCGGGCAGAGCCGCGCGCAGATCGAGGCACGGGTGCGGGGCTGGAGCGCGCAGCGCGTGACGATCCGGGCCGGGGGCCGGAGCTACCACGTGCCGCGCGGCTGGCTCGTGCGCGTCGATCCCCGCGCCACCGCAGAACGCGCGCTCTCGGCCGGCTCGCTGCGGGCGCTCGTGCTCCCCGACCGCGTCGACGTCAGCCCCGTCGTCTCGCGCGCGACCGGCGCGGGGAACGTCCTCGGCCAGATCGCGCGCGCAGGGCGGCCGCCCGTCTCGGCGACGGTTCGGATCGACGGGACGAAGGTCGTCACGACGCCGGCGCGCGTCGGGCTCGCGCTCGACCGCGCCGCGCTCCTCCGCAGGCTCGTACGCCGCGAGCCGGTGCTCGACGCGCCCTTCGCGCGGCTCCGGCCCACCCGTGGCGACGCCGCCGCCCGAGCGGCGGCGGCGAGGCTCGACGCGTTGCTCCGCGCTCCGATCGCGATCGACTACCACGGCGCCCGGCGCGGCGTCCTGACGCAGCTGCAGCTCGCCCGCGCGCTGGCCGTCCGCCCGGTGGGCGCGCGGTTCGACGTGGCCTTCGACGCCGACCGCCTTGCGCGGATCGTCCGGCCGCGCGTCGGGAAGTGGATCGTGCGCGCGCACAACGCCCGGTTCGTCGTCTCGGGCGACCTGGTGCGCGTCGCGCCGTCCCGGCCCGGCCGCGATGTCGCCCCCGACCAGCTCGTCACGGCCGTGACGGCGGCTGCCGGCCGCGACCGCGGTGCGCGCCTCGAGCTCGGCCCGCGGGCGCCCGACCTGACGACGGCGAAGGCCAGGGCCCTCGGCATCCGCCGCAAGCTCGTCTCGTACACGACGCAGATGGGCGAGTCGTCGTCGAACCGCATCCACAACGTCCACCTGATGGCCGACTTCATCGACGGCACGATCGTGAAGCCCGGCGAGGTGTTCTCGTTCAACGAGGTGGTCGGGCCGCGCACCGCGGAACGCGGGTTCCTCGAGGGCCAGATGATCATCGGGTCGCTCGTGCTGCCGTCGATCGGCGGCGGTGTGTGCCAGACGGCGACGACGCTCTTCAACGACGCGTTCGAGCTCGGCCTGCCGATCCTCGCGCGCACGAACCACAACCTGTACCTGGCGCACTACCCGCTCGGCCGCGACGCGACCGTGTCGTGGGGCGGCCCCGACTTCAAGTTCCGGAACGACCTCAGGCACGGCCTCCTGATCAAGGCCTCCTACACCGACCAGACCCTCACGTTCACGGTCTACGGCACGCCCGAGGGGCGCCGCGTCGTCTCGCGCACCGGCCCGCAGACGAACTGGACGTCACCGTCGATGAACTACGCGATCGACCCGGCCGCGCCCCGCGGCTCGGTGAAGGTGGTCGCAGGCACGGGCGAGCAGGGGTTCGACATCGAGGTGTGGCGGAAGGTCTACGACCGCGCCGGGAAGCTGCTGCGGAGCGACCTCTTCAAGTCGCACTACATCCCCGACAGCCCGACGACCGTCTACGGGCCCGGCGCGACGCCGCCCGGGCCGTACATCGTCCTCCCGACCGTCACCTGAGCGCGCGCGTCACTGCGCGTCGCCCTTGTGCGGCGCCGACGGGTCGTCGGCGCAGCGCTGCTCGTAGCACTCGAGGATGTGCGCGACCGCCGAGTGCGCATCGTCGGTCAGGTGCAACAGGTCGAGGTCGTCGGCCGAGATCATCCCGTCGCCGAGCAGCTTCTCCTTGATCCACCTGACCATCGGGTTCCAGTACTCGACGTCGAAGAGGACGACGGGGAAGTGCTTGATCTTCCCGGTCTGGATCAGCGTCAGCGACTCGTAGAGCTCGTCGAGCGTGCCGAAGCCGCCGGGGAAGATGACGAACCCCTCCGACGGCCGGACGAAGCAGACCTTCCGCGCGTAGAAGTGGTCGAACGTGTACGAGATGTCGAGGTATGGGTTCGGGTGCTGCTCGTGCGGGAGCGCGATGTTGAAGCCGACCGAGAGCCCGTCCCCCTCGCGTGCGCCGCGGTTCGCCCCCTCCATCACGCCGCCGCCGCCGCCCGTCACGACCGCCCAGCCGCGCTCGGCGAACAGCTTCCCGACGGCGCGCGCGGCCTCGTACGGCAGGCTCCCCGCTGCGACGCGTGCCGACCCGAAGAGCGCGACCGCCGGCCGGTCGATCTCGGCCACCTTCTCGAAGCCCGCGCGGAGCTCGGCCGAGATCTTCGCGATCGACGCGTCGATGTCGAACGGCGCGGGATGGTCGAGGATCTGGCGGTCGTCTGTCACAGGCGGTGCTGCGGGACGTGCGACGCGACCATCCCGAGGATGAGCATCGCGGCGGTGGCGAAGTAGAGCGCGTAGGACGCGTAGGCGAGGTTCCGTCCGCCGCCGAGGCGGAGCCACCGCGCGGAGCGCCACACGGCCCCGCCGTCGAAGAAGCCGAACGGGACCATGTTGAACAGGTTGAGGAAGAAGCCGAAGTACGCGAGCGCAAAGAGCAGGTCGGAGCCCTGCGACTTCGCGACGAGGTAGAAGGCGAAGGCGGCCGCGCCGCCGAGGATCGGCCCCGCGATCGCCACGCGCACCGTCTGCCAGGGGTGGCCGCGCGTGTACGCGACGTACGCGCCGAGGAACGGGATGAACACCGGCAGCTTCGGATGGAGGCCCTCGCGCTTCG
>DATDNT010000090.1:0-70369 GCA_036518135.1 Gaiellaceae bacterium | reverse complement strand
GAGGTTAGACCCGCGAACTTGGTTCGCCTCCCGGCGAACCAAGTTCGGGAGTTTCCTTACGCAGCGTCTGCGAGGTCTTCGTTCTGCGCGAGCTTGCGCAGCGCCTCGGTCTCGATCTGACGCACGCGCTCGCGCGTCAGGCCGAGCTGCTTGCCGATGGCCTCGAGGGAGGCGGGGCCTTCGCCGACGAGACCGAAGCGAAGCTCGATCACGTCGCGCTCACGGTCGGGCAGGTTCGCCACCGCCTGGCGCACCGCGAGGTCGCGGAGCGAGGCGGACGCCTCCTCCTCGGTCGACGGGCCGGTGCCGGCGATCAGGTCGCCGAACGACGCGTCGCCGTCGTCGCCGACCGGCATGTCGGTCGACGCAACCGCGCGGGCGGCCGCGAGGACCTCCTCGACGTGGTTGAGCGGCAGCTTCGAGTGCTTCGAGATCTCCTCGGCCGTCGGGTCGCGCTCGAGCACCGCGACGAGCTCGCGGCGGGCGCGCGAGACCTTCTGCTCGCGCTCGACGACGTGCACCGGGATGCGGATGGTGCGCGCCTTGTTGGCGACGCCGCGCTGGACCGCCTGGCGGATCCACCACGTCGCGTACGTCGAGAACTTGAAGCCCTTGCGCCAGTCGAACTTCTCCGCTGCGCGGATCAGCCCAAGGACGCCCTCCTGAACGAGGTCGCCGAGCGTGATGCCCTGCGTCTGGTAGCGCTTCGCGATCGACACCACGAGGCGCAGGTTGCAGTTGATCATCCGCTCCTTCGCGGCCATGTCGCCCTTCTCGATGCGCTTCGCCAGCTCGACCTCCTCCGCAGCGGTGAGCAGCGGGTAGCGGCCGGCCTCGTTCAGGAACATCTGGAACGAATCGGTTGTGTACAGGCCGTGGCCGATGCTCAGGTCGAGCTCCGGCTCGTCGTCGTCCTCCGCCTCGGGCGCGATGTCGTGCGCGGCGAGCTCCTGGGCGAGGGCCTCGGCCTCCGCCTCGTCGAGGTCATGGGTCACGATGGCGTCTGCGACGTCGGCAGGGGTGAGCGCCCCGTGCTCCGTGCGCAGGTGGACGAGCGCGTCGAGCGCTTCGGCGACAGCCGCGGTCATGCTGATTTCGGTCAACGAACTCCTTCTTCTCTTCGAGGGCGGCGGGGGCACCGGATTCGGCGCCTCTCCCGTCACCTTTGAAAACGGTGGGAACCTGACTTCCATTCCCACCCGCTCCGGCTGGGGAACCCAGAACTTAGTGACAGTCTGTTACAAGAGTGTTAGGACCGCACTAGGCGGCCGTTGAGCCTACCTAAGAGGCTTCTCACGGGGCCTGGCGATCGTTCGCCAGGAAAGCGGCGTGGGTGACCGGCATCTGCCGGGCGAAGAACGTCTCCACCGCCTCCGCGTACCTCCGGATCTCGAGCTGGGCGAACTCGGCGTTCCGCAGCGAGACGAAGTTCATGAGGGCCCGGGCGTTCACCGTCCAGTAGAACTGCGTGTAGGCGCCGACCGGGATCACCGACCGAGCGAGCTCGCGGGCGACGCCTTTCTCGACGAGCCGCGCGTACGCGGCGTACGCCTCGTCGTAGATCGCCTTCAGCTCTTCGCGCGCCTCCTCGGCGAGGTCGGCGTCGACGGCCTCGAACCGGTACGCGCCGGGCTTCCCCACCTGCGTCCGCACGTCGGCGGCGTCGGGGACGTAGAAGTCGTCCGTCGCCTTCGCGTACCGCATGCTGAACTCGTTGAAGGAGCCAATCCGATGTCGGAACCATTCGCGCGCGACGAAGATCGGGCAGCGGATGTGGAACCGGAACGCGTTGTGCTCGAAGGGCGAGCCGTGCCGGTCGCGCATCAGAAACCGGATCAGGCCCTCGTCCGACTCGTCCATCTCCGTCTTCCGCCGAGCGAACGAGACGCGGGCGCCGTTCACGACCGACAGGTCGTCGGCCATCGCGTCGTCGAGCCGGACGAAACCGTGGTCGAGGACCTCGATCGTGTCGTCGGGGATCACTTCGGTCACGGTCACGGCTCCGTGACGGTAGCTCCGTCCCCGGACGGCAGCAGGCCGTCGAGATAGCGGGTCAGCCGCGCCGGCTCGAAGCGTGCGTAGGCGACGGATCCGTCCTGCGTGTCCTCCGGCGACGATGCGTTGTGCTTCGCCGCCGTGTCGTCGACGCAGTACCAGCCCCACGGCCCGTCCTTCTGGAACTGGCGCGACGACGCGCACAGGAGCACGAGCGGCACGTCGCCGCCTGCGAACGCGTGCTTCGTGCCCGGCGGGCAGTGGACGAAGTCCCACTGCCGCACCGGCCGCTCGAGGCCCTCGACGATCGCGACGCCCTCGCCGGCGAGGACGAGGAAGTCCTCCTGCTCGGTCTCCCAGTGGTAGGTGGTCGAGGGGCAGTGCGGCGCGACGACGCGGATCGCCATCCCGAGCATCGGGAAGAACGTCTCCGCCTCGTGCTCGTCCGTGCCCGTGAGCGGACAGCTGTGGCCCATACCGGGCTTGTCCCACCAGCGGAGGTCGCGGACGTTTGCGACGAACCACCCTTCCTCGTGCGGCACGAGGCCGGCGTCCGTCTCCTTCAGCTTCGCCTCGCGCACCACAACGCGATGATACGACGGTGACGGTCAAGATCGGCACGTCGGGGTGGTCGTACCCGAGCTGGCGGCCCGGCTTCTACCCCGCAGGGCTGCAGCCGGCCGATTTCCTCTCGTTCTACGCCGAGCGGTTCGACACCGTCGAGCTCAACTCGACCGGGTACCGCCTGCCGAGCGCGGACCAGTTCCGGCGGTGGGCGGGCGCCGTCCCGGACGGGTTCGAGTTCGCGGTGAAGTTCTCGCTGACGCGCCTCGACCGCGTGACGACGTTCCTCGAGCGGGTGCTCGCGCTCGGCGACCGGCTCGGGCCCGTGCGCGTCGTGTACATGGGCCCGCGCGACGACGGAACGCTGTCGTTCGTCCAGGGGTCGGTGCCGGCCGACATCCGCCTCGCGTGGGACTTTCGCGACGACTCGTGGGCCGGCGTCGACGGCGTGGTGGCGGTGAACGACGTCGACGCCGAGCCGTTCCGCTACCTCCGGCTGCGCGAGCCGCCGTACTCGGACGAGGAGCTGAGCGGGATCGCGGCGACGGTACGCGGCCCGGCGTACGTGTACGTCCGCCACGAGGACGCGCCGACCGCGCCGGCGATCGCCGAGCGTCTACGCCGTCTCGTAGTCCCGCGCGGTGTGGGCCGTCCGTGAGCCGCAGCGCCGTGACGACGCCGTGATCTAATCGCGTCATGTGGCTCGTGCGCGAGCTGGTGAGGCTCGTCGTCCGGATCGTCGTGATCGCGGCCGTCGCGTTCCTGATCGCGCTGGTGCTCGCCGTCGCGACGTCGGGCAGCTTCGACAAGGACGCGCGGATCATGTGCATCGCGATCGGCTGCATCCTGCTCGCGATGGCCGGCGTCGGCAGCGGCTCGAACGTCGAGCGCTTCATGGACCAGAACGTCACCTTCGTCGCCTGGGGCTCGATCCCCGGCTTCGACGCGATGCGGCCGCGCGGCGAGGATCCGCGCCTTGCGCCCGGTGCCGCCCTCTTCGTCAGCGGCCTCGTCGTCGTCGCGCTCGGCGTGCTGTTCTAGTACCCGGCTGCGGCGTGCTCGCGCTGCAGGTGCACGCCCGACTCGAGGATCTCCTGCACCTGCGCGACGGCGAAGCGGATCTCGTCGTCCGTCGTGAAGAAGTGGGGGCCGAAGCGGAGCCCGGCGTCCGGACGCGTGTCGCAGATGACGTCGCGGCGTGCGAGCTCGGCGTGCACCGCCTGGAAGTCCGGCACGCGGAACACGACCGATCCGCCGCGCACGGCGGGGTCACGCGGTGAGGTCAGCTCGAACCCCGCGTCGTCGACGAGCTCGACGAGCAGCGCCGTCTGTCGCATCGAGTTCTCGCGGATCCGGTCGACGCCGATCTCCGCGACGATCTCGTAGCCCGCGCTCGCTGCGTAGTTCGCAGCGACGATCGGCGTCCCGGTGAGGAAGCGAGCCGCGCCGGAGGCGTACCGCATCTCCGTCTCGAACGCGAACGGCCGCTCGTGCGCCTGCCACCCGGCGAACGCGGGCTCGAGCCGGTCCGCGAGGTCGGGTCGCACGTACAGCCAGCCGGCGCCGGGACCGCCGCACAGCCACTTCACGGAGCCGCCGACGCAGAACTCGATGCCGAGCGCCGTCACGTCGAGCGGGACGGCGCCCGCCGACTGGTACGCGTCGAGACAGACGTACGCGCCGGCCTCGCGCGCGCGCGCCGCGATGCGCTCGATCGGCTGGATCTCCGCGCTCTTGTAGAGGACGTGCGAGACGGGAACGAGGAGCGTCCGCTCGTCGATCGCGTCGATCACCGCCTCTGCGTCCTCGCACACCACGACCTCCGCGCCGAACCGCGACCATGCCTGCTGCACGTACCGCACCGACGGGAACAGCCCCTCCTCGAACACGATGCGGTTGCGCGGCGGCTTCAGGTCGAAGCACGAGAGGACGATCGCCTCGGCGACGGTCACGTTCTGGTGCATCACCGTCGACCCCGGGGGCGCACCGATGATGCCGCCGATCAGGTCGCCGACGCGGAACACCGAGTCCCACCAGCCTTCGCCCCAGGCCCGCGCACCGCGCGTCCGCCACTCCGCCGCGAACCGCTGCAGGCGGCGTTCGGCCTCCGCCGGCATCGCGCCGAGCGAGTGGTTGATGAGGTACGTCGTCGACTCGAGGATCGGGAAGCGATCCCTGTAGCCGGTCAGCTCCATGAAGCGACTCTAGTAGCGCGTGATCGCGTTCGCCGTCGTGTGCGAGACGAACACGTGGCCGAACGCCGGCAGCACGACGATCGGGCTCGGCGTCGTCTTCTTCCGCTCGATCACCGTCATCTTCGCCGGGTCGACGACGTCGATCTCCGCGGAGTCGATGCACGGCACCCAGAGCTTCCCGTGCACGAGCGCGGTGCCGAGCGGGTTGCGCCCGGTCGCCACGGAGCCCGTCACCTTCAGCGACGCGAGGTCGATCTTCGCGACACGGTTCGTCTCCTGCGAGACGAGCAGCGACCCGCCGTCGCCCGTGATCCAGTCGGCGCCCGCGACGGCGACGGATCCCGTCACCTTGTTCGTCGCGGGGTCGATGCGCACGACCTTGCCCGCGGTGTGGTCGCTGACCCACAGCGCGCCGCGGTAGGCGGTCAGCCCGTTCGGCTCGCTGCCGATGCGGATCTTCGCGACGACCCTCTTCCCCGTGATCCGCCAGACGGTGCCGTCGCCGGCGTTCGCGACCCACGCCGAGCCGAAGCCCCACTCGACGTCGTACGGCGCGAAGCCGACGTTCAGCTTCGCGGTCACCCTCGCCGTGCGCGCGTCGATCCGCACGACCGTGCCGAGCGCCTGGTCAACGCCCCAGACGGCGCCCGGCGCGGCCGCGAGGTTGAAGAACTTCACGCCGGCCGGGATGCGCGCGCGCACCTTCCCCGTTCGGGGGTCGATGCGCATGACGCCGCCGTCCGAGAGGCCGCCGGCCCAGACGCTCCCGCCTGCGGCCGCGAGCCCGTACGTCCACTGCCCGACGGGGATCGCGGTGGGGGTCGATCCCGCGAAGAAGACGAGCAGCGTCGCCGCGAAGGCCTTCATGGCGTCATGGGACGCGCGCGGCAGCTCCTTGTTGTGTAGTGGGCGTTAAGCGCGCCGGCGGCTTCGAGTCGACGAGCACCGCAGCGGTCAGCAGCACCGCCATCCCGACGAGGCTCTCGCCGACGAGGCTGCGGCCGATGCGCGACAGGAACCCCGTGTCGGCACGGTCGAGCGCCGGCCGCACGACGAAGTGGTGGAACGCGCCCCACAGGAGCGCGAAGCACACGAGGCCGACCTTCACGATCAGCACGACGCCGTACCGCGTCGACCACAGGTCGGCGAGGTGCGGCAGGCGCACGATCGCGAGGTACGTGCCCGCGCCGAGCACGAGCGCGATCAGCACGGTCGCGAGGCGCGAGAACCGCATGAACGCGATGCGGCGGAGCTCCGGCGCGCCGCTCCACAAGAGCGCAGCCATCGTCGCGAGCGCGCCGACCCACAGCGACGCCGCGGACAGATGCACCCAGTCGGCGATCTCCGTCTTCCACGATGAGCCCGCGTCGACGGCGTCGTGCCCCGACAGCGAGAGGCCGCCCGCGAAGACGACCGCGAGCGCGAACGCCGGCACCTGCAGGTCGACGCGGTCGAGCAGCCACGAGAGGAAGACGAGCGCGAGCACGAGCGCGAAGACGAGCGTCATCGTCACGAACGCGACGCCGAACCGCGTCTGTGCCATCGGCGACAGATCGCCGTAGAGGAACCTGCCGAACGGAAGCTGGAGCGCGTCCTCGGCGCGCAGCGAGAACGCGACGATGCCGCCGTGCAGCGCGAGCACGGCGCCGATCCCGGCGGCGACCGCGATGCGGCGCTCGAGCGGACGCGGCACGGCGAGCCCGCGGAGGACGACGAGCCGGAGCCCGAGGGCGCCGATCGTGAGCGCGAGCCCGAGGAACCAGATCCAGCGCACGACGTGCTCCTGCGTCGTCGGCCCGCCCGCCCCGTACGCGTTCTCGACCGCGGGGGCCGGCACGCGCACGCCGAACGTCCACACGCCGCTGACGACGTGCGAGTCCGCGGAGATCGCCTGCCACCGCACGGTGTAGGCGCCGAGCTTCAGCGGACGCACGGATGCGACGACGTCGGTGCCGCTCACGCGCGCTGGCCCGGCGAAGTCCGTGCCGACCCCGTTCAGCACCCTGATCGCGCCCGGCAGGAGCTTCACCTGCTGGTCGAAGTGCAGCCGCACGACCGACGGGCCGCGCTGCAGCTCCTGGCGGAACGACGGCGTCGTCGACTCGAGCGTCGCGTGGGCGGACGCCGTCGCCGGGAACGCGAGCGCGAGAACGAACGCAAAGACGACGCGTCTCATCGGTGCTCCGGCCCGGCGAGCGGCGACAGGTGGCCGAAGATCGGTGCGACGTCGCGGTCCGCGAGCAGCTGCACCGACACGATGAGGATCACGAGGGCGAACGCGGCCTGCAGCCACGTCGACCGCGGCCGCCACACGAGCGCGAGCGGCACGATCGACGCGACGACGAACGTCCAGCCGAGCAGGTGGTGCAGGAACGCAGAGCGCGCGAAGAACCACGGGTTCTGCTCGTGCACGATGAAGGCGGCGCCCGTGACGAGGAACGCGAGCGGCCACGACAGCCGCCACCAGCGCGATTGCAGGCGGCCGTGCACGAGCGCGAGCTCCGTGCCGCCGGCGAGCATCAGCACCTCGGCCCACGACCCGTGGGCGTACATGTGGATCGCGGAGTTGGTGAAGAACGCCATCACCGGCCAGAGCAGCACGCCGAGCGAGAACGCGAGGCCGGGCCACAGGTACTTCCGCCAGCGTCGCAGCTGCCACACCTCGCGACCGACGACGGCCTCGGTCAGCAGGCACATGCCGACGAAGAGGATCCCGATCGCGAAGAACCAGTGGACCATCTCAGCGTGAGGAAGCACGGTGCTCCTCCAGATCGACGAGAAGCGGCCGCGCGACGACGACCGCGAACAGGATCCCCGCGCCGACGACGAGCAGCGGCGGCTCGGCGACGAGCCACCAGAGCCCCTGTCCGTGAGGGTGCAGCAGGGTGATGCGATACGGCTGCAGGATCGCCCAGACGATCCCGGCGGCCGAGACGAGCGGGCCGAGGAGCGACACGAACTGCGCGCGCAGGTCGCGCGTCCGCTCCGCCGAAGCCTCGGAGACGTAACTGGTGTTCACGATGGACCTCCTCCTTCCGCTGACGACATGTCGCCCGCGGGCCTTGGGCGCGACCGCGGGTCAGGCGGGCAGCGGAGGGGGCCTCGACTCGAACGCGAGGCCGAAGCGGCGGCGGGGCGCCGCGTCGTCGGTCGGCCGCCCGTGGCGGACGCGCACGCGGGCGACGGCGGAGAGGATCCTGCGGGCGCGCGCAAGCGTGCGCGACGCGAACTCCTCGATCTCGTAGAGCCAGCTCGCGAACCGCCACGCGAGCGCGACGACGATCGCGAGCACCGCGAACACGGGCAGCGCGTACGTGTGCAGCCACGGCGCGAGCAGCGGCCAGCGGCCCGCGGCTGCGCTCTCGGCGTCCGCGTGCACGAGGTAGACGAGTGATGTCGCCGCGAACGCCGCGAACCACACGCGCGGCGACAGGCGAGGCCGGAGCCGCGGCGAGCGCGGCTCGTGGGCGTGGCCCGTCGCCTCGAGCAGCCGGCGTCCCGCGTCGGCGGCGGCCCACGCACGCAATCCGCGTGCGAGCAGCGCGGCGAGCGTCAGCGCGCCGGCGACCTTCACACCGACGAGCAGGAACGGGTAATACGACGTGTCCGTCCGCGCGAGCGGCGTCACGTGGAGCATCCGATCGACGTGGCCGGTGAGGCTTCGACCCGCGACTTCGGCGATCAGGACGAACACGCCGAACGTGACGATGCCCCTGCGGCGGAGGACCCGCGCGTGCATGGTCGCTCGATCTTACTCCTGCGCAAACGTGCTTCAATCCGCGCATGGAGGACGACTCGGTGGAGCCGCTCCGCGAGCCGCCGGTGCGCGGGATCGAGGCGGTGAACGGCGCGCTCGTCGTGCGCCTCGCGGGAGAGCTCGACCTCTACAACGCGGAGGAGGTTCGCGCCGCCCTCGCGGACGCGATCGGCCGCGGCCCCGAGCGGATCGTGATCGACATGAGCGACGTCGAGTTCGTCGACTCGACCGCGCTCGGCGTGCTGATCGAGGCCCGGTCGAAGCTCGGCCGCGACGGGCTCGCGCTCGCTGCGCCGCAGCTCGACACGCGGCGCACGCTTCAGGTCAGCGGCCTCGACCGGCACCTGCCGGTGCACGACTCCGTCGACGCAGCGCTCTCGAGGTAACGAAGCCGACGCGGGGACTCGAACCCCGGACCCCTTCATTACGAGTGAAGTGCTCTACCAGCTGAGCTACGTCGGCGGGCCGCGCTCAGTGTAGCCGCGTGGCGGTTACTTCTTCTTGCCGTTGCCCTGGCCCTGAACGTCGGGCGCAGGCGCGTCCGACGACGGTGACGCCGCGGCGGGAGCGTCGTTCTTCTTGTCGTGGCCGTAGGCGTTGCCGTTGCCGTTCCCGCTCGCGTCGGGTGCGGGCGCGGGCGTCGCGACCGGCGTCGCGGCTGTGGGATCGACCGGCTGCGCCGGGACGTCGACCTTCTTGTCCTTGCCGTACGCGTTGCCGTTGCCGTTGCCGTTGCCGGGCGCCGCGGTGCTGAACTGCGGCGTCGCTGCGGGTGCGGCCGACGGCGCCGCCGCGGGCTGCGGCTGCGGCTGCGGCGCGGGCTGGGCGTCCGGCTTCTTGTCGCCGCCGTTCCCGTTCCCGTTGCCGTTCCCGTGCGCGGCCTGCGGCGGGTCGTCCTTCTTCGGCGGAGCCTGCTCGGCCGGCGGCGTCGCAGCGGCCGGGGCCGGTGCGGGAGCCGGAGGAGCGGGCGTCTCGGCAGGAGCGGGCGCGACCGGAGCCGGGGTTTCCACGACCGGCGCGGGAGCGACGGGCGTGGGAGCCGGCGCGGGCTCCGCGGGCGCGCTCAGGTGGGGCGCGGGCGCGGCGACGCGGTCGGAACGGACGGCGCGCACGGCCGGGGCGACGCGGTGAACCGGCTTCGGCGCCCCGTGCACGACGGCCACGGCGGCGACGGCGGCCGCCGGCTTCGGCACGGACACGGCGCGCGCGAAGGAGCGGTGGTGCGCCGGCGCGACGGCGGCGGCCCGGACGACGTGCCGGGCGGCGGTGTGGTGCGCAGGCGCGGGGTCGACGGCGCGCACGACGGCGTGCTGCACGGCGGGCGTCGCGGCGACGACGGAGGTCGCAGCCACGGTGGCGACGGTTGCCGCGACCTTGGTGCCGCCTGCGAGGAGGAGGGACTTCGTCAGCGCGAGCACCGAGCCGGCGTCGCCGCCCTTCTGCAGGCGCTTCGCGAGGCTGCGCTTCGGCTCGTCGGCGAGGCCCGCGGCGAGCGAGCGGCGCGCGCGGAAGAGCAGCGTCTCGACGGCGCCCTGCGACAGGCCGAGCTCGTCGCCGATCTCGCGGTAGGAAAGCCCCTGCCACTCGCGCAGGAGCAGCGCGCGGCGCTGCTGCTCGGGCATCTGGTTGAGCGCCTCGGGCAGGTTGAGAAGCTCGTCGGAGTCCGGCTCGCGCGCCGGCAGGACGTCCTGCATCGCGTCGAGGTCGCCCGGCGACTCGACGCGGCGGCGGCGCGACGAGGAGCGCTGGCGCGTCAGGCACACGTTCTGCGCGATCTTGTAGAGCCAGGCGGTCTCGAACTCGGGGTCGATCCCCCGCTGGAGGCCTCTGAAGGCGTTCAGGAACGTCGACTGGGTCGCGTCCTCCGCCTCTTCCCTGCTGCCGAGCTGGTGGAGGCAGTAGGCGTAGATCTGGCGCGCGTACTGCTCGTACAGCCGGCGCGTCGCGTCCGCCTCCGGCGCGGAACGATGCGGTGCGGCTGCCTGGTCGGCGCGGCCTATGGACGGAACAGCGACCAACGAATCTGGCCCCCCTGCGGCTGGGTTTGCGGCTGCGTCGTCCGCCCACGACGCGTAGAAGCATTGTCGGCAGATTCGCACAAAAGAAAAGCCCCTCTTCCGGGTGCTTTGCGTTCCTCGGCGAGAGTCAGGCGAGCTCGCCCGCGACGCGCACGAACAGCGCCTCGAGGGCGATCTGGGGCGCCAGCTGGAACTCCTCGAGCGCCCGCCACGTCTCGCGGACGGCCTCGGCCGCCCGTTCCGCTCCCTGGAGCCGCTCGCGGGTCGCGTCCTCCTCGAGGACGGCCAGCTTGTCGAGGTGGATCGCCGCCGTTCCGGCCCCCACGGCGACGGCGACGAGGTCGCGGTACCAGGACGCGAGCTCCTCGAGCTGCGCGAGGAGCTCCTCACGTTCGGCGCCGCGCGCGGCGCGCCGGATGCGCGTCTCGGCCTCGCGTGTCGGCAGCTCGAGCGGCTGGATCCGCGCCTCCTCCAGGTCGCGCGCCTCGGCCGCGCGCTCCTGGGCGTTCGCGATCAGCGTGGCGGCGGCGTCCGACGGGTCGAACGCATCGTCGCGGTAGACCGACCGCGCGCGCTCGATCAGCGCCTCCCGGCGCTTCGCAGAAGCCGGGTCGAGCAGCCGTTCGAGGCGGTCCATCCGCCCCGCCGCGGCGCGGGCGAGCGCCTTTCGCTGCGCCTCGGCCAGCTCGGGTGCGCGCGCGTCGACGAGCTCGCCGATCGCGCGCTCCGACAGCCGGTGGAACGGGACGAGCTGGCACCGCGACCGGATCGTCTCGGGCAGCGGCCCGAGGTCGTCGGCGATCAGCGCGATCACCGCGTACGGCGGCGGCTCCTCGAGGTCCTTGAGGAGCGCGTCGGCCGCGTCCTCGTTCATCAGGTGCGCGCGGTGGACGAGGTACACGCGCCGGTCTGCTTCGAACGGGCGCATGTGCAGGTCGCGACGCAGCTCGCGGATCGCGTCGATGCGGATCATCTCGCCGAGCGCGTCGAGCTCGTACAGGTCGGGGTGGAACTCGCGCGTCGTCGAAAGGAGAGCCCGAGCGAATGTGCGCGCGACCTCGCGCTTGCCGACGCCGGGCGGCCCGTGGAACAGGTACGCGTGCGCGGGCCCCTCCCGGAGCGCGGCGTCGAGCAGCCGCCCCGCCTCCGGCTGCTCAGAGAAGCGCGCGAACGTGCTCACGGATCTCCTCCGCGATCGCCTCGGGTGGGCGCGCGCCGTCGACCGCGACGACGCGCTCGGGCTCGGACGCCGCGAGCGCGCGATACGCGGCGTCGACGCGGCGCATGAAGTCGGCTCCCTCGCGCTCGATGCGGTCGTGGTAGTCGCCCGACCGCCGCCGCGCCTCCTCCGGGTCGAGGAGGACGACGAAGGTGCGGTCCGGCAGCAGGCCGTTCGTCACCGTCACGCTCAGCTCGCGCACGCGCGCCTCGCCGAGCCCGCGGCCGGCGCCCTGGTAGGCCACGGACGAGTCGAGGTACCGGTCGCAGACGACGTCGTCGCCGCGGTCGAGCGCCGGCTCGATCACGCGCGCGGCGTTCTCCGCGCGCGCCGCCGCGTACAGCGCCGCCTCCGCCCACGGCGTCATCTCGTCGCCGTGCAGCACGAGCTCCCGGACGCCCTCGCCGAGCGGCGTCGACCCCGGCTCGCGGCTCGCGACGACGGTCCTCCCCTGCTCCCGCAGCCACGCGATCAGCAGCTCCGCCTGCGTGCTCTTCCCCGACCAGTCGACTCCTTCAAAGGACACGAACATCCGTCGCCTAACCTAACCGCGATGCGGGCGGTGGTGACCGGGGGCGCGGGGTTCATCGGGTCGAACCTCGTCGACGCGCTCGTCGAGCGCGGTGACGACGTGGTCGTCGTCGACAACTTCGCCTCCGGCAAGCGTGAGAACCTCAACCCGCGCGCCGAGCTCGTCGAGCACGACATTCGCGAGCCGTTCTCGGTCGAGGCCGACGTCGTCTTCCACCTCGCTGCCCAGGCCGACGTGCAGACGTCGATGAAGAAGCCGGACTACGACGCGCAGGTCAACGTCGTCGGCACCGTGAACGTGCTGCAGTCGGCGCCGGGCGCACAGATCGTGTTCGCGTCGTCCGGCGGCGCCGGCTACGGCGAGTGCCGCGAGCCCGCGACGGAGGACGCGCCGTTCCTGCCGCTGTCGCCCTACGGCATCGCGAAGAAGTGCGGCGAGGAGTACCTCGCGGGCTGGAACCGCATTCACGGCACGAGCCACGTGTCGCTGCGGTTCGCGAACGTGTACGGCGAGCGGCAGGACTCGGGGCTCGAGGGCGGCGTCGTCGCGATCTTCCTCGAACGGATGGCGCGCGGCGACGAGACCGTCGTCTACGGCGACGGCGGGCAGGAGCGCGACTTCGTCTACGTCGGCGACGTCGTGGACGCACTGCTCGCGACGGTCGGCCGGAGCGGCGGCCCGTTCAACATCGGCACCGGTGTCGCGACGAGCGTCAACGAGCTCCACGCGGCCTGCCGCCGCGCTGCGGGGATCGACGCGGGGCCGCGATACGAGGACGCGAGGCTCGGCGACGTGCTCCGCTCCGTCATCGACCCGGGGCGCGCCGAGCGCGAGCTCGGCTGGCGCGCGCGGACGCCCCTCGACGACGGCATCGCACGCACCTTCGCGTGGACGAAGGAAGCCGCGGCGGCGTAGCGAATCGTGCGGAGCCGTGGACGCTCCGCTCTCACCCGACGCGCTGATCCGCCCGTGGCGGACTGCGACGCTCGTCGCGAGCCTCGTCGCCGCAGTCGAGCTCGTCCTGCTCGTCGGCGCGGGGCTCTTCCTCGTCGCGAAGCCGCTCGCGCACGCGGTGAAGCAGCACGCGGAGTCGTCCGCGCTCGCACCGGCGACCAAGGAGCGCGCGATCGTGAAAGCGATCGTCAGGAACACGGCGCCGAGGCTGACGCGCGGCGAGACCGGCGTGTGGGTCTTCAACGGCAACGGGCGCGCGGGCGCCGCGTCGACCGCAGCCTCGCAGCTCGGCGGGATCGGCTACGTCGTCCGCGGCAAGGGCAACGCGTCGCGGCAGGACTACGCGACGACCGTCGTGATGTACCGCAAGGGCTTCCAGGCGGAGGGCGAGCGCCTCGCGCGCGACCTGCACGTGAAGGTGGTCGGCCCGCTCGACGGCCTCAAGCCGTCGGCGCTGCACGGCGCGCAGCTCGCGGTCGTGCTCGGCGCTGCGTAGCTAACAGCTGTACCGGCGGTGGTTCACCCGCCAGAGCATGGCGCGGTAGTCGGCGCCGCCCGAGCCGTTCGCCTTGTTGTCGAGCTCGGTATAGCGCTCGAGGTACTTGTAGGCGAGATACGGGCATCCGGCGTCCTTCGCGTACTCGCCGGCCGCGAGCCACGTCTGCGGGTTGCGCGGCTGCCGCGCGACCGCGGCGACGTAGTGGTCGAACGCCTGCTGCTTCCGTCCCTGCGCGACCGCGGCGAGCGCCTTCGCCCAGTACGGGTCGACGAGGAACGGGTCGAGCGAGTGCGCCCGGTCGGCGAGGTGGATCGCATGCGCGGGCGACGACGCGAACAGCGCGTCGTTCGCGTAGCGGCGCGCGAGCCACGGCGAGAGCAGCACGCCGAAGAGGAGCAGCGCGACACCGGCAGCGGGGAGGAGCGCGGGCCACGACGCGCGGACGCGCGGCGGCCGCCCCGCGAGCGCGCCTGCGGCGACGAACGCCGGGATCGAGACCGCGGCGAAGTCCCAGTCGACGTCGACGAGCGCATGCACGAGGTACGCCGGCAGGACGAGGGCCAGGGCGAGCTCGTGGCCGCGTCTCCCGAGCGACGGCCGCAGCAGGAACGCGCACGCGACGAGGAGCACGGCGAGGCCGAGCACCCCGAGCTCGCATAGGAACTGCAGCGGCAGGTCGTGCGGCTCGATCGTGAAGTCGAGGTAGTTCTTCCGGTGCAGCAGGTTGACGAGATGGAACGTCCCTGCGCCCGTCCCCGCGAGCGGGTGCGCGGTGAAGCCGTCCCACGCCTGCCGCCACCACGTGAACCGGAAGTTCGAGCTCGTCGACCCGAGGTGGCCGCCCCCGTTCCCGACGGCGCCGGAGCCGACGCCGCGGACTGCGACGAAGACGACGGCCGCGAGCACGAGGAACGCGCCGGTCGCGATCGCGGTGGTCCGGAGGCGGCGCGGATCGCGCGGCCGCGGCAGCCGCCCGAGCGCCGGCGTCGCGGCGCCGCCGGCGAGGAGCAGCACGCCGAACACGATCCCGTCGCGCCAGCGGACGTGCAGCGACTGCGCGTCGGACGTGACGCCGGGCAGGAGGAACGCGATCGCGACGACGACCGCGGCGGGGACGACGGCAGTGACGAGCGTCATCGCGCTCTCGACGCGTTCGTCGGTGAAGGCGAACCACGCCGCGAGCGCGAGCAGAGCGGTGAGGACGCCCCCGCGCGAGTACGTGAGGAGCAGCGCGACGAGCGCGACGTACGCGAGCAGCGCACCGGCGCGGCGGCGGAAAGCGAGCGCGAGCACGAGCGCGAAGTCGCACGCGAGCGCGAGCTGGTTCCAGAGCCCGATCGGGCCGCGGAGGCGCGTCACGTCGGGGCCGCTGTAGTCGTAGACGAACGGCAGCACCTTCCCGAGAAGCGACCAGGCGATCACCGCGCCGAGCAGCGCCGCGAGCCCCGCCGCGAGCGCGCGCGTCCGGCCCGCGGCCCAGAGCCCGACGACCGCGGCGAGCGTGTAGACGAGCGCACGGTTCGCGTAGTCCCACGACCGGTCGGGGAGCCACGACCAGGAGATCGAGACCGCGCAGAGGAGCGCGAGGACGGCGAGCGGCGCCGTCGCGGCCGAGCCGCCCGGGACGCCCGCGGACGCGAGCAGGAGCAGCGAGGCGGCGAGGGCGAGCCCGCCGAGCCAGAAGACCGACCCGTCGGCGGGGCCGCCGCCGAAGAAGAGCGCGAGGCCTGCGAGGGTGAGCGGCGCGGCGAGCGGAAGTTCCCGGATCGCCCGCATCGAGCGCGAAGCTACCATCCGCCTCCGATTGCCCCTCCGCCGCACACAGAAGCCTTACAGGGCCGCCGTACCCTGCTCCGGCAGATGAGGAGGATCCTGCTGCTCGCGACGGCGGCCGCCGCTCTCGCCGCCGGGACGGTGCACGCCGCGCCCGCGGCCGCCGCGACGCCCTGCTGGAAGTCGCTGCTGAACGACTGGTACGACGGCCGCATCGACAACACGTATCCGCTGCACTGCTACCAGGACGCGCTGAAGCACCTGCCTGCGGACGTGCAGACGTACTCGAGCGCGCACGACGACATCCTGCGCGCGCTCCAGAGCGCGAAGGCGCGCCTCCAGCGGAGCGGCACGAAGGTGACCGGGACGACCCCCATCGTCCCGCCGAAGTCGCGCGGCGGCTCGGCGTCGTCCGGCCGCGGCGGAACGAGGACGACGCCGGGCGGCGGCACGACCACGTTGCCCGGACGCTCGTCGGGCAAGGGGTTCACGCACCTCGTCGACAAGTTCAACCCGTCGTCGCCGTCCTCACTGCCGCTGCCGCTCCTCGTGCTCGGCGCGCTCGCGATCCTGCTCGTCGCAGCGGGCGCCGCAGGCGTCCTCGCGAAGCGCTTCCAGGGCCGGAAACCGGCTCCCTGAGCGGAATCCCCGCTCCGTCAGGACCCATCCCTAAAGTCCTCAAGCCCGCCGGTCAACCGCCCCCGGCGACGTACCATACGAGGCTGAGGAGAAGAGTGAGAGATGGCGTCCCTGGAACAGGAAAACACGGTTCAGATCCACCCCGACGAGCTCGTCAACAGCGTCGTCGACGAGGACGCCAGCCTCGCCGTCCGGCGGCTGTTCACGATCGAGGGGCGCGACCCCTACGACGAGGTCGAGTGGGAGACGCGCGACGCGCACATCCCCGGCAAGAACGGGCCGGCGTTCGAGCAGCGCGGCGTGGAGTTCCCGAAGTTCTGGTCGCAGACGGCGACCAACATCGTCGCGCAGAAGTACTTCCGCGGGCGCATGGCGAGCCCCGAGCGCGAGCGCTCCGTCAAGGAGATGATCGGCCGCGTCGTCGGGACGATCGGCACCTGGGGCCGCGAGGGCGGGTACTTCGCATCAGAGGACGAGGCGCAGACGTTCGAGGACGAGCTCAAGGCGATCCTCGTCAACCAGCTCGCCGCGTTCAACTCGCCGGTGTGGTTCAACGTCGGCTTCGAGGAGAAGCCGCAGTGCTCGGCGTGCTTCATCCTCTCGATCGAGGACTCGATGGACGCGATCCTCGACTGGATCCGCCGCGAGGGCATCATCTTCCGCGGCGGCTCCGGGTCCGGCGTCAACCTCTCGCGGCTCCGCTCCTCGAAGGAGCAGCTCTCGAAGGGCGGCTACGCCTCCGGCCCGGTGTCGTTCATGCGCGGCGCCGACGCGTCGGCCGGGACGATCAAGTCGGGCGGCAAGACGCGCCGCGCCGCGAAGATGGTCGTCCTCGACGTCGACCACCCGGACATCCAGGAGTTCATCTGGTGCAAGGCGCACGAGGAGGAGAAGGCGCGCGTGCTCGAGGCGGCGGGCTACGACATGTCGCTCGACTCTGCCGACTGGGCGTCGATCCAGTACCAGAACGCGAACAACTCGGTGCGCGTCTCGGACGCGTTCATGGAGGCCGTCGACGCGGACACCGACTGGAACCTGACGGCGCGCACCGACGGCGCCGTCGTCGACACCGTGAAGGCGCGCAAGCTGCTCGGCGAGATCGCCGAGGCGGCGTGGCGCTGCGCCGATCCGGGCGTCCAGTACGACACGACGATCAACGCGTGGCACACGCTGCCGAACACGGGCCGCATCAACGCGTCGAACCCGTGCTCGGAGTACATGTCGATCGACGACTCCGCGTGCAACCTCGCGTCGCTGAACCTGATGAAGTTCCGTCGCGAGGACGGCGAGCTCGACGTCGAGGCGTTCGAGCACGCATGCGACGTCGTGTTCCTCGCGCAGGAGATCCTCGTCGGCAACTCGTCGTACCCGACGCCGGAGATCGAGCGGAACGCGAAGGCGTATCGCCAGCTCGGACTCGGCTACGCGAACCTCGGCGCGCTCCTGATGGCGCGCGGCCTCGCGTACGACTCAGACGAGGGCCGGGCGTACGCGGCGGCGATCACCGCTCTGATGACGGGCCGCGCCTACCGGAAGTCGTCCGAGATCGCGAAGCGGATGGGGCCGTTCGCCGGGTACCGCCCGAACGCGGCGGCGATGATCGGCGTGATCGCGAAGCACCGCGCAGCGGTCGGCAACATCGCGAACGCGCACACGATCCCGTCCGACCTCCTGTCCGCGGCGCGCCAGGCGTGGGACGACGCGCTCGACCTCGGCGAGGTGTACGGCTACCGCAACGCGCAGGCGACGGTGCTCGCACCGACCGGGACGATCAGCTTCATGATGGACTGCGACACGACGGGAGTCGAGCCCGACTTCTCGCTCGTCAAGTCGAAGAAGCTCGTCGGCGGCGGCGAGATCACGATCGTGAACAAGACGGTGCCGCTGGGGCTCGAGAAGCTCGGCTACGCGCCGAACGAGATCGACGAGGTCGTCGCGTTCATCGACGAGCGCAACACGATCGTCGGCGCGCCGTACGTGAAGGGCGAGCACTACCCCGTGTTCGACTGCGCCGTCGGCGAGCGTGCGATCCACTACCGCGGCCACGTGAAGATGATGGGCGCGATCCAGCCGTTCATCTCCGGCGCGATCTCGAAGACCGTGAACCTGCCGGAGACGGCGACGATCCAGGAGGTCGCAGACCTGTACGTCGAGGCGTGGAAGCTCGGCGTCAAGGCGATCGCGATCTACCGCGACAACTGCAAGGTCGCGCAGCCGCTCTCGGGCAAGGGCGACAAGGCGCAGCAGGTGCTCGCGCCCGCCGGCGCGATGGCCGCGCCGAAGCGCCGCCGCCTGCCGGACGACCGCACCGAGGTCGGACGCAAGTTCCGCGTCGGCGAGTACGAGGGGTACATCCACGTCGGCGTCTTCGACGACGGCTCGCCGGGCGACATCTTCGTCGACATCGCGAAGGACGGGACGACGCTGCAGGGCCTGATGAACTCGCTGATGATCGCGGTGTCGATGGGCCTGCAGTACGGCGTGCCGCCCGAGGTGTACGTCTCGAAGCTGTCGCACCTCCGCTTCGAGCCGTCCGGCATCACGAACGACCAGGACATCCGCCAGGCGAAGTCGATCGTCGACTACATCTTCCGGTGGTTCGGCAAGAAGTTCCTCGACGTCGACCAGCAGGAGGAGGCGGGCATCCTCTCGATGGAGGTGCGCGCGCAGATGGCAGAGCGGATCGCGAACGGCGAGTCCGCGCACGGCGAGGCGCCGACGCCGGGGCAGACCGAGCTCTTCAACCCGCACGAGGACGCGATCGAGTGCAACCGGTGCGGCGGCCGCATGGTGCGGGCCGGGACCTGTTACACGTGCCGCGACTGCGGCACGAGCACGGGCTGCGGCTAGTAGCAGCTAGTAGTGGTAGGGGGAGGCCCGGCCCTCCCCCACGGAGCTCGCGGAAGGCGCCGGAAGGCGCCTTCCGCGTCTTGTTCGGGGCTGTCCCGTCCACGAGACGGTCGATCCGTAACAGTCGGGCGCCGACGCGGCGGGGCGTCCTAGAAGAGGAACGGGAACAGCCTCGCCCGCGTCCGCGCCGCGTACTCCGCGTAGCCGTCGACGCGCTCGCGGAGCCACGCCTCCTCGCGGAGTGACTTCAGCACGAAGAACGGGGCGAGGAGCGACGCGGCGACGAGCGCCGGCCAGCTCGAGCAGAGGATCGCGCCGCCGGCCGCCGCGAGGACGACGCCCCCGTACATCGGGTGGCGTGCGTGCGCGTAGGCACCGCGCGCGGCGAGGCGGCCGTCCGGGCGCGGCGCCGGGTACGGCGTGAGCGCCGAGCCGAGCCCGCGCCACGCCCATCCGAGGAGCAGGACGCCGAGGACGAGCAGCAGCCCGCCTGCCGCGACGACCGCGGCCGGCCACGACGCCGAGAACGCGACCGCGCAGGCGACGACGGCGGCGATCAGGACCGTCTGCATGACCACCCAGCCTCCGCCCCGCGCACCGAGCGCCGGCAACGTCGTCGCACGCATCCACACGACTGTACGGATCCGGGCCGTCCCGGATCCGGCCGCCGGCCCGCGGGTGGAAGATCCAGGAGAAGGGGGTGACCGCATGCCACGGTCGCTCGGTTTCGTGATCGCTGTTGCGACGCTCTCGGCGGTCTCGGCGATCGCCGCGGGAGCGGCCGGCGAGCGCGCAGGGTACGCGTGGCCCGTCGCGCCGTTCGACCGGCCTCATCCGATCAGGAGCACGTTCGGGGAGCCGCGGACGCTGTTCGACGGGCCGCCGACGTCCGACACGCTCTACCGCGGCACCGGCTCCTTCTCGTTCCACAACGGCGTCGACATCGCCGCGCCGGACGGAGCCGCGGTCTACGCCGTCCGCGACGGCGTCGTTTCCTCGACCGCAGGGCGAAAGGTGATCGTCACGTCGTCCGACGGCGCGAGCTTCCAGTACTGGCACATCGTCCCGCGGGTCAAGGCAGGCGACCACGTCACCGCGAGCCGCACGATCCTCGGCCGGATCCGCACGACCTACGGCCACGTCCACCTGGTCGAGTTCGACGGTGGCCACCCCGTGAACCCGCTCGCGCCCGGGCACCTCACTCCCTACCGCGACGCGACGAGACCCACGATCGACCGCATCGAGTTTCGCGTGCCGGGGACGCCCTCGCCCGACGTCCTGCCCGAGATGATCCGCGGCACCGTCGAGGTGGTCGTACCCGTGTCCGACCGGCCGCGGCCGTCGGCGCCGGGCGAGTGGCGGACGATGGCGACGGCACCCGCCGTCGTCCGGTGGTGCGTCGTTCGCGCCCGCGACGGTGCGGTGCGCGTGCGGGCACGGACGATCTTCGACGTCCGCGACCGCCTACCGGCCCCGCGCGCGTTCTGGGAGGTGTACGCACGGGGGACGTGGCAGAACGACCCGACGTTCCTGAAGCACCGGTACTGGCGGCAGGAGGGGCTGTTCCTCTACCGCCTCGGCCGGCTCGACACGCGAAGGCTCGCCGACGGCATCTACCGCATCGTCGTGAACGCCGAGGACATCGGCGGGAACACGGCGACACGCGGCGCCACGTTCCTCGTCTACAACCATCGCCTCTGGCCGCCGCCGACCGATCAGTCGTGACGGCGCCAGCGGTGGAGCAGCTTGCTCTTCGAGGCCGACTTCGACGGGCGCGGCGGAGGCGCCGGGTGGTGCTCCTCGAGCCACCTCGCCGCGGCGTCGTCGGCGTCGAGGCCGACGTTCCGCTCGCGCTCGTTCATCCGCTGCACCCGCTTCCGGTCCACGCCGGATGACTACCCGGCGTGGACCGGAGCGCACCCTCCTTACAGCCTGCTGAGGATGCCGAGGATGTTGTTCAGGAGCGCCGAGAGCCCGCCCGCGGGCGACCCGGAGTTGTCGAGCAGGTGCGCAACCGAGCACAACAGGTTGCCGAGCAGGTTGCCGGCGCCCGGCACCGCCGAGATGTCGAGCACGATCTGGTTCGTCGTCACCTGCAACCCGAGCAGGTTCAGGTTGATCGGGCCGAGGACGAGGTGCAGGATCGTGCAGGAGCCTGTCGAGGCGGCTCCGACCGGCAGCGTGACCGCCTGGTTCACGGTGCCGACGATGTTGCCGACGGCGTCCGTGATCGTTCCGACGAGCGTCCCGTTCGCGACGAGCTGTCCGCCCTGGTTCGCGAAGCCGGTGATGTTCAGGATGCCGTTCAACGTGCCGCCGGTCGGGGTCGTCCCCGTGATCGGCGTCGAGATCGGGCTGGTCGTGGCCGCAGCCGGTGCCGCCGAGACGGACGGTGCCGCGACGACTGCAGCGACCACGCACGCCAATGCAGCCAAGAGCGTGAAGCGACGCATGCTTTCTCCTTTGTTCCGTTGGCCTTGCTAGGGGCTGCGGCTCCCCTACCCCGGGATGCGCGGCGGCGAAACCTCGTTGCAAATGAGAAAAAGGGGGCGCCTGCATCCCGCCCGCTCGGGCCCCTAGCAAGGCCAAGCGGAAGGAGTGGCGCCCCCGGAAAACAGCGTAGCGGCGGCCTTCAGTAGAGGCCTTCGCCGCGCGCGTAGCGCTCGGCGCGCGCACGGTCGTACTCGTCCGCGTCGAAGCCGCGGTCGTTCAGTGAGCGCAGGATCTCGCCGCTCGACGGCAGCTCGCCGCGATCGACGTGACGCTCCGGGTTCCACAGGTCGGACCGGATGAACGCCTTCGGGCACTGGGTGTACGCCTCGTCGATCGCGACGACGATCCCGAGCCGCGGCACCTTGCCGTCGACGGCGCTCGCCGCGAGCAGCTCGTCGTCCTCGACGATCCGCGCGCGCCCGTTCACGCGGAAGGTGTCGCCGACTCCGGGGACGAGGAAGAGGAGCGCGATGCGCGGATCCTCGAGCAGGTTCGTGAGCGTGTCGGCGATCCTGTTTCCCGGCCGGTCGGGGATCAGGAGCGTCCGTTCGTCGATGATGCGCACGAACCCCGCAGGGTCGCCGCGCGGCGACACGTCGAGACCGCCGTCCGGCCGCGCCGTCGCCACGCACAGAAACGGCGAGCGCTCGACGAACTGACGCGTCAGCTCGTTCAAGTGGTCCGCGATCTTCGAGACGACCGTCGGCGCGGGGCCGCCGCCGATGATCGCGCGTAGCTCGTCTTCCGTCGTGATCTCGCGCATGCCACGAGCCTACGTAAGACGTCGGTAAAGCCGCGCAGGTTTTGCGCAACCCGCAGGGTCGGGCCGCCGTTTGCCCTACGTCCCCCCGGAACCCGACTCGAGGAGGTGAGACATGTACATCGGCGGCGGCGTGATCCTGCTCATCATCATCATCCTCCTGCTCGTCTACCTCCTCTAACGGAGCTAGCCCGACATCGGCACCTGCGGCCGGATCATCGACCCGATGCGGTCGAGGATCTCCGGCAGGCTCTCGCCGGTGGCGGTGATGCCGTGGTTGTGGAGCCCGATCACCGCATGCGCGGGGTCGGGCTCCTTCGCGAGGACGTCGGATACTGCGACTGCGAGCTCCTCGCTCCCGCACGGGAAGTTGAGATGCGTCGAGCGGATCCCGTCGATCCAGCCGTGCACGTGGAGGATCGCTCCCACGTCCGGGTGCTCCTGGTAGATCATCCAGTGCTCGATCGCGTCGACCGACACGCGGCGCGGCTCGACGAGCGGCGGCACGCTCAGCACGATCTTTCCGCTCGCGGCGTCGTAGTCGCTGACGAGGAGGATGTCGCGGCCGGGCTGGGCGAGCTTCGACTTGTCGACGCCGCTCGCGCTCATCCAGAAGCGCCGCTCGTCCTTGCGCGCGGAGAGGTTGCCGTACGACAGGCCGCCGATCCCGTAGAGGAGCTTCACGTGGCGGAGGTCGCGCTCGTCGAGGAGATCCTCGATCGGGAAGGGCGCGGGCAGCAGTCCGAGCGCGTCGATCGCCTCGCCGGCTGCGCGAATCGAGTCGGTGACGTCGTCACCGTCCCAGAGCTCCGGCTCGAGGTCCGTCCTGAACTCGTTGTCGATGACGAGCTTCGACCCGGCGAGCGGCAGCAGATGGCCGACGAGGTCCTCGTCGGTGACGTGGTAGAAGCCGCGCTCCATCGTCGTGAACCAGACGCCGTCGTCGACGACGCAGAGCACGATGTTCGAGAGGGACCGCACGAGCAGTGGATAGGTCGACGCAAGATCGGGTGTCGTCTCGCACACGGCAGCGACGTAGGTGCTGCGCGCGCGCCGGCGGAAGGTCTTCGGGGCATCCGGGTCGACGACGTTGAGGACGAGCGCCGCGTCGTCTGCATCCGCGGTCGTCCAGCCGGCGGCGCGCAGCGACGACTCGGCGGCGGCGAGGGCGCGGCTCACGGCCGCGCCGGCCTCGACGCCGATGATGGCGTAGGTGTTCTCCATGGCCGTCCACGCTCGCGCCGACCGGGGATCCCCGCATCGGCGGGAACTACCGAACTAAGCTCTCCCCGTGGCCCGGACGATCACGACGGCCGACGACCGCACGATCGAGGTGCACGAGCTCGGCGATCCCGACGGCTTCCCGATCCTGTTCCACCACGGCACGCCCGGCTCCGGCACGCTCTACGACCGCTGGGCGACGGCCGGTGTGCGCGTCGTCGGCTACGACCGCGCGGGCTACGGCGGCTCGACGCGGAATCCCGGCCGCGGCGTCGCCGACATCGTCGCCGACGTGCACGCGATCGCCGACGCGCTCGGCTTCGAGCGGTTCGCGACGTGGGGCCTGTCCGGCGGCGGCCCGCACGCGCTCGCGTGCGCGGCGCTCTGCGACGAGCGCCTCGTCGCGGCGGCGAGCCTCGCCGGCGTCGGCCCGTACGACGCGGACGACCTCGACTGGCTCGCCGGCATGGGCGAGGGCAACCAGCAGGAGTTCGGCCTCGTGCTCGAAGGCGAGGAGGCGCTGCGCCCGGCGCTCGAGCAGGAGCGGGGCGGCCTCCTCGAGACGACGCCCGAGCAGCTGCGCGAGACGATGGCGCCGCACCTCAGCCCGACGGACGCCGCCGCGCTCACGGGCGAGCTCGCCGCGTACTTCCAGGGGAACATGGCGCACGCGCTCGGCGCGAGCGCAGACGGCTGGATCGACGACGACCTCGCGTTCGCGAAGTCTTGGGGGTTCGACGTCAGCGACATCCGACGGCCGGTGC
This sequence comes from Gaiellaceae bacterium, assembly GCA_036518135.1. Classification (GTDB taxonomy): domain Bacteria; phylum Actinomycetota; class Thermoleophilia; order Gaiellales; family Gaiellaceae; genus PALSA-600. Next base: position 46,136 of record DATDNT010000090.1, on the reverse strand, counting down.
TCGTCGTGCAGGGCGGCGACGACCTGATGGTCCCGCGGGCACACGGTGAGTGGCTCGCGCGGAACGTCGCCGGCGCCGAGGCGCGCATCGACGACGCGCACGGGCACCTCACGCTCGTGCAGCATCTCGTTCCGGAGGTGCACGAGTGGCTGCTGTCGCACAACTGAACACCGCCGTCAACGCGAGCCTCCGCAAGGGGATCCTCGCGGCGGCCGACAGCCCGCGCGTCCAGTCGCTCGTCCGACGCCACGGCATGCGCCTCGGCGCGGCGAGATTCGTCGCCGGCGAGACGCTCGACGAAGCGGTCGCGGTCCTCCGCCGCCTGAACGACCAGGGGCTGTGGGCGAACACGACGCTCCTCGGCGAGGGCGTGCTCGAGCCGGGTCAGACCGAGCAGGTCGTCGCCGCCTACGACGCGGTCGTCGACCGCCTCGCCGACGAGCACCTCAAGGCGAACGTCGCGCTGAAGCTCACCCACCTCGGGCTCGAGATCGACGAGGACCTCGCGTACGCGAACATCCGCCGCCTCGTCGACAAGGGGAAGTTCATCCGCATCGACATGGAGCAGTCGCAGTTCGTCGACGAGACGCTGCGGATCTACCGCCGGCTGCGCGACGACGGCTACACGAACGTCGGAACGGTGCTGCAGTCGTACCTGTACCGCACGTCGGACGACCTCGAGTCGCTGCTGCCGCTCGCGCCGAACCTGCGCCTCGTCAAGGGCGCGTACCTCGAGCCCCCGGACGTCGCGTACCCGCAGAAGACCGACGTGGACGCGATGTACCGGCGGCTGGTGGAGCGCATGCTCACGGGCCCCGGCTACGTCGCGATCGCGACGCACGACACGTCGATCATCGACCACGCGATCCGCTTCGCCGACGAGCACGAGGTGTCGCGCGAGAAGTTCGAGTTCCAGATGCTGTACGGCGTCCGGCCGCAGCTGCAGCTCGACCTCGTTCGCCGCGGCTACAAGGTGCTCGTCGCGACGCCGTACGGGCCGGAGTGGTATCCGTACCTCATGCGGCGCCTCGGCGAACGCCCCGCGAACCTCCTCTTCTTTTTGAAGAACACGCTGCGCGGGTAATCCGGCGCGCGTGACGCTGATCGACCGAATCACGATCCACGGATACCGCGGCGCGCGCGACGTCGAGCTGCAGCCGGGAAACGTCTGCGTCCTCGTCGGCGAGTCCTCGTCGGGGAAGTCGACGGTCCTGTCTGCGATCTGGACGCTGCTCGAGGCCGCGGCGCCGATGCCGACGGCCGCGGACGTCTCTCACGGGTACACGCGCGTGCACGTCGAGGCGACGATCGGCGAGCGCACGCTGTTCCTCGACGCACGGCCGCCTGCGACGATCAACCTCAACCGCGAGGGTGCGCCGAACGCGCTCTTCTTCCCGGCCAACCTCCGGCCCACCTCGCTGCTCGCGCCGACCGATCACGCGGCGAAGCGCGCCGTCGGCGTGGTGCGGGACGAGCAGACGGACGACGGCGGGCTGTCGCTCGTCCGCTCCGTCGCTGCGCTCGTCGAGGCTCGTGTCCGCGGGCTGGTCGTCCTGATCGAGGAGCCGGAGCTGTACCTCAGCCCGCCCGCGCAGCGGCATCTTCACCGCCTGCTTCGGCGGCTGGCCGCGCGCGGCCGCAACCAGGTGCTGTACTCGACCCATTCGCCGGTCTTCCTCGGCGTCGACCGCCTCGAGGAGCTCGTGCTCGTGCGTCACGACGACCGCACGGGCACGTCGCTGCTGCAGCCGGAGGCGCTCGCACAGGCGAAGGCGTTCCGGATCTTCGCCGAGTTCGACGCCGAGCGGGCGGAGGTGTTCCTCTCGCGCGCGGTGATGCTCGTCGAGGGACGGACGGAGAAGCTCGCGTTCCCGTTCGTCTTCCAGGCGCTCGGGTTCGATCCCGACCAGGAGGCGATCGCGATCATCGACTGCGCGGGCAAGGGCAACATCCCGCTGTTCGCGGAGATCTGCAACGCGTGCGACATCCCCTACGTCGTCGTCCACGACCGTGACGCGCCGCGCGGCGCGGAGCCCGCGGAGGCGGAGCAGATCGCGAACGACACGATCCTTCGCGTCGCAGGGCGGAAGCGGACCGTACAGCTCGTCCCCGACTTCGAGGGCGTGACGGGAGTGCGTGCCCGCCGCGGCAAGCCCGCCGCGGCGTTCAAGCGGTTCGCGACCGGGAACGGCGACGTTCCCGGGGCGCTGCGCCAGGCGGTCGAGCGCGTCGTCGCCCAGGCCCGCCGCGCGCCGCGCACCACGCGCGGGGCGTAACCTTCCCGCCGTGCGGAAGGTGCTCGACTGGCTCGTCACGGTCGCGATCGCCGTCGCGTTCGTCCTGGTCTTCGAGGCGGAGGTCGCGAAGCCGTACCGGATCCCGTCGGCGTCGATGGAGACGACGCTCCACTGCGCGCGGCCGGCCGACCACTGCGAGGCGTCCTTCAGCGACCGCGTGATCGCCGACCGGCTCGCCTACCGCTTCGAGTCGCCGGAGCGCGGCCAGATCGTCGTCTTCGAGGCGCCGAAGGATGCCTGCGGCCTGGGCGGGACGTTCGTCAAGCGGCTGATCGGCCTCCCCGGCGACACCGTCGCCGAGCACGACGGCCACGTCTCCGTCGACGGCAGGCCGCTGCACGAGCCGTACGTCGAGCCGGCGTTGCGCGACCATCTCTCGGGGACGTGGCACGTGCCCGCGGGCCACTACTTCTTCATGGGCGACGACCGCGCGAACTCGTGCGACTCGCGCACGTGGGGCAGCGTGCCGCGCTCGAGCCTGATCGGGCCGGTCCAGCTCATCTACTGGCCGCCGTCCCGCTGGCGCTGGTTCTAGGCGCGGCGCACGACGGATCGGAACGCGGCGAGCCACGCCGCCGGCCACCGCCGGCGGCCGTGCGCGGCGACGTCGGCGAGCGCGTCGGCCGCGCCCTCGAAGACGCCGCTCCCGTGGCCGACGAGGATCCGCTCCGGCTGCAGCGCCGCGAATGCCTTCGGCGGCGCCGGCCGGATGAGCGGATGCCAGCCGATGCGCTCGCCCGGCGCCCGGAAGTAGTCGAGCGTGCCGAGCGCGTCGGCGCAGACGAGCGTCTGCGACGGTGCGTGCCACAGCGCGACCTCCTTCCAGAACCGGCCGCGACGAACGGGCACGGTGTCGAACGGCGCGTCGAGCGCCTCCCACGCACGCTGCACCGGCACGCCGAACGCGTGCGAGTCGCGGGTATGGCGGTCGAGGAGCTGGATCACGCCGGCGACGTCGCCGAGTCGGTCCCGGATCCCGGGAACGTCGACCGGGTCGACGAGCCACGTCCGCCCGTCGACGAGAAGGGCGTGAGACGTCCGCTCCATGCGCTCGTCGACGACCCAGCCGAAGCCGCCGTCCCACTCGTCAACGAGACGCCATGACTGCATCGACCAAACCGTATTCGACCGCCTCCGCCGGCGTCATGAAGCGGTCGCGGTCGATGTCGCGCATCACCTGGTCGACGTCCTGGCCGGAGTGCCGCGAGATGATCTCCGCCATCCGTCTCGTCATCTCGAGGATCTCGCGCGCGGCGATCTGGATGTCGGCGGGCGTGCCCCGGAAGCCGCCGGATCCCTGGTGGATCATGATCTTCGAGTTCGGCAGCGCGTACCGCTTGCCGGGCGCGCCGCCGCAGAGGATCATCGCGGCGGCGCTCATCCCCATCCCGAGGCACACGGTCGCGACGTCGGCCTTCACGTACTGCATGGCGTCGTAGATCGCCATCCCGGCGTACGCCGAGCCGCCGGGCGAGTTCACGTACAGCCAGATGTCCTTCTCGGGGTCGTCGGCGTCGAGGTGCAGGAGCTGCGCCGCGACGAGGTTCGCGACGTCGTCGTTCACCTCCTGGCCGAGGAACACGATCCGCTCGCGCAGCAGCCGCGAGTAGATGTCGAACGACCGCTCCATCCTCCCGTCCTGCTCCAGCACCATGGGTACGACCGAGCCGATCACCATCTCCACCTCCTGTAACGTGCAACTCGTCGGTTGCACCATAGCGCAACTTGGAGGTTGCACATGATCAGGAAGGAGATCGTCCTCCCCGCCACGCGGGAAGACGTCTGGGAGGCGCTTACCGAGCCCGAGCGGCTCGAGGACTGGTTCGCGAACGACGTCGACCTCGACCTGCGGCCGGGCGGCGGCGCGAGCTTCCGGTGGTCGAACGGCGAGGAGCGCCGTGCGACCGTGACGGAGGTCGAGCCGGAGCGTCGGCTCGCATTCGACTGGGACGACGAAGGCAGCGTCGCGTTCGAGCTCGAGGACGACGCGGACGGCACGCGCCTCGTCGTCGTCGAATCGTCGCCCGCGTGGAGCACCGCCCTGGAGATCCAGGCACTCGCCCTGTCGCGTGTCTGACCCGCTCGGCCAGGTCTTCGGAGCGCTCGCCGACCAGTCCCGCCGGCAGGTGATCGGCTACCTGTCGGAGCGCGGGACGGCGACCGCGACGGAGCTGACGGGCGAGCTCCCGATGTCACGTCAGGCGGTCGCGAAGCATCTCGCGACGCTCGCCCACGCGGGCCTCGTCGAGTCGGAGCGGCAGGGCCGCGAGACGCGGTACCGGCTGACACGCGCGGGCGAGGAATGGGACGATCGTCTCGACGCGTTGAAGAAGCACCTCGAGCGCCGCACACGATGAGCACCTACGACTCCGTCCGCACCCTGCCGCTGCACGTCGACGGCTACTACCTCGAGCCGCTCGAGCGGGAGGTCGCGCGCGGGTTCACGCTCAAGCGCACGGTCGTCGTGCTCCACGGGCAGGGCGAAGAGGGCAGGGGCGAGGAGGTCGACTACGACCCGCGCACGCAGGAGACGTTCCAGGCCGACGAGGGGAAGCTGCCGCTCGCCGGCACGCACACGCTCGACTCGTTCTCGCTCCTGCAGGCGGGCCAGACCGAGTACCGCCGGTGGGCGTTCGAGTCGGCGGCGCTCGACCTCGCGCTGCGGCAGGCGGGGCTGCCGCTCGCCGACGCGGTCGGCCGCGTGCCGAGACCGCTTCGCTTCGTCGTCTCGACGCGGACGGCGAACGTCCCGAGGTGGCTCGAGCTGTACCCGGAGCTCCGCTTCAAGCTCGACCCCGACCGTGAGTGGACGGACGAGGTGATGGCGGCGCTCGACCACGTCGACACCGTCGACTTCAAGGGCATCTACCGCGCGGCGTTCGGCAGTCCCCCGGACACCGACCTCTACGCGCGCGTCGCCGCGGCGTTCCCCGACGCGTGGATCGAGGACCCGGCGCTGACACCGGAGACGCTTGCCGCACTCGAGCCGCATCGCGAGCGCATCACGTGGGACGCGGCGATCCACGAGTGGAGCGACGTCGAGGCGCTCCCGTTCCGGCCCCGGTCCCTCAACTGCAAGCCGTCGCGCTTCGGCTCCGTGCGGCGGCTGTTCGACTTCTACGACCGCTGCGAGGCCGAAGGGATCGCGTTGTACGGCGGCGGGCAGTACGAGCTCGGTCCGGGCCGCGACCAGATCCAGATGCTCGCGGCGATCTTCCATCCGGACGCGCCGAACGACGTCGCGCCCGGCGGCTACAACGCCGCCACGCCCGTCGCCGGACTGCCGCTCAGCCCGCTGGAACTGCGGCCGGCGCCGGGCTTTCGCTGACGGCGAACGCCGGGAACGGCGCGCGCGGCTCGAACCGCGCCTGGAAGAACCGGAGCTCCTCGGGCTCGTAGACCATGTGCAGGCCGGGCACCTCGTCCGCGTGGTCGAGCACCGTCTCGAGAACGTCGGCGACGTAGTCGAGATGCTCGCGCGTGTACACGCGCCGGGGGATCGTCAGACGGACGAGCTCGAGGCCGTGGTACGGCTCGCGGCCGTGCTGACCCGAGACGATGCCGCGCTCCATCGTCCGGACGCCGCCCGCGACGTAGATCGCGGCGGCGAGCGCCTGCGCCGGGAACTCCTCTTGCGGGATGTGCGGCAGGAGCCGCTTCGCGTCGACGAACACCGCGTGCGCGCCGACGGGAACCACGATCGGCACGCCGAGCTCCTGCAGCCGCGCACCGAGGTGCCGCGACTGGCCGACGTACGCGCGGATCGTCTCCTCGTCCGCCGCCTCGTGGATGCCCTGCGCGAGCGCCTCCATGTCGTGCCCGGCCATCCCGCCGTAGTGCGGGAAGCCCTCGTACACGACGACGAGCTCGCGCAGGCGCCCGGCGACGTCGGCGAGGCTCGTCGCGGCGAAGCCGCCGATCGGCACGAAGTGGTCCTTCTTCGAGGAGAAGACGCCGCCGTCGGCAAGGCTCGCGATCTCGCGCAGGATGTCGCGCAGCGGGCGGTCCGCATGACCCGGCTCGCGCTCCTTGACGAAGAGCGCGTTCTCCGACGCACGGGTCGCGTCGAGGAAGAACGGGACGTCGAACTCCCTCGTCACCGCACGAACCTGACGCAGGTTCTCGAGCGAGAACGGCTGGCCGCCGGCCATGTTCAGGCACGCCTCCTGCCGCACGAACGCGATGCGCTCGCGGCCCTCGCGTGCGATCAGGTCGCGGAGCTTCGCGACGTCGATGTTGCCCTTGAACGGATGCGTGGACTCGGGGTCGGACGCCTCCGGGATCGAGACGTCGACCCACACGGCGCCTGCGAGCTCCGCGTGCGCGCGCGACGTCGTGAAGTAGAGGTTCGACGGGACGAGCTGGCCGGGCGAGACGAGTGCCTTCGCGAGCAGGTGCTCGGCGCCGCGGCCCTGGTGCGTCGGGATCAGCGACCGCCAGCCGTACACCTCGCGCATCGCGTTCTCGAGGCGGAAGAAGCTGCGCGAGCCGGCGTACGACTCGTCACCGAGCTCCATCGCCGCGCGCTGCTCCTGCGACATTGCCGAGGTCCCGCTGTCGGTCAGCAGGTCGACGAACACGTCGTCCGAGCGCAGCAGGAACGTGTTGAACCCCGCCTCGACGATCGCACGGCGGCGCGCCGCCGGCTCGACGAGGCGGATGGGCTCGACCACCTTGATCTTGTACGGCGGCGGCAGCACGCCTGCATCGTCCGCAGACGGTAGGAGGCCGACATCGGGGAAACCGCGGATGGCGGGTCCCCGCAGGAGGGCGATCCTTCGCGCCGTGAGCACGATGTGGGCACTTCGCAAGACCGCCCGGGCGCCAGGGCTGTCGCTCGAGGAAGTGCCGATCCCCGCGCCGAGGGCGCGAGAGGTGCTCGTCCGCGTCGAGGCGGCGTCCGTCTGCGGCACCGATCTCCACATCTCGAACTGGGACGCGTGGGCGCAGCAGCGCATCTCGCCGCCGTTGACGCTCGGCCACGAGTTCGCAGGCAGCGTGGTCGAGGTCGGCTCCGACGTGCGCAGCGCCGAGATCGGCGACTACGTGTCGGCGGAGAGCCACGTGACGTGCGGCATGTGCTTCAACTGCCGCACGGGCCACGCGCACATGTGCGAGCACACGCAGATCCTCGGCGTCGACCGCGACGGCGCATTCGCCGAGTACGTCGTCGTCCCCGAGTCGGTCCTCTGGCAGAACGACCGCGCGAAGCTGCCGCCCGAGATCGCGACGCTGCAGGAGCCGTTCGGGAACGCGGTCTTCGCGACCTCGACGCAGGACCTCGCGGGACGCACGGCCGCCGTGCTCGGCTGCGGGCCCGTCGGGCTGTTCGCAATCGCGATCGCGAAGGCCTCCGGCACCGGACGCGTCCTCGCATCCGACCATCTGCCGTTCCGCATCGCCCTCGCCGAGCAGCTCGGCGCCGAGGTCGTCAACGTCGACGACGTCCAGGACGTGCCGGCGTGGTTCCGCGAGCACAACGAGGGCGAAGGCCTCGACGTCGTGTTCGAGATGTCGGGCGCGGCGCCGGCTGTGCGCGACGCATTCTCGATCGTGCGCAACGGCGGCAACGTCGTCCTGTTCGGGATCCCGAGCGGGCCGATCGAGCTCGACATCGCCGAGTCGCTGATCTTCAAGAACGTCCACGTCACCGCCGTGAACGGCCGCGAGGTGTTCGCGACGTGGTACCGGACGCGCTGGCTCCTCGAGCACGGCGTCGTCGACCTCAGACCGCTGATCACGAGCCGCTACCCGCTGACGGAGTTCGAGCGTGCGTTCGCCGAGCTCCAGTCGGGTGAGGCCTGCAAGATCGTCCTCGAGCCGGCCGCCGTTTCTCCGACGGCACCGGCGGCCGCGCTCGAGACGGTGCCCGCATGAACATCGCCGCCGAGCTCAACGCACTGCGGGGCGCGGGGACGTTCAAGCGCTTCAACACGCTCGTCTCGCCGCAGGGCCCGGTCGTCGAGATGGAAGGCCGCGGTGACGTGGTCGTGCTCTCGTCGAACAACTATCTCGGCCTGGCCGACGACGCGCGCGTCGTCGAGGCGGGCATCGACGGCCTGCGGCGCTACGGCGCCGGCACCGCATCCGTCCGGTTCATCTGCGGGACGTTCGCGCCGCATCTCGAGCTCGAGGCGGCGCTCGCGGAGCTGTCGGGGACCGAGGCGGCGCTGACGTACGTCTCGTGCTGGAACGCGAACGAGGCGCTCGTGCCGACGCTCACCGATTCGAGCACCGTGATCCTCTCCGACGAGCTCAACCATGCGTCGATCGTCGACGCGATCCGGCTCGCGAAGCCGGCCCGCAAAGCCGTGTACGCGCACTCGGACATGGCGGCGCTCGAACGCGAGCTCGCGTCCTGCGACGCCTCGCAGCGGAAGCTCGTGATCACCGACGGCGTCTTCTCGATGGAGGGCGACATCGCGAAGCTCCCGCAGATCGTCGAGCTCGCCCGACGGTACGACGCCCTCGTCGTCGTCGACGACTCGCACAGCGTCGGCGTCCTCGGCGAGACCGGCCGCGGCACCGCCGAGCACTTCGGCCTGCTCGGCGAGGTCGACGTGGTCACGGGCACGCTCGGCAAGGCGCTCGGCGGCGCGGCGGGCGGCTACGTCGCGGCGAGCACCGGCGTCTGCGAGCTGCTCGCGCAGCGCTCGCGGCCGCAGCTCTTCTCGAACGCGCTTCCGCCCACCGTCGCGTGCAGCGCGCTGAAGGCCGTCGAGCTGCTGCGCGACGACCCCACGCTCGTCGCGCGGCTGCGCGAGAACACGGCGCGCTTCCGCGCGATGCTCGTCGACGAGGGCTTCCGGCCGATCCCCGGCGACGCCGCGATCATCCCGATCGTGCTCGGCGAGACGTCGGTCGCGATCAGGTTCTCGGAGCGGCTGCTCGACCAGGGCGTGTTCGTCACGGGCTTCGGCTACCCCGTCGTTCCCGAGGGAACGGCGCGTGTGCGCGTGCAGATGTCGGCGGCCCTCGAGCGGGAGCACCTCGAGCGCGCGCTCGCCGCGTTCCGGGCGGTCGGCCGCGAGTTCGACCTGATCTAGCGGAGCGCCGCGGCCTTTCGCGCGAGCCGGGCGACGGACTCGTCACCCGCCGTCCCGAGCTCGTACCACGCCGCGCCCTCGCACGGCTCGCCGCTCCCGACGAGGAGATAGCGCACGTCGAGATGGAAGTGCGCGGGCTCGTCGCCGTGCGCCGGGATCTCGTGGATGTCGAGGTCGAACGGCCGCGGCGCCGACGGGTGGAACGCGAGCTCCAGGCTCGTCTCCTCACGCGCCTCGCGCAGTGCAGCCGCCTCGAGCGACAGGTCGGTGGGCTCGACGTGACCGCCGGGCTGCAGCAGCCGCCCGAGCTTCGCGTGCGCGACGAGGCAGACACGCGTTGCCGTCTCGTCGACGACGAAGGCCGACGCCGTGAAATGCGCTTGGGCCTGCGTGCGCGCCGTGGGCTCCTCGAGCTCGTCCGCGAGGCGCAGCATCGCGCACCGATCCGCGTCTTCCCGCTCGTCGCCCGCGACGTACGCCCGGAGCAGCTCCGAAATGACCACTATTCGTATTGAAGCGCCTCGAGCACGTTCAGGCGAGCCGCGCGCCGCGCCGGGAAGATCGCGGCGAGGATGCCGACCACGATCGTCATGATCGCGAACACGATCAGCGAGCCGGTCGGAACCGTGAACGAGATGAAGTCGACGCGTGAGACGAGCAGCGCGCCGAGGACGATCCCGAGCGCGATGCCGAGGATGCCGCCGATCAGCGCGGTGATCACGCTCTCGTGGCGGATCATTCGCCGCACCTGGCGGCGCGTCATGCCGATCGCGCGCAACATCCCGATCTCGCGCGTCCGCTCGTAGACCGTCAGCACCAGGGTGTTCACGATCCCGAACAGGCTGACGATCACCGAGAGCGCCAGCAGCACGTAGAGGATGTTCAGCACCGAGTTGAGACCGCTGATCTGATTGTCGATGAACTGCTGGCGCGTCTGCACCTTTGCGTTCGGGTACGGCTTCAGCTGCGCCTGCAGCGCCTTCAGGTTCGCATCGGACTGGCCGCCGCGCACGCGGACGAACGTGTACAGGTTGCGCGGGCTCGCGTTGTGACGGTCCCAGGTCGCCTGCGACACGGTGACGCGGCCGAACGGCGAGCCGCCGGCGGGCGGGTCGAAGATTCCGCGCACGCGGAACGTCTGCGTCGAGCCGTCGGTGAACGTGAGCCGCACGGGCGATCCGGCGGACAAGTGGTGCGCCTTCGCGTAGTCCTTGTCGACGAACGCGCCGTTCGCGCCGAGCGCTGCGATCGTGCGGTCGGAGCCGAGCGTCCAGTCGAGGTGGAACATGGTCGCCGCCTGCGGGTTGACCGCGGTCGCGAAGAACGCCTTGCCGAACGCCGACGCGTTGCCCGTGCGGACGTTGCCCACGCCCTCGACGATCGAGCTCTTCGCCGCGGCGTTCGCGGCCGCGGGCGGGATCGGCGTGAAGTTGTTCTGCGCGGTGACGGCGTAGTCGGCGTTCTTCCAGATGTCGTCGACGGCGCCGCGGAAGCTCGAGGTGATCCCGGCGGCGAGCACGGCGACGAGCGTTACGAGCGCAAGCCCGATCATCAGCGCGGCGGCCGTGGACGCGGTCCGCTGCGGGTTGCGTCGTGCGTTGTCGCGGGCGAGCGCACCCGCCGCGCCGCCCATCCGCGAGGCCGGCCAGCCGAGGAACCCGGCGAGCGGGCGGATGAAGCGCACCGAGAGCATCGAGACGCCGATGAAGAGGAGCAACGCGCCGAGGCCCATCGAGGCGAGGACGCCCTTCGTGCCGAGATGCGGCTTGAAGAGGCCGTACGCGACCGCCGCGAACCCGAGCGCGGTCAGCGCCGCGGAGCCGGCGGTCCGGAAGCGCGCGAACCGCGACTGCGGGAGCTCGGCGCCTTCCCGGACGGCGGCGATCGGCGGCACGCGCGTCGCACGGAGCGCCGGCCGGACGCTCGCGATCAGCGTCACCACGATCCCGGCGGCGAGTGCGATCACGACGGTGCTCGCCGGGAAGATGATCCCGCTGTTCGGGAGCGTGAACCCGACCGCGTCGAACAGCTTGAAGAGCAGCTTCGCGAGCCCGAGCCCGGCGAAGAGCCCGGTCAACGACGCGACGACCCCCATCACGAGCGCCTCGACGACGATCGTCGTGAGCACCTGACGCCGGTTCGCGCCGAGCGTCCGCAGCGTCGCGAGCTCGCGCGTGCGCTGCGCGATCGTGATCGAGAGCGAGTTCGCGATCACGAAGCTCCCGACGAAGAGCGCGATGCCGCCGAACGCGAGCAGGAAGTCGCGGAGGAACGAGATGAAGCTGTCGGTGCCCTTGGCGTCCTCGGCGGCCTGCGCGGTGCCGGTGCGCGCCTGGGCGGTCGGCGGCAGCACCGCGCGAACCTCCTGCAGGATCTGCTGCTGCGAGACACCTGGCTTCGCGGCGACCGCGATCTCGTCGAGGCGGCCGGGCTTCCCGAACACCCGCTGCGCCGTCCTCAGGTCGAAGCCCGCGAGCGTCGCGCCGCCGAGCGAGCTCGAGCCGCCGAACTTGACGACCCCCGAGATCGTGAACTGCTGTACCGGGCCCTCCGCCTGCACGCCGACCGTGTCGCCGGGGGCGAGGTGCTTCTTCGCGGCGGTGTTCGCGTCGATCACGACCTGCTGCCCGCGCGGCCAGCTGCCGCTGACGAGCGCGAGCGGATTGAACGGCGAGTCGGGGTTCTCGATGCTGAAGCCGAGGTTCGGCGCACCGCCGAAGACGATCGCCTTCCCGTTCCTGTCGACGAGCAGCGCCGAGTCGCTGTTCACCTCGCCGTCGGCGACGCGCACGTCCTTCAGCGCCCGCACCTGCCGGAGCACCGACTGCGGGAACGTCGGCGCGAACGAGCCCTGCCCCTGCGAGAGGTCGAACGCCGATTTCCCCGTCACGACGACGTCGGAGCCGGCCCGGACGTCGTTGAAGATGCTGTTGAACGCCTTGTCGATCGACCCCGTGAGGACGAGTGTCCCGCTGACGATCGCGACGCCGAGGACGACCGCGAACGCCGTCAACGCCGTCCGGAGCTTCCGGCCGAGGATCCCTGCGAGGGCGACCCGGATCATGCTGCGGCGCGGTTCATCGCAGCGAGGATGTCCGACGCGGAGCTGCGCGGCAGCTCCTCGACGATCCGACCGTCCGCGAGGAAGAGCACGCGGTCCGCGATCTCGGCCGCGTGCGCGTCGTGCGTGACCATCACGATCGTCTGGCCGAGGTCCGCGCTCGACGAGCGGAGGAGCTCGAGGATCTCGGCGCCCGTCGCGGAGTCGAGGTTCCCGGTCGGCTCGTCCGCGAAGACGACGGTGGGCCTCGAGACGAGCGCGCGGGCGATCGCGACGCGCTGCTGCTGGCCGCCGGAAAGCTCCGACGGCCGGTGCGACCGGCGGTCGGTGAGCCCCACGCGCTTCAGCAGCTCTTCGAAGAAGGCGCGTTCTGGCTTCTCGCCGGCGATCGTCAGCGGCAGCTTCACGTTCTCCTCGGCGCTCAGCATCGGCAGCAGGTTGAAGAACTGGAAGACGAAGCCGATGTGCTCGCGCCGGAGCAGCGTCACGTCGCGGTCGGACAGCTTCGCGACGGGCCGGCCCGCGATCTCGACGTCGCCGCTCGTCGGTTTGTCGAGCGCCGCGAGCAGGTGCATGAGCGTCGACTTGCCGGAGCCGGAAGGCCCCATGACGGCGACGAGCTCGCCCGGACGAACGTCCAGCGAGACGCCGCGGAGGGCGTCGACGGCCGCCTCCCCCTCGCCGTACCGGCGGGTGAGGTCGGTCGCCTTGACGACTGCGCCGTTTCCGTTGTCGGTCATGGCGCCCAAACTACCGACGTCGTCGGCGCCCGTCGATCAGGGATGTCCCTCGTGCGTCCCCTATGCCTTCACGCCCGCGAACTCGGGGATGACGTCGTCGCCGTACGCCTTCAGCGTCTCCTCTTGCCCGTGCGTCATGAGGTAGATGTTGAACTGGTCGACGCCGACCTCCTCGAGCTCGCGGAGCTTCTGCTTGATGCCGCCGATGTCGCCGATCACGCAGAAGCGGTCGCAGATCTCGTCGGTCACGAACTCGCCGTGCTTCGCGCCGACGCGCGAGTGCTCGTCGTAGTCGTAGAACTTGCGCGCCTGCACGTAGTCGGTGAGCGCCTTGGGGATCGTGCTGCCGTCGGCGCCGTAGCGCTCGATCAGGTCCTGCACGTGGTTCGAGACCATCGCAGGGAACCACCGCACCTGCTCGCGCGCGTCCTGCAGCTCGCCGACGTGGCTCGGCGCGCTGACGATGCACTTCAGCGCGGCCGGGTCGCGCCCGGCCTCCTCGGCGGCCGCGCGCGCCGTCTGCATGATCCACTGGATGATGTCGGGATCGGCGAGCTGGATGATCACGCCGTCGCCCTGGCGGCCCGCGACGCCGAGCGCCTTCGGACCGTAGCCGGCGACGTGCATCTCGATCTCGGGGAGCTCCTCGCGCACCCACTTCAGCTGCAGGTGCTTCCCGTTCCAGAGCACCTCCTTGCCGTTCATGAACGGCTTGATCATCTCGAGCGCGTCCTCGAAAGCGCCGACCTTGACCGGCTGCTGCCCGATGTACCGGCGCGCCGAGTCGCCGCGGCCGATGCCCATCACCATCCGCCCGTTCGAGATGTCATGCAGCGTCGCGTAGGCACTCGCGAGCACCGTCGGCTCGCGGGTGCCGGGATTCGTGACCATGTGGCCGAGCTTGATCTTCGAGGTCTTGTCGGCGACGAGCGCGAGGGTCGGCATCGACTCCTGCCAGAGGACGTGCGAGTCGTACGTCCACGCGTACTCGAAGCCGTGCTGCTCTGCGAGTTGCATGAGCTCGATCATCCGCTGGTACGGCGGATCGGGAAGAACGGTTACCCCGAATGAAAGTGACATGCGCGAGAGCCTAACCCGTCACACTGGCGGAATGAAGATCCTCTGCATCGGACGTAACTACGCCGAGCACGCGAAGGAGCTCGGCGACGAGCCGCCGACCGTGCCGCTCGTCTTCGGGAAGTTCGCGAACACGCTCGTCGGGCCCGGCGACCCGATCGTCCTGCCGCGCGAGGCGACGCACGTCGACGCCGAGGCGGAGGTCGCCGTCGAGATCGGCGTGGCCGGACGGCGGATCGCGGAGGCCGATGCGCTCGAGCACGTCGCCGGTTACCGCTGCGCGAACGACCTCTCGGCGCGGAACATCCAGTACTCCGAGGCCCAGTGGACGCGCGCCAAGGGCTTCGACACGTTCTGCCCGCTCGGCGACCGCCTGGCGCCGGTGTCGGAGCTCGGCGACGCGAGCGGCCTCCGCGTCGTGCAGCGCCTGAACGGCGAGGTGCTGCAAGACGGCAACACGCGCGACCTCATCTTCTCGATCCCGTTCCTCGTCGCGTACTGCTCGAACGTGTTCACGCTCGAGCCCGGCGACCTGATCCTCACCGGCACACCGCCGGGTGTCGGCTGGGCGCGCGACCCGAAGGTGCCGCTCAGGCCCGGCGACCTCGTCGAGGTGGAGGTCGAGGGGATCGGCGTGCTCTCGAACCCCGTCGTCGCCGAATGACCGGGCTTCTCCTCGTCCTCTTCGCGATCGTCGCGGGGACGTTCCTGCCGCTGCAGGCCGGCGTGAACACGCGCCTCGCGCACTTCGTGGGCGGCCCCGTTCGCGCGTCGACGGTGTCGTTCGCGGTCGGCGCCGTCGCGCTGCTCGTCGTCGTGCTGCTCTTCTACCGCTCCGGGGGCGTGCACGCGCGGTCTGCGCCGTGGTGGGCGTGGACGGGCGGCTTCCTCGGCGCGTTCTACGTCACCTCGACGGTCGTCGTGCCGGTGCGTATCGGCGCCGCGCCGTTCTTCGGCCTCCTCGTCGCCGCGCAGCTCGTGATGGGCGTGCTGATCGACCGCTTCGGCCTGGTCGGGTTCCCCGAGCGCGGCCTGTCGCCGCTGCGCATTGTCGGCGTGGGGCTGCTCGTCGGCGGCGCGCTGCTCGTGCGGCTGTTCTGATCGGCGGCTCGACGCCGGGGATCTGCATCAGGACGACAGCCAGGCGATCGTCCTGTCCGTCAGCCGATCGAGCGCCTGCACGCTCAGCTCCAGGTGCTCGCGCTTCGTGTCCTCGAGCTTCGTGTGCGACAGGCCGCGCAGGCTCTGCACGAAGAGCATCACCGTCGGGATCCCCGCCCGGGAGACCTCGGCCGCGTCGTGGAGCGGTCCCGACGGCAGCTTGTGCGACGTGCCCGCCACCTCGCGGACCGCCTCGTCGGCCAGCTCGATCAGCGTCTCGTCGAAGAGGATCGGCTCGATGTTCCAGATGCGCTCCCACTCGACGGTGACGTCCTCCTCCTTCGCGAACCGCGCGGCCGCGTCGCGGGCCATCTCGAGCATCCGTGCGAGCGACGCCGCGTCCAGATGGCGCTGGTCGAGGAGCTGCTCGGCCGTCTCGACGACCGACGTCACGATCCCCGGCTTCGTGACGACGCCGCCGGACGTGCACACGGCGCCGTTCCCGACCTCGGCGGCGATCTCGCGAATGTAGAGCGCGAGCTTCGCCGCGCCCGCGAGCGCGTCGCGCCGCTTGTCCATCGGCGTCGACCCGGCGTGCGCCGCCTGACCGTGCCACGTGAAGCGCGACCGCTCGACACCGAACGTGCCGAGGACCACGCCGAGCGGCAGGTCGAGCGACTCGAGCACCGGCCCCTGCTCGATGTGGAGCTCGAGGTACGCGGCCGCGTTCTCGAGCTGCCCCCGAGCGGCGAGCGCGTTGTCGAGCTCGACGTCGTGCTCGGCGAGCGCCTCCGGGAGTGAGATCCCGTCGCGGTCCTTCAGCGCGCGCAGCTCGTCCTGGTCGCGCATCGAGCCCGCGGCGGCGGACGACCCGAACAGCGAGCGCCCGAAGCGCGCGCCCTCCTCGTCGGCCCACGAGACGAGCCGGACCGTGACCGGCAGGTCCGCAGCGGCGGCGAGCCGGCGCATCACCTCGACGCCGGCGAGCACGTTCAGGCAGCCGTCGAGCCAGCCGCCGTTCGGCACCGAGTCCATGTGACCGCCGATCACGAGCGTCCGGTCGGAGGCGCCGCGCAGCGTGAACCACTGGTTGCCCGCCGCGTCGACCTCCTCCACGGCGCCGGTCGGCTCCATCTTCGTGCGCAGGAAGTGGCGCGCCTCTTCCCACGTCTGCGTCCAGGCGACGCGCTGCGCGCCGTTCTCGTCGCCGGTGAGCTCGCGGAGCTCCTCGAGGTCGGCGACGGTGCGGGCGGGATCGAGTTCCATGCTTTCGATCCTAAACCGTGATAAGAACAGGACGTGTCGCACGCCGCCACAGCGGGGGCCGTTTCAGCCCGCCGCCCGATCGCACCGGCTGTGCGGCACGGCGTCCTCCGGGCCCTGACGATCGGGCTGACGGTCGTGGCGATCGCGGCGCTCTACGAGCTCTACCACTGGATCTGGACGTCGACCGGCTGGAGCTGGCCGTTCAAGGTCGACAACATCACGCTTCCGCATCTCTGGACGATCTTCAAGGCGCTCGGCGACCCCGCCGGCTACCAGCAGCCGCTGCTGATCACCGTGCTTCTGAAGGCGGCCTGGTTCACGGCGAAAGAGGCGCTCGCAGGGTTCGCGATCGGCGCAGCGATCGGGTTCGTCCTCGCCGTCGCGCTGGTGCACTCGCGGCTCGCGCAGCGCGCGCTCCTGCCGTACATCGTCGCGTCGCAGACGATCCCGATCCTCGCGGTCGCGCCGATGGTCGTCGTCTGGCTGAAGTCGGGCTGGCAGTCCGTCGCGGTGATCGCGGCCTATCTGACGTTCTTCCCGGTGACGATCAACACGCTCCGCGGGCTCGAGTCGGCGTCGCCGCGCGCGCACGAGCTGATGCGCTCGTACGCGGCGTCGCGGTGGAGCGTCCTCTGGAAGCTGCGCGTGCCCGCGTCGCTCCCGTACCTCTTCAGCGCCCTGAAGGTCAGCGCGACGGCGAGTGTCGTCGGCGCGATCATCGGCGAGCTGCCGAGCGGCATCCAGGGCGGCCTCGGCGGCGCGATCCTCAACTTCAACCAGTACTACTCGATCCAGCCGCAGAACCTCTGGGCGACGAACCTCATCGCGGCCGGCCTCGGGATCGCGTTCTTCCTCGCCGTCGTCGCGGCCGAGAAGCTGATCGTCCGCCGCGCACCGGAGAACGTCGCCTGATGCCCGTCGTCGAGATCTCGGCGCTCACGAAGACGTTCCCGAAAGGGAACGTCACCGCGCTCAAGGGAATCGACCTGCAGATCGAGCCCGGCGAGTTCATCTCGCTGATCGGCCCGTCCGGGTGCGGCAAGTCGACGCTCCTGCGCGTGATCGGCGACCTGACCCCGCCGACCGAGGGGACGGTGCTCGTGAACGGCAAGCCCGCGCCGAAGGCGCGCGCCGACCACGACTACGGGATGGTCTTCCAGGACTCGGTGCTGTTCGACTGGCGCACGGTGTCGAAGAACGTCGGCCTGCCGCTCGAGATGCTCGGCTGGGACCGCGCGAAGCGCAAGAGCCGCGTCGAGGAGATGCTGCGCCTCGTCGAGCTGCAGGGCTTCGGCGATCACCATCCGTGGCAGCTCTCCGGCGGGATGCAGATGCGTGTCGCGATCGCGCGCGCTCTCTCGTTCGAGCCGTCGCTCCTGCTGATGGACGAGCCGTTCGGCGCGCTCGACGAGATGACACGCGAGCGCCTGAACATCGAGCTGCTCGAGATCTGGCGGCGGCTGCAGTCGACGGTCGTCTTCGTCACGCACTCCATCTCGGAGGCGGTGTTCCTCTCGACGCGCGTTGTCGTGATGAGCCCGCGGCCCGGCCGCGTCGCCGGCATCGTCGACATCGACCTGCCGCAGCCGCGCACGAACGACACGCGCGAGGATCCGCGCTTCTTCGAGAAGGTGACCGAGGTGCGCGAGCTCTTGCGCGGCGTGGGCGCCGACGAGCACGGCTCCGTGCTCGCGGAGGCGGGGTCGTGAGCATCGTCGCGGAGCCCACCCCGCGCGGCACCGTGATCAAGGAGATCAGGACGCGCGCCGTCGACTGGATCCCGGCGCTCGTCGTGTTCGTGCTGGCGATCGTCGCGTGGCAGCTGATCATCGACGCGTTCCACATCCAGAAGTTCCTGCTGCCGAAGCCGGGCGCGATCGTGCGCGCGTTCTGGGACCAGCGCAGCTCGCTCTGGAGCGCAGGCTGGCTGACGCTGAAGGAGGCGCTCGGCGGGTTCGTGATCGGCTCCGGCCTCGGGATCCTCTTCGCCGTCGCCCTCGCCCGGTTCCGCCGCGTGTCGAACGCGCTCATGCCGATCGCGATCGCGGCGAACGCGATCCCGATCATCGCGTTCTCGCCGATCTTCAACGCCTGGTTCGACCCGCTGTCGCCGTCGCCGCGCATGGCGACTGCGGGCATCCTCTGCTTCTTCCCGGTGTTCGTGAACACGCTCCGCGGCCTGACATCGGTGCGCCCGGCCCAGGTCGAGCTGATGCGGTCGTACGCCGCAGGCGAGCTCGCGATCTTCCGCCGCGTGCGCGTCCCGACGGCGCTGCCGTTCGTGTTCTCCGCATTGAAAGTCGCAACCGTCCTCGCCATGATCGGCGCCATCGTGGCGGACTACTTCGGCACCTTCGGCTCGCTCGGGATCACCATCAAGAACTCCGTCTCGCTGTTCGACTTCGAGACGGCGTGGGCGGCGATCCTGATGGCGAGCATCCTCGGCGTCGCGATGTACGTCGCGGTGTCGATCGCCGAACGCCTCGCCCTCCAGTGGGATCCAACGCGTCAGGAAAGGGGAAGTGGATGAGAAGGAAGAGCCTGCTCGCACTCGCGGTGCTCGCCGTCGTCGCGGCGGCAATCGCTGCGACGCTCGGCATGGGCCGCGCCCAGGCGGCGCCCAAGCTCACGAACATCACGTTGCAGCTGAAGTGGGTGCCCCAGGCCCAGTTCGCCGGCTTCTACGCGGCGCTCGCGAAGGGCTACTACCAGCAGGAAGGGCTCAACGTCACGCTGAAGCCGGGCGGCCCCGACATCACGCCGGAGCAGGTCGTGCTCTCGGGCGGCGCGACGTTCGGCCTCGACTGGCTCCCGAACCTCTTCGCCACGCGCGAGAAGGGCGGGAAGATCATCTCGATCGCGCAGATCTACGCGCGCTCCGGCATGACGGAGCTCACGTGGAAGAGCTCGGGCATCGACTCGATCAAGAAGATGCGGGGCAAGAAGGTCGGCGTGTGGTGCTGCGGCAACCAGCCGGAGCTCTTCGCGGCGCTGAACAAGAACGGGATCAACCCGAACGACAAGAGCGCGGTCACGATCGTGAACCAGCCGTTCGACATGAACCTGTTCCTGCAGCACAAGATCGACGCCGCAGCGGCGATGACCTACAACGAGCTCGCACAGGTGCTCGAGACGAAGAACCCGGCCACGGGCAAGCTCTACCAGCTGTCCGACCTGAACGTCTTCAAGATGGACAGCCCGCGCGTCGGTACGGGGATGCTCGAGGACAACGTGTTCACCACCCCGAAGTGGCTGAACGCGTCGGCGGCCAACCAGGCGACGGCGACGAAGTTCCTGAAGGCGTCGTTCGAGGGCTGGATCTACTGCCGCAGCCACGTCTCCGAGTGCACGGACATCGTGCTGAAGGCCGGGACCGCGCTCGGCCACGGCCACCAGCTGTGGCAGATGAACGAGGTCAACAAGCTGATCTGGCCGAACAAGGCCGGGATCGGCCACGCGCTGCCGAGCCAGGTCAAGCAGACCGCCCTGATCGCGAAGACGTACGGCGTCATCAAGAAGATGCCGGTCGGCGCCACGGACTACCACTGGGCCGACATCGCTCTCGATCAGCTGAAGAAGGCCCACGTCGACGTGTACGGCCGCGGCTACAAGCCGATCAAGGTCTCCGTCACGCCGGGCGGCAAGTAGTCGGCATAGACTCAGAACCTGGTTCGCCCTTCGGGGCGAGCCAGGTTCAGGTCTTCACGAAGGGGGTTTCCGCATGTCCTTGTTGATCAAGGGCGGCCGCGTCATCACCGCGGCCGACGACTACGTCGGCGACGTCTTCGTCGAGGGCGAGCGAATCTCCCTCATCGGCGAGTCCCTCGACGTCTCCGCAGACCGCGTCATCGACGCCTCCGGGAAGTACGTCCTGCCGGGCGCGGTCGACCCGCACACGCATCTCGAGATGCCGTGGCGCGGCAAGACGACGGTCGACGACTTCTATCACGGGCACGTCGCCGCGGCGTTCGGCGGCACGACCACGCACGTGGACTTCTGCATCCAGGGGAAGGGCGAGACGTTCACGCAGGCCCTCGAGACGTGGCACGGCAAGCGCGAGGGCAAGGCGATCATCGACAACGGGTTCCACATCATCGTCACCGACCTCGAGAGCGGGACGCTCGAGGAGCTGGCGACGCTCCCCGACGAGCACGGCGTCTCGTCGTACAAGCTCTTCATGGCGTACAACGACTCGCTCCGCATCGACGACACCGGCCTGTTCCAGGTGATGCAGGTCGCGGCGAAGACCGGCGCGTGCGTGATGGTGCACGCCGAGAACGGCGACGCGATCGAGGTGCTGATGGCGGACGCGATCGCCGCCGGCGAGACCGACCCGGTCCACCACGCGCTGACGCGCCCACCGGAGACGGAGGGAGAGGCGACGAACCGCGCCGTGCAGCTCGCACACGTCGCCGGCGCGCCGCTGTACGTCGTCCACGTGTCGTGCGAGGAATCGCTCGAGCCGATCCAGCTCGCGCGCGCCAAGGGCTGGGACGTGTGGGGCGAAACGTGCACGCAGTACTTCTTTGTCGACATCTCCTTCCTCGAGCGTCTCGAGGACTTCGAGGCCGGCAACTACGTGTACACGCCGCCGCCGCGGCCGAAGAAGAACCAGCCGATCCTCTGGGACGCGGTGCGGACGAACGAGCTCCAGGTGATCTCGACCGACCACTGCGCCTACACGAAGGAGCAGAAGCTCCTCGGCAAGGACGACTTCCGCGCGATCCCGAACGGTGCCGTCGGGATGGAGAACCGCCTCCACATGATCCACCACTTCGGCGTGCGCGAGGGCCGCATCACGCTCAACCGCATGGTCGAGCTCCTCTGTACGAACCCGGCGAAGCTCTTCGGCATGTATCCGAAGAAGGGCACGATCGCACCGGGAACCGACGCCGACATCGTGATCTTCGACCCGGAGCGGAAGCACACGATCACGGCGAAGACGCATCACTCGGCGTGCGACATCAACATCTTCGAGGGAACCGAGGTCGTCGGCTCCCCCGAGATCGTCGTCCGCCGCGGCGAGGTGATCGTCGAGAACGACGAGCTCGTCGCGAAGGCGGGCAGCGGGCAGTTCATCCGCCGCGCGAAGTTCCGCGAGGAGCTGAAGCCGGCGGCGCTCGCCACCGCATGAAAGCCGCACGGCGGGAGGGGCGTGCGCTCGCCCCTCCCGCCTTTGCTCCGGCCGCCTCAGGTCGTAGGCTCGCAGCGACCCGATTTGCGAGGAGGAGCGGCACATGACCGAACCACATCGGCCGCACGAGGTCGCGGCCGACATCGACGACCTGCGTGAAGACCTGGAGTTCGAGCGTCACGAGCTCGACCAGTCGATCAAGCACGACTACTCGACGAGCGAAACCGGCATCGTCCCGCTCGACAAGCGGCGCCCGATGTGGCACTTCATGGGGCTCTGGACGACGTTCGTCGCCGGGTTCTCCTACATGTTCCTCGGCTTCGAGATCCGCGGCGGCGGCCACAGCCTCGCGTCGACGGCCGCGATCACGATCATCGGCTACGGGATCTACGTCGCCTACGCGATGCTCGGCTCGTACCTCGGCTCGCGCACGGGGCAGACGCACGCGCTGCTGACGCGCTCCGTCTTCGGGCTCGTCGGGTCGTGGGTCGTGTCGGCGTTCATCCTGATCGCGCCGCTCGGGTGGGTCGGCTACCAGGCGAACCTGCTCGCGGTGCTGTGGGACGGCTTCTACGGCTGGGGCGCGATCTTCACGCTGACGCTCGTCCTCGCCGGCGTGATGATCCTGAACAACGTCTTCGGGTTCACGGGCATCAGCGTCTTCGCCCGATACCTCGTGACGCCGATCCTGATCCTGTGGTGCATCTACATGGTGCTGAAGGCGTTCATCTCCGACGGCGGCAAGCTCGGCGGGACCCCCGCCGGGAGCGGCCTGCCGTTCTGGGTCGCCGTCGTCGCCGTGATCGGGTTCTCGATGTGGGGCAACGAGCCGGACTTCTGGCGCTTCGGCCACCCCCGCTTCTCGTGGCCGCTCCCCACCTACATCTTCGCGGCGGTGTTCTTCCTGCTCTTCACCATGGCGGGCTGGATGATGGCGCAGCTCGCCGGGACCGACGACTCGGCGAAGGTCTTCCGCTTCACCGTCCACTACTCGCTGTTCGGCTGGTTCTGGCTCGCGTTCATCATCGCCACGATCAGCCAGTTCGCGATCAACGACGGGAACTACTACGAGTCGGTCAACGCCGGGCAGAACCTCCTCGGCGGCTGGCGGCAGTGGCGCCGCATCTACACGTGCGCGATCGTCGCGGCGGGCGGCGTAATCGCGGCCGACCTCGTGAACTTCCACTTCCTGAACGGGTGGTTCAAGGTGTCGAGCTTCCTCGCCGTCACCGTGCCGTCGGCGACGGTGATCATGTTCGTCGACCACTTCATGCTGCCGCGGCTCTTCCGGATCTCGCGGCCGTTGCTGACCGTGCCCGCATGGGAGGACGCAGGATTGATCAACTGGCCGGCGACCGTCGCGCTCCTCGGCGCGGTCTTCTTCGGCGTCACCGGGACCGCGAGCTGGCCGCACGGCTGGCTGCAGGCGACCCCGTCGAACGCGTGGGGGCCCGTGCCGCTCGAGGCGTGGGCGATCGCGGGCGTCGGCTACGTCGTCCTCGTCGCAGTCGCGCGCGCGGTCGGGCCGGTGCGCGCGCAGCTCGGGTTCCCGAAGCACGTGCGCGACGAAGAGATCGCAAGCGACGCCGTCGTCGACGTCGCGAGCGTCACGTCCGGTCCCGCGATGGCGCCGGCGACGGCGATGGAGCCGACGGCAACCTGATCGTCCTCCGGAACGGGCTCGTCGACGTCGGCGCGGGCGAATTCGTCCGCGCCGACGTCGTCGTCGATCAGGGACGCATCCACTCGATCGGCGACGCCCCCGCGTGCGGCGTCGCCGTCAACTGCAGCCGGTACGCCGTCGTACCGGGGATGGTCAACGCGCATGCTCACTCCAACGAGAACTGGTTTCGCGGGCTCTGGGACAACCTGCCGCTCGAGCCGTGGATGCTCTTCTCGTACCCGGTGCTCGCCGCGCCCGCGCAATCGGCCGACGAGATCTACGTCCGGACGCTCCTCGGCGGCATCGAGCTCCTGCGCTCGGGCGCGACGACGGTCGTCGACTTCCTCTACGACGGCGAGGAGTCGCTCGAGCCGGTCGTGCGCGCCTACCGCGATCTCGGCCTGCGCGCGCTGATCGGCCTCGGCTACTCCGACCGCGCGTACCACGAGACCGTGGTGCTCGACGAGGGGCTCGTGTCCCGCGAGCTGATCGACCGCATCGAGAGCGAGCGGCCGCCGTCGTGGCCCAAGCTCGAGGCATTCACGCGCCGCGCCGTCGAGCGGTACCACCGGCCGGAAGAGGGGATCTCGATCTGCCCCGCCCCGTCCGGCCCGCAGCGATGCACCGACGAGATGCTCGCCGGCTGCGCCGCGCTCGCGGATGAGCTCGACCTCGTCGTCCACATCCACGTGCTCGAGACGCGGATGCAGGCGGTGTCGGGGCAGCGGATGTACGGTCGCACCCTGCCCGAGCACATGGATGCGATCGGGTTCCTGTCGCCGCGCGTGTGCTTCGAGCACGGGATCTGGCTGACCCCGTCGGACATCGAGCTCGTCCGCGACCGCGGCGTCACCGTCGTACACAACCCCGTCTCGAACATGAAGCTCGGCTCCGGCATCGCGCCGGTGCCCGACCTCCTCGCGCACGGTGTGAACGTCGCGCTCGGCACCGACGGGATGTGCTCGAACGACGGACAGGACATGTTCGCGACGCTCAAGACCGCCGCCCTCCTGCACAAGCTGTGGGAGGTCGACTTCGAGCGATGGCTCGGCGCGCAGGAGGCGTGGGAGATGGCGACGCGCGGCGGCGCAGCCGCGGCAGGCGACCCCGACGGGCTCGGCCGGATCGAGGTCGGTGCGCGGGCCGACCTCGTCCTGCTCGATCTCGAGTCGAGCGTCTTCACGCCGCTGAACGACCCCCTGAAGCAGCTCGCGCTCGGCTCGACGACGCTCGCCGTCGACTCGGTGATGGTCGGCGGCGAATGGCGCCTCCTGAACGGCGTCGTGAAGGGCGTCGACGAGCGGGCGATCCTGGCCGAGGGCCGCGCGCGCGGCGCCGAGGTCGTCGCGCGCCACGACGAGGGCTTCCGGATCGGGCAGGAGCTCCTCGCGTCGGTGCGCGCGGGCTGGCTCGAGGCGATGCAGACGGACGTCGGGGTCGCGCGGAAGCTCGCCTCGTCGTAGGCGTTCCCAGGGAAGGGTGACCGAAGTGCAACGCGGGGTCTCGCGAAGCCGGCCCCGGTGCGACGCAGCGCGAACGGCGTTCCCTGGGAAGGGTCACCGAAGTGTGACAGCGGCCGTGCGGAGTAGGGTCGCTCCGTGATCGACCTGCGCATCGCGAACGCGCGCCTCCTCGACGGCACGACGCGCGACCTCTGGATCGACGGCGGGCGGTTCGTGTCACAGGGCGAGCCGCGCGAGACGATCGACGCAGAAGCGCGGCTCGTGACACCGCCGCTCGTCGACTGCCACCTCCACCTCGACGCGTCGCTGACGGTCGGGCGGCCGCGCTTCAACGAGAGCGGCACGCTGATCGAGGGCATCCACGTGTGGGGCGAGCTGAAGCCGTCGCTGACGGAGCAGGACGTGTTCGAGCGCGCGTCGGAGATCGTGCGCTGGTCGGCGGCGCAGGGGACGCTGTTCATCCGCGCGCACGCGGACGTCTCCGGCGAGAACCAGGCGATGGTGCGCGGACTCCTGCGCGTGCGCGACGAGCTCGCCGACCTCTGCACGATCCAGGTGACGGCGTTTCCGCAGGACGGGATCTTCGCGCGCGACGGCGACGAGGAGCGGCTCGAGAACGCGCTCCGCCTCGGCGTCGACTGCGTCGGCGGCATCCCGCACTACGAGCCGACGGCCGAGCTGGGGCTGCGCGAGGTCCACCGCGTCTTCGAGCTCGCGAAGCAGTACAACCGACGAATTGACGTCCACTGCGACGAGACGGACGACCCGAGCTCACGGTTCCTCGAGGTGATGGCGGACGACACCGTGAAGTTCGGGCTCGGCGGCCGCGTCACCGCGTCCCACTGCACCGCGATGGGGAGCTACGAGCCGTACTACTCGTCGAAGCTCCGCGGGTTCCTCGAGCGCGCGGGCATCAACGTCGTCGTCAACCCGTACGCGAACTCGCTCATCCAGGGCCGGCTCGACGTCTACCCGAAGCGGCGCGGTTTCGCGCAGCTGAAGGAGCTGCTCGCCGCAGGCGTGAACGTGTCGCTCGGGAACGACGTGATCATGGATCCCTGGTACTCGCTCGGGAAGGCGGACCTCGTCGACGCGGCGCACCTCGCGCTGCACTTCACGTACATGAGCGGCCGCGAGGAGATCCCGGAGATGCTCCGTTGCGCCACCGAGCGCGGCGCCCGCACGCTCGGTGTCGAGGACGACTACGGGATCGAGGAGGGCAAGCCGGCCGACTGCGTGATCTTCGACGCACCCGACGCGACCGAGGTCATCCGTCTCCGCGCCTCGCGGCGGTGGGTGCTCAGGCGCGGGAAGGTGATCGCCGAGACGACGCCGTCGCGCACGACCCTGCTCGGCGCGCCGGTCACGTTCGCCCCGTGAGCTCGTCGAGTCGGGCGCGCGCCGTCCGCTGGTAGTGGACCGATTCCTTGAGGTCGGCCAAGCGAAGACACTCGCGGAACGCGCCGGGCGCGTCCTCGGTGCGCCCGGCGCGGACGAGGATCTCCCCGTAGGCGAACCAGAACTCGGTCTGCATGTCGAGATACTCGTGAGCTGCGACCAGTTCGACGGCGTCGCGCATCGCCGCGACCGCGTCGTCGTGGCGGCCTTCGCGTGAGGCGATCTCGGCGCGAGCCCATCCCGCCGCGCCGACGGTGACCCAGTCGTCGGCGCTGGTGATGGACGCGACCTCGTCCAGGATGGCGCGCGCCTCGTCGTATCGCCCGAGCACCGCCAGCGACCAGGCGAGCACGGCTCCCATCGTGCCGCGAAAGCCTTGCTCGCCGACGCGGGTCAGCTCGTCCCAGCCGCGCCGGAACACCTCCTCGGCGCGCTCGGGACGGCCGGCCATCATCTGGATGACGCCGCGGTTCATGTCGGTCGCCGCAGCGGTGAAGGTCAGCCCGCGCTCCAGCAGCAGCGTCCGCTGGCGCTCGTACAGCTCGAGCCCCTCGTCGAACGATCCTCGCCACGCCGCCGCGAGCGCGAGCAGCCAGATGACGTCGTGCTCGGCGAGCGGCGACCCCGGCCCCATTCCTGCGAGCTGCTCGTCTGCGAACGCAACCACCTCGCCCCACGTCGAGGGGCCGTGGAAGTGCCCTGTGCCCATCAGCTTCAGCGCCGCACGCTGCACCTTCAGGGACCCGCACGCGCGACCGTGGTCGAGCGCCCGCTGGGCCATCTCCCGCATCTCCGAGACTCGCCCGTTCCAGAACAGGAGCCAAGCACTCGCGAAGCATGCGAACGCGAGCGTCTCGTCAGCCGGCGTCTCGAGCGCTGCGAGCTTCGACTCGACCTCCCTCTGCAGCTTCGCGAGGTCGCCGCCGGTATGTCCCTCGACGTACTTGAGCAGGAAGAACGCGGTTGCCGCGACGTCCTCGTCGGACGACCCGAGCGCCTGCTCGAAGGCGGCGACCGTCTCGTCGAGCCGCCCCGCGTCGTACAACACGCGCGCGAGCGGCACGAGCAGCGCAAGGCGCTCCGGCGCATCATCCGGCAGCAGCGCCGTCGCACGCGCGAGGAGCGAGACGGCGGCGTCGACGTCGTCACGGCTCTCGGCGCGGCGCCCGGCGGCGCCCAGCCGCTCGGCGGCGCGTGCGGAGACGTCATCCGCAGCGAGGCCGAGCTCCCGGCGGTACAGCGCCGCCTGCTCGAGGTGGTAGCCGACGATCTCGTCGAGCTCGACGAGGTCGGGGGCGCGCTCCTCCACGAAGGCCCCGAACCGCTCGTGCAGCTCGGCACGCTCCGCCTTCGGCAGCGCGTCGTAAGCGGCGTCGCGGATGAGCAGGTGCCGGAAGCGGAACGCGTCGTCGTCCGGCAGCGTTGCCGCGCTCGGTCGCACGAGCTCCTTCCGCACGAGCCCCCCGAGGTGCGTCGACACGTCCGCGTCGGTCGGCGCAAGCGCGGCGACGGCGCTCCGGTGGAACACCTGCCCCTCGACGGCGCCGCGCTCGAGCGCCGCACGCTCCGCGTCCGGCAGCTGGTCGAGCCGCGCCGCCAGGAGCGCCTGGATCGTCGGCGGCACCGAAAGGACCTCGGACGACTCGTCGAGCATCGCGAGCATCTGCTCGACGAACAGCGGGTTCCCGTCGGCGGCGGTGCGAATGCGGGCGCGCAGCGCATCGTCGAGGTCGCGGCCGTCGAGCAACGCGTCGATCAACTCGTCCGTTTCGGACGCCGTGAGCGGCTCGAGCAGCACCGCCGTCGCGTTGAGCTTGCCGCCGCCCCAGCCGGGCCGCCGGTCGAGGAGGTCCGGCCGCGCGAGGCAGAGCAGGAAGATGGCCGCGTCGCGCGACCAGTCGGCGACGTGCTCCACCAGGTCGAGGAACGTCGGCTCCCCCCACTGGATGTCGTCGAGGACGACAACGAGCGGCCGCTCGGCGGCTGCTCGCTCGAGGAGCTTTCGCACCGAGAACGCGATGTCGTCCGCGGAGGCCGTCCCGTCGCCGAGGAGCGCCGCGACCGCGGCGTCGGGCGGCGGCGCCTCGCCGAGCAGCTGCATGACGACCTCGACGACGGGCCAGTACGTGATCCCGTCGCCGTACGAAAGGCACCGGCCGCGGACGATCCTGGCTTCGAGCCCGGCGAGGAACTCGCCCGCGAGCCTCGACTTCCCGACGCCGGCCGCGCCGAGGATCGTGAAGAGCGCGGGCGCACACTCCGAGACGGCCCGCTCCCACGCGTCAACCAGCAGGCGCCGCTCGCGCTCACGGCCGACGAGCGGCACGTCGAGGCGGCGCGCGACGGCCACGTCCCCCGTGACGCGGACGAGGCGGTATGCCGTGACGGGCTCCGACTTCCCCTTCGCCTCGAGCGGGGGCAGGAGGTCGACCGCGACCGCGTCGCGCACGAGCTCGTACGTCGTCGCTCCGACGAGGACTTCTCCGGGGGCGGCCGCCTGCTCGAGGCGCGCGGCGACGTTGACGGCGTCGCCCGTGACGAGCTTGTCCGCGTCGCCGGTCACGACCTCGCCCGTGTTCACGCCGATGCGGACGTCGATGTCGACGGTCTCGCGCAGCTGCTGCGCGGCGCGGACCGCGCGCAGCGCGTCGTCCTCGCGGATCGTCGGCACTCCGAAGACCGCCATCACCGCATCGCCGATGAACTTCTCCACCGTCCCGCCGTGCCGTTCGATCGCGGCGCGGGCCGCGTCGAAGTACCGGCTCATCACGGTGCGCAGCGCCTCGGGGTCGAGCCGCTCGCCGAGCGCCGTCGAGCCGGTGACGTCGCAGAAGAGCACGGTCACCGTCTTCCGCTGCTCACGCGGCCGCCCGGCGGCCACGAGCGTGGCGCCGCAGGAGTCGCAGAAGCGCGCCTCCGCGCGGTTCTCCGCCCCGCAGCTCGGGCAGGTCACACGTCGAACGTACTACTCGGGCGCGCGGCTGTCGCGTGCGTCGTCGCGGCGGGCGCGCTGCTCGCCGAGGTGCTGCTCCGTCTGCTCGATCCACCGGCTGATGCCGCCGAGGTGCTCCCGCGTCCCCGCGACGGCGGCCTGCTGGCGGTCGAGCTCGGCGCGGCCCGCCTCGATCCGGGCGCGCATCTGCGCCACGTGCTCGGCCGCCGCGCGGTTCGTCTCCTCACGCGAATCCACTGCAACTCCGGTCACCCGGAGTTGCGAACCCTAAACACCTGCACCTAGCGCGTCTGCGGGAACCCGAGGTCGATCTGGGACGTCGCCGGGTCGGGCCAGCGGGACGTGACGACCTTCGAGCGGGTGTAGAAGTCGATCCCCTCCGGGCCGTAGATGTGCCGGTCGCCGAAGAGCGACGCCTTCCAGCCGCCGAACGAGTAGTAGGCGACGGGCACCGGGATCGGGACGTTGATCCCGACCATGCCCGCCTGCACGTCGAACTGGAACTGCCGGGCGACGCCGCCGTCGCGCGTGAAGATCGCGGTGCCGTTGCCGTACGGGTTGTCGTTGACGAGCCCGATCGCCTCGTCGTAGGTGGCGACGCGCGTGATCCCGAGCACCGGCCCGAAGATCTCGTCGTCGTACGCGCGCATCCCCGGCTCGAGGTTGTCGATCAG
Organism: Gaiellaceae bacterium; assembly: GCA_036518135.1. GTDB lineage: Bacteria > Actinomycetota > Thermoleophilia > Gaiellales > Gaiellaceae > PALSA-600. The sequence goes on along the minus strand of DATDNT010000090.1, from coordinate 16,263 downwards.
CGACGGCGCGAGGAAGAAGCCGTCGTCCGGGCAGCCCTCGCGGCCGTCGACGAGGAGGTCGCCGCCGCCGTCTTCCAGGTACCCCGCGACCTTGTCGCGGTGCTCCTTCGTGATCAGCGGGCCCATCTCGGAGCTCGCGTCCATCCCGTCGCCGATCTTCACGTTCGGGATGCGCTGCTTGATCGCGTCGATCAGCGGATCGGCGACGTCGCCGACCGCGACCAGCATCGACACCGCCATGCACCGCTCGCCCGCCGAGCCGTAGGCCGCCGAGACCGCCGCGTCGGCCGCCATGTCGATATCGGCGTCGGGGAGGACGATCATGTGGTTCTTCGCACCGCCGAGCGCCTGGCAGCGCTTGCCGCGCGACGTCGACGACTCGTAGACGTACTTCGCGATCGGCGTCGAGCCGACGAACGAGATCGCCGCGACGTCCGGGTGCTCGATCAGCGCGTCGACCGCGACCTTGTCGCCGTGGATCACGTTGAAGACGCCGTCGGGCACGCCGGCCTCCTTGAGGAGCTCCGCCGTGTACACGGATGCGGACGGATCCTTCTCCGACGGCTTCAGGACGAACGTGTTGCCGCACGCGAGCGCGGGCGCCCACATCCACATGGGCACCATCGCCGGGAAGTTGAACGGCGTTATGCCGGCGACGACGCCGAGCGGCTGGCGGATCGAGTACACGTCGACGCCGGTCGACGCCTGCTCGGTCATCGCGCCCTTCAGGAGGTGCGGGATGCCGCAGCAGAACTCGATCACCTCGAGCCCGCGCGTCACCTCGCCCATCGCATCCGACAGGACCTTGCCGTGCTCCGCGGTCAGGAACTTCGCGATCTCCTGCTTGCGCTCCGCCACGAGCTCGCGGATCGCGAACAGCAGCTCGGCGCGCTTCGCGAGCGACAGCGCGCGCCACGCCGGGAACGCGTTCTTCGCCGCCTGGACCGCCTTGTCGACCTCCTCGGCGGCGGCGAAGTCGACGGCGCCCGACTGCTCGCCCGTCGCCGGGTTGTAGACCGCGCCCGTGCGGCCGGACCGCCCCGCGTACGGAGCGCCCGAGATCCAGTGGTTGATCGGCTTGACGGCTGCAGGTGCGTCGACGACGTCTGTCATCAGGAGTCCCCTTCTTCGCGTTTTCCTAGGGGAGCGTACCGCGATTCCGAGGCGGGTCTTAGGCACCGCTGGTTCGATCGGGCGCATGACGACCCTCGCCCTCCCCCGCCCGTCGTGGCTCGCCGTGCGCTCACCCGACGCGTGGCTCGCAGCCGCGGCGTTCGCCGCCTTCTCGCTCGCGGTCCTCGTCCGCCACACCGCACTGATCGAGCCGGACGACCTCGCCTACAGGGCGTCGATCCTGGCGCTCGTGCACGGCCACCTCACGCTCTCGACCGCGGAGTACGACCGCCTGACGCAGGTCGCACAGTGGGTGCAGCTCCCGAACGGACGGTGGATCAGCGAGAAGAACCCGGGCTACCCCTTCTTCGCCGCACCCTTCCAGCTCGTCGGCCTGCTGCGGCTCGCACCGCTCGTCTACGGCGCGCTCGGCTGCATCGGGCTCTACGCGGGCGGGCGGCGGTTCGCCGGCAGGACGGGCGGGCTCTGGGCGGTGCTCCTGTACCTCGGCACCGGCTCCGCCCTCGTCTTCGCGTGGCGGGCGACGATGCCGACGTTCACGGACGCATCGCTCGTCGCCGGCGGGACCGGCGCGCTCCTCTGGACGTTCCTGGCGGACGACGCGTCGCCGCGCCGCCGCGCGCTCGTCGGCCTCGCGGCGTTCGCGTCGCTCGAGGCGGCGACGTCGATGCGCTACACGGACGGCATCGTGCTCCTCGTCGCCGTCGCGGCGGCGCTCGTCGTGCGCGCGCCCGGGTGGAGATGGCACCTCCTGTCGGTCGGCGCGTTCGCGGCCCTCGTGGCGACGTTCGACAAGGTCGTCTACGGCGGGTTCGCGAAGACGGGCTACGCCTCCGGCGAGATCACGTTCTCGACGGGCGCGATCGTCCCGAACCTCGAGCACATGCCGCGGCACCTGCTGCTCGCGATGCCGACGATCGCGCTCGCCGCAGCGGCCGTGGTCTGGATCGCGCTCCGGCGCGTCCGCCGCGAGGTCCTCGCCGGCGCGTTCCTCGCCGCGTGCTGGGCGGGCGTCTTCGCGCTGTACCTCGCCTACGACTGGACGGTTCGGATGTCGCAAGGCGATGCGACGGTGCACGTCGTTCGCTTCTACGCGCCCGCGCTCGGCGCGGTCGCGCTCCTCGCAGGGTGGCTCGTGCGGCGGCTACGGGCGTGGACGCCGCTCGTGGTGCTCGCGGCGGTCGTCGCGTTCGCAGCGGTGTCCTACCCCGAGCTCGCAACGGGTGGGCTCGGCGGGCCACCGCCAGGCGGTGCGATGCTCGGCCGGTGACCCCCGCAGAGCTCGCGGAAGACACCCTCGCGTTCGTCCGGGCTTCGCCGATGTTCGAGCCGCTCGAACGCGAGGGGTACGTCTACGTCGCGGGGCGCAGCACCGGCCGGGTGACCCGGGTGCGCCGGGTCGACGTGGCGGCGGTGCGCGAGGAGGCCCACGCGCGCGGGGCGGCGCGGGTCGAGTGGTGGCTCGGCTGGAATGCGCCGCCGAATGCGCAGGCGGAACTGGCGGACGCGGGGCTCGTGCCGGACGAGATGCCCGAGCTCACGGGGATGACGTGCGACCGCGAGCCTCCCGCTCCTCGAGGGATCGAGATCCGCGCCGCCTCCGCGGAGGAGGTCGTCGGGCTGGAGCACGCGGTGTGGGGCTCGGAGCCCGATCCGCCGGTCGACGACCCGGTCGTCAGGCACTTCGCGGCCGTCGTCGACGGCGAAGCGGTGGGGGTCGGGCGGTCTGTCGACATGGACGGCGGCGTCGCTCTCATGGGCGGAGTCGTCCTGCCGAGCCACCGCGGCCGAGGCGTCTACCGCACGCTCGTACGTGCGCGCTGGGAGCACGCCGCGGCTCGCGGGACGCCGCTCCTCGTCGTCCAGGCCGGTGACCTGTCGGCGCCGGTGCTCCGCGGCATCGGCTTCCGGACGCACGGCGTCGTCCACGTGTACAGGGATCCGCACCTGTGACCGGCCGGCTCGCAGAGCTCGCGGAGGACACGCTCGTGCACGTCCTGCCGCAGCGGGGAGTGGTGCAGATCGACCGCGGCGATCTGGTCTTCACGTCGACCGGCAACACGGCGACGGTGCAGCGCGTACGGCTCGGCGACGTCGAGGAGGCGGTCGCCTGGGTGCGCAAGCGGGCGCACGAGCACGAGGTGCTCGGTCTCGACTGGTGGGTCGGCTGGCACGCGACGCCGTCGAATCTCGGCGAGCGGCTGCTCGCTCTCGGCCTCGTGCCCGATCCCGACGAGCCGACGCTGACCGGGATGACGTGCGAGGAGCCGCCTCCCGCCGCTCCGGAGATCGAGGTGCGGCGCATCGAGACGCTCGAGGAGCAGCTCGACGTGCTCGAGGTCGACTGGGACGTGTGGTCGCATACGGACACGGAGCGCGAGCGCCGCGCGGAGACCGAGCGCCGGCGCTTCGACCCGAACGGGAACGTCCAGCACTTCGGCGCGTACGTCGACGGCCGCCCCGTCGGCTTCGGGCGCGCCGTCGACATGGATCACGGCGTCGCGCTCCTCGGCGGCGCGGTGCTCGCCGACCACCGCGGGAAGGGTGTCTACCGCGCGCTCGTGCGGGCGCGCTGGGAGCACGCCGTCGCGCGCGGCACGCCGATCCTCGTCGTCCAGGCCGGGCGCATGTCCGAGCCGGTGCTGCGGAACCTCGGCTTCCAAGCGCACGGCGTGCTCCACCTCTACGCCGACCCGGGAGTAAGCTCAGGCCATGGCGACGACGGAGACAAACACAGAGCTCGGTAGGCAAATCGTCCAGGACGCGAAGGACTACGTCCTCTACTCCTGGAGCGTCCAGAACGCGATCAACCCCATTGCGGTCGAGCGCGCGGAAGGGCGCCACTTCTACGACTACGACGGGAAGGCGTATCTCGACTTCGCGTCGCAGCTCGTCAACGTCTCGATCGGGCATTCGCATCCGAAGCTCGTCCAGGCGATCAAGGACCAGGCGGAGAAGCTCGCGACGATCGGGCCGCCGATGGCGACCGAGTCGCGCTCGCGCCTCGGGAAGCTGCTGGCGGAGGTGACGCCCGGCGACCTGTCGATGAGCTTCTTCACGAACGGCGGCGCGGAAGCGAACGAGAACGCGATCAAGCTCGCCCGCTGGTACACGGGCCGCCACAAGGTGATCGCCCGGTATCGCAGCTACCACGGCGCGACCGCGGGCTCGATCACGCTCACCGGCGACCCGCGCCGCTGGGCGGCCGAGCCTGGGATCCCGGGCGTCGTCCGGATGTTCGACCCGTACACGTACCGCTGCCCGGCCGGGCACCCGGACCCGTGCCCCGTCTGCTCGGGCGCGCCGCACCTCGAGGAGATCCTCCAGTACGAGGGCGCGCACACCGTCGCGGCCGTCATCCTCGAGACGGTCACCGGCACGAACGGGATCATCGTCCCCCCGGACGGCTACCTGCAGTCGATCCGCGAGGTGTGCGACCGCCACGGGATCCTGCTGATCTGCGACGAGGTGATGGCCGGGTTCGGCCGCACCGGCAAGTGGTTCGGCGTCGACAACTGGGACGTCGTGCCGGACATCATGACCGTCGCCAAGGGCATCAACTCGGGGTACGTGCCGCTCGGCGCGATGATCGTGCGCGAGCCCATCGCCGATTGGGTGCGCGACAAGATGTTCGCCGGCGGGCTCACGTACAGCGGCCACCCGCTCGCGTGCGCGGTCGCCGTCGCGTCGATCGAGGCGTTCCAGGAGGAGGGGATCGTCGAGCAGGCCGCGGCGACCGGCGAGGTGTTCCGCACGGAGCTCGCGAAGCTCGCCGAGAAGCACCCGTCGATCGGCGACGTGCGCGGCCTCGGCTGCTTCTGGGGCGTCGAGCTCGTCAAGAATCGCGAAACGCGCGAACCGCTCGTGCCCTTCAACGGATCGGGCGAGGCGGCGAAGCCGATGACGGCGCTGATGAAGCACGCGCTCGGCCGCGGCCTCTACCTGATGACGCACTGGAACGTGATCATGTGCTGCCCGCCGCTCACGATCACGCGCGACGAGCTGGACGAGGCGCTCGAGATCCTCGACGAGTCGCTCTCGGTTGCCGACGAGTTCTGCGCTTAGGGAGTTCGCGGAGGCGCCCGCTGCCTGGGGCGAGATCGACCCGGGCAGCGGGTACAGCCGCGTCCTCACGAACCGGTACTGCCTCATCTGGGGCCGGTCGCCGTCGTACACGCAGGTGTCGCGCCTGCGCCTCGACGACGACACCGTCGCGGAGACGCTGCACGAGGTGCGGACGACCGCGGCCGAGCACGGCCGGCGCAGCGTCGAATGGGACGTCTCGAGCTCGGCGACGCCGTCCGACCTCGTCGACCGGCTCGTCACGCACGGCCTCGTCGCCCACGACCATCAGACGTCGCTCGTGCTCGACACGGAGCCGCCGCGGGTCGACGCGGTTCTCGTTCGCCCCGTCGCGAGCGCCGACGACCTGCGGGAGGCCGACGCGGTGTCGAGGGCCGCGTTCGGCAGCGAGCCGGGGCCGCCCGCGCGCGACATGCGCGTCTACCTGGCGTTCCTCGACGGCCGCCCCGTCGGCACGGCGCGGCTGCTGCTCGACGCCGGGACGCCGGGAGGGCTGCTGCTCGGCGGCTGCGTTCGGGAAGAGGCACGCGGCCGCGGCGTGTACCGCGCGCTCGTCCGGGCGCGCTGGGACGACGCCGTCGCCGGCGGCTTCGCGGGCGTGTGCGTGCAGGCGCGCGCGACGTCGCGCTCGATCCTCGAGCGGCTCGCGTTCGAGACGGTCGCCGAGCACGAGATCCTGATCGACCCGTCGACATGCTGAGCAACGAGCTGCGGGAGTTCGCGACCTTTCCGCCGCTCCACCTCGCGGCCGACGACGGGTGGGCCGTCGTCGACGACGGCCGGTTCCACCTGCGGGTCGCTCCCGACGGACGCCGCGCGACCGTCTGCAGGCTGCGCGGCGGGGCCGCCGCTTTACACGCCGAGGTCGTCTCGCGCGCGCCGGCTGCGCGCGTCGTTTGGATCACGGAGGGGGCGCAGGAGCCCGAGCTGCGCGCGCTCGGGTGCCGCGACCAGGACCCGCCGCTGACGAGCTACCCGACGGCGCTCGCGATCGACCGTCCACCGCCTGTCGTGGACGGGGTGGACGTCCGCCCGGTCGCGGACGCGGCCGATGCCCGCGCCGCGGAGGAGGTGTTCCGCCGAGGATGGGGCGTGCCGCGCCCTCCCGCGCGCCTGAGCGGCGAGTGGATCGCCTCTGTCGACGGCGAGCCGGTCGCCTGGGCGGGCGCCCGCGCGGGGCCGCTCGGCCTGTTCCTCACCGGCGGCGTCACGGTGCCGGAGGCGCGCGGCCGCGGCGCCTACCGCGCGCTCGTCCGCGCGCGGTGGGACGAGGCTGCGCGGCGCGGGACGCCGGCGCTCGTGGTGCACGCCGAGGAGGCTGCGCGACGCGTGCTGGAGCGGCTCGGCTTCGAGCGCGTGACGAGGATCGTCGAGCTGGTGTCGGAGCCGTCACGTTGAACCCCGAGCTCCGCGAGTTCGCGCAGATCCCCGACCGCTACACGTGGATCTCGGCGGACGTCGACCGGTACATCGGGGACCGGTACGGCGTCATCCAGGGGACCGTGTGGGCGGGCGTCTTCGGCGTGCGGGCAGGCGCCGACGAGGTCGAGGACGTACTCGCGGAGGTGCGCGCGCGCATCCCCCCCGAGAAGGAGACCGCGTGGTGGATCGATCCCGGCGCCGAGCCCACGGACCTGCACGAGCGGCTCGTCGCGCTCGGCCTCGAGGTTCCGGAGACGGGGCACACGCTCCACGCGCTCGCGTGCACGAGCGAGCCGCCGCCCGCGCGCGAGGGGATCGAGGTCACGCGCGTCGAGACGTTCGAGGAGTTCCTGACGGCGAGCGAGGTGATGTGGGACGCGTTCGGGACGGCGCCCGAGCTCCGCGTCGCGACGCGGGAGGAGTTCGACGCGCAGCAGGCGGCGGGCGTGCCCGTCACGTTCCTCGCGCGCGTGGACGGACGCCCTGCCGGCGTCGGCCGCTCGATCTACTCCGACCGCGGCGTCTTCCTGATCGCGGGCTCCGTCGCGGAATGGGCGCGCGGCCGCGGCGTCTACCGCGCGCTCGTCCGCGCGCGCTGGGACGACGCGGCCGCGCGCGGCACGCCGGCGCTCGTCACCGAGGCGATGCCCGACACGTCGTACCCGATCCTGAAGCGGATCGGCTTCGAGGACGTCTGCACGATCCGGCGCCTGAAGGACCGGCGTCAGTCGAGCGGGAGCACGTCGCCCGAGTCGTAGAGACGCATGAACGTCTCGACGACCCGCGGGTCGAACTGCGAGCCCGCCGACTCGACCAGGCGGCGCACCGCCTCGTCCTGGCCGAGGCGCGCGCGGTACGGGCGGTCGGTGACCATCGCGTGGAACGCGTCGCACACGAGGACGATCCGCGCCTCGACGGGGATCTCGGTGCCCGACTTCCCGTCGGGATAGCCGAGCCCGTCCCAGCGCTCGTGACAGGCGCGGACGATCGGGCGCACGTCGGCAAGGCGGTCGATCGGCGCGAGGATGCGCTCGCCGAGCTCCGGGTGCTCCTTGACGATCTCGAACTCCTCGTCCGTCAGCGGGCCCGGCTTGCGGAGGATCTCGGACGGGATCCCGATCTTGCCGATGTCGTGGAAGAGCGCGCCGAGCTCGAGGCGCTTCATCGCGTCGCGGTCGAGCCGGAGCTCGCGGCCGACGAGCATGGCCATGTCCGTGATCCACTTCGCGTGCTCCGAGGTGTACTCGTCGTTCGCCTCGAGCGCGTTCGCAAGCGTCGCGACGGTCGCGACGAACGTGCGCTCCAGGCTCTCGTAGTGCTCCGCGCTCTCGATCGCGAGCTTCGCCTGGTGGGCGAGCCCTTCGAGGAGCCGCAGCTGGCGGTCGTCGAGCACGCGGTCGCCGATCACCGTGATGAGCGCGCCGACGCGGTTGCCCTCGAGCCGGACGGGCCCGACGGCCAGCCGCTCGTCGACGTCCGCGATCTCGCCGGCCTCCAGCACGAAGGGCTCGCCGCGGTCGAGCCACCGGTGCGCGAGCTCGGCGGGGAAGCGCAGGCGGCCGGCAGGGTCGACGCGCTGCGTGTAGCCGAACGACGCGCGCGCGACGAGCTCGTGCGGCGCCACCTCCTCCTGGATCCACAGCGTCGCCCGCTCGGTGCCGAGCACGCGCGCGGTCACCTCGACGCTGCGTCCGAGCACCTCCTCCGGCGACTCGGCCGTCGCGAGCTCGCGGCCGGCCTCGAGAAGCGCGTTCGCGATCTCGGCGGCCTCCATCTGCTTCGCGTACAGGCGCGCCTTCTGCAGCGCCACGGAGAGCTGGTACGCGAACGACGCGAGCAGGCGCTCGCGGTCGTCGTCCATGCGCGCGACGTCGACGACGACGCGGCCGTGGATGCCGTCGCCCTCGGCGAGCGGCGCCACGATCCCCTCCTCGAGCGCCTCGCCGATCGACGCGACGCACGTGTCGCCGAGCCAGAGCGAGACACGCTCGGTCTCGAAGAGACGCGTCGCGGCCTCGACGGCGCGGGCGCAGATGTCGTCGACGGAGTGCGCGCGCGAGATCTCGTCCGCGAACGCGAGCAGCGCCTTCGCGCCCTCGGCCTCGCGCCGCTGCTGCTCGTAGAGCCGAGCGTTCTCGAGCGCGACCGACGCCTGTCCAGCGAGCACCTCGAGCAGCCGCACGTCGTCCTCGTCGAACTGGTTGACGCCGAGCTTCGAGATGACGATCGCGCCGGTCACGCGCGAGCCGTAGCGCAGCGGGACGACGGCGAGCGACTCCTCGAGCTCCTCGGTGCCCGGGATGCGGTAGGCGAACTCGCACTCGAGCGCGTTCGGCACGAGCAGCGCCTCGCCGCGCTCGACCGCGCGGCCGGTGACGCCGACGCCGACCTTCATCGAGTAGGCGTCCGCGGTCGACTTGACCGTGGGGTCGTGCTCGCCGACGAACGCGATCGGACGCAGGTCGTCACCGTGACGGAGGACGACGCGGCAATTGTGGTAGTCGATCAGCAGACGGAGCTCGGTCGCGATCGTCGTGCCGATCTGCGCGACGTCGTTCAGGCGGTTCAGCTTGCCGGCGAGCGACTGCAGCATCTTCAGGTGCGCGATCGAGCGGACGTCGCGCGCCGTCATCGCCGTGGGGCGATCCGTCGCGCCGTCGTCGTAGACGACGCACTGGTTCTTGCCGTGCGCCTTCGCCGTCATCATGGCCGCCTCGGCGCACGCGACGAGCTCGCGGGGATTCATCGCGTGCTGCGGCCCCTGCGCGATCCCCATCGAGACCGTCATCAGGCCGGACGGCTCGAACTCCCAGGTGCGCAGGGCCTCCGCGAGCCGCGAGCCGAGGCCGAGCGCGTCGCCCGCGTCGCACGACGGCATGATCACGCCGAACTCCTCGCCGCCGATGCGGCAGACGACGTCGGAGCCGCGGACGGTCTCGCGCGCGATACGGGCCAGCTGCACGAGCAGCTGGTCTCCGGCGCCGTGCCCGTAGATGTCGTTCACGCGCTTGAAGTCGTCGAGGTCGAACATCAGCACGGCAACCGAGTCGTGCGACCGCGACGCACGCGTCAGCTCGGCGCGCAGCCGCTCGTGGAAGTAGCGATGGTTGTAGAGCCCCGTCAGCGAGTCCGTCTGCGCGAGGTGCTCGAGGCGCGCACGGATCTGCGCGTTGTCGAGTGCGAGCGCCGCGGCGTCGCCGAACCACTTCGCGAGCTCGAACTCGTGCGCCTCGAAGTTCGCGTCCTCGCCGATCCGATAGATGTTGAGCGCGCCCTTCAGCGCGCCGCGCGCGATCAGCGGGACCGTGATCATCGCCTCGGGCTCGTTGCTCGTGCCCGGGATGACGACGGTGCGCGGATCGAGGTGCGCACGGTTCGTCCAGACGGGGCGACGGTGCTGCACCGCCCAGCCGGTGATCCCCTCGCCGAAGCGCGGGCGGCTGCGCATGATCTCCTCCTCGAACTCCTGCGAGCGCGCGAGCAGCGGGACGAGCTCGCGGCGGTCCTCGTGCGCCTCGTAGATGTGGAGCGCCTCGTAGGGCATGAGATCGCCGAGCGTCTCGGCGATCCGGTCGAGGAGCGCGTCGAGGCTCTGCTCGGAGAGCACCTCGTGGAAGACCTCCGCCAGGCGGCGGTACGACTCGACGAGCGCCTCGGCAGGGACGCCGTCGCGCGCCGTGCCCGCCCCCGGCACGGGAGCAGGAGTGGCCGCCGCCGAACGCCGCACCATGGCGGCTTGATCGGCAGCGGCCGCCCCGACCTTGAGAGTCGGCTACAGCAGGCCGCAGGCCCGCGCCGTCGCCGGCCACGGGGAGAAGCCGCGGCCCGAGCGGTAGGCCCGGACGGCCGCCGTCAGCTGCGCCCAGACCGGCCAGCGGTCGGCCGTCCCGAAGCGGCGGAGGAACTCGCCGCCGTAGGTGCTCTGGAACCCCAGATCCATCTGCAGGCCGCCGTAATAGCCGTTGCCGGTGTTCGCACTCCAGGAGCCCTCGTAGTGGTGGATGCAGGTGAACGCACCCACGAGGAACGACGGCAGCGCGGGTTGCGCCGGGTGCGGGCGGCCGTGGCGGATCACGAGCAGCGTCTGCGCCGCGAGCCGCTTCTGCCACAGGCGGAGCGTCGCGGCGGCCGTCCGCGCCTGCGCCTCGGCGAACCGCTTCGTCACGGTCCCCGGGTAGATCCGGCGGAGCCTCAGCGCGACGCGCCGGCTGTAGGCGATCCGCTTGGCGAGCCGGCTGTGGAGCGCCGGAGCCTTCGGCAGCGCGACGGCGAGCTTCCGCTCGACACGCGCGAGCGCCTGGTTCCGCGCGCGGTAGGCCCGACGCGTCCAGGTGTCGATCGTCCACTGCAGGTACGAGCGGTTGGTCGTGTGACGGTACGAGTAGGACGTCGGCGTCGTGTGCTCGAGCGCCGCACGCTCGAACGTCCACGTGATCGTCCGGTAGTGGTCGGCGACCGAGCGCATCGTCTTCACGTCGCCCGGCGCGAGCGGGCGGACGTTCTGCTGCGCATGCGCCGCTCCGGCGAGCACGACCGTGATGAGAGCCGCGAGCCCGAGCAGGCTCAGCGGAAGAAGGTGCCGCATGTGCTGTTGTCCTCCTTTGGCCCGGTGGTTCTGGCTTCGAGGGGGCTTTCGTTTTGTGCGGCGGGCACTGGGCACGCACACCGCCGCGTTGACCGCGGGACAGTACCGACTGCCTCGAGCGGGCGACGCGGCGAAGGCGCGCGAGTGTTAGCTCGACGTCTGGCGGACGCCTGATTCGCGCAAGATTTCAGGAGGATTCGGCAGGGAACCCCGTGGCTTGTCCGGGAACACGTCTGTACAAAACCTGAACGATTCAGCGGCCGACGCTGAGCCAGCGGGCGAGGCGCGCGACCACGAGCGGCAGCACCGCCCACCCGAGGCCGGCGATCGCGCCCATCATCAGGACCGCCCCGAGGAACGGCGCCCACCAGAACGCCGTCAGGGCGACGACGAAGACGACGGCGAAGAGGACGAACGAGATCGGGCCCGGCCCCGACCGCTCGGCGCCGCAGCGGCGGCAGCGGGTCACCCATGTCCCGCCGCTCCCGGGCGGCTCCTTGAACCGCGCCCAGTGGTGCAGCCCGAGGCGGCAGGCGCGCGCTTCCATCAGCTGAAGAGGTCGAGCTCCGGCTCGATCACGATCTCACGCGCGGTTCCCTCGCCCTCCGGGCGCAGGCCGCGCACGACCACCGCCGGGACGCCCTCCGCCTTGCCGCGGGCGAGATCTGCCGCGGCCGCGACCTCGTCGGCGATCGCGACACGGGTCGACCGCAGCTCGTAGCCGATGCGGTCGGTCGTCCCGCGGAGGTCGAGGATCGGAGCCATTCCGGCCACCCCGATCGCCACGTCGGTCGTCCCCTGCCGGAACGGCCGCCCGAACGAGTCGGTGACGACGACGGCGACGACGCGCCCGGTGAGCTCGCGGACGCGGTCGCGGAACGCGCGCGCGCTCGCGTCCGGGTCGACCGGCAGCAGGACGAGCGTGCCCGGCTCCGGCGCGTTCGAGTGGTCGACGCCCGCCGACGCGCAGATGAAGCCGTGCTGCGTCTCCGCGATGACGAGCGGCCCTCGCTCCCGGACGATCCGCTTCGCCTCCCGAAGGACCGCTTCGACCTCGCGCGGGTCGCGCTCGTCCCCCGCGAGCTCCACCGCCTTCGGCGATGCGTCGAGATCGTCGATCCGGATCACGCGGCCCTCCGCCTTCGACACCGCCTTCTGCGCCAGCACGACGACGTCGTCGTCCGCGAGCGCGACCGTCTCGGTGACGAGCGCGGCGAGGTCGTCCCCCTCCCGGATCTCGGGCAGGCCGCGCACCGGGATCAGCTGGATCATTCGCCTACGCCGGTGACGCGGAGGCCGGCGTGCGCCTTGTACCGCCGGTTCAGGTTGACGATCACCGCCGTCAGCCCCTCGAGCGCGCGGGCGCTCGCGAGCGGGCCGGCGTCGAGCGCGCGGCCTCCGACGAGCTTCGCCGCGAGCTCGAGCGCGAGCGCCTTCGACGCCCCGTCGTCGCCGCAGACGAGCGCGTCCTCGTCGGGCTGCTCCTCCTCGAGGTTCGCCGCTGCGATCGAGTGGAGCCCCGCCGCGACCGGCGCCTGCACGACCTGCTGCACCCGCTCCGCCAGGCTGAGCGCGTCGGGGTCGGGGAGCATCCCGATGCCCTTCTCGAACCGGATCGCGCTCGCGACGGAGAGGAGCGGCGTGGTCCCGAGCGCGGCTGCCACGCCGCGCGCGGTGTCGAGGGCCGCGTCCGCCTTCACCGCGAGGACGGCGAGGTCGGCGTCGCGGACCGCGTCGTCGTTGGTCGCGCCGCTGACCCGGCCGCCGCCGAGCTCCCGCGCCGTCTCGTCCGCGCGCGCCGCGTCGCGCGAGCCGATCACGACGTCGTCGCCGCCGACCGCCACGAGGCGCGCGGCGAGCGCGCGTCCGAAGCTGCCGGTGCCGCCGAGGATGGCGATCCGCATCTAGGCGAGCGCCGCCGCGGCCAGCCGCCGCGACGCCTCCAGGTCGGTCATCAGCGTCTGCGTGACGATCGGGCGGATCCCGGCCGGCAGATCGACGTCCTCGTCCGACTCGTCGACGACGAGCGCGTCGATCAGGCCCACGTAGCAGGAGGCGACGTGCGCAGGCGTGGTGCCGCCGGCGAGGCGGCGGAGCATGCGGTCGGCGGGGCCCTTGACCGCGCGCCCGCCGACGAGCGGACTGACGGCGACGCAGGGAGCAGCCCGTCGCGCGAGCGCCTCGCGGATCTCGGCGACGGCGAGGATCGGGCCGATCGAGACGTACGGGTTCGAGGGCGCGACCAGGATCACGTCGGCCGCGGCGAGCGCCGCGAGCACGCCGGGCGCCGGACGCGCCTCGGGCGCGCCCGCGTAGTGCACCGCGTCGACCTCGTCCCGGTGACCGCGCGCGACGAACCACGTCTGGAACGGGAACGTCCCCGCGGGCGTCTCGAGGAAGGTGCGGAGCGGGTCGTTCGTCGCGGGCAGGAGCAGCGCCTCGAGGCCGAGCGCGCGTGCGATGCGGTCGGTCGCCTCGTGCAACGGCACGCCCGACCGCAGCAGCTCCGTGCGCACGAGGTGCAGGCCGATGTCGCGGTCACCGAGCCTGAACCAGTCCTCGCCGCCGAGCTCGGCGACGCTCGCGAGGGCGCGCCAGCTCTCGTCGGCGCGGCCCCAGCCCCGCATCTCGTCGGCACGCCCGGTGAGCGTATAGAGGATCGAGTCGAGGTCCGGCGAGACCCGCAGGCCGAGCACCTCGAGGTCGTCCGCCACGTTGCCTACGATGGAAACGTTGCCTGGATCGACGACAGAGACGACACCGCGCAGGAACCGGGCGCCGCCGACGCCGCCCGAGAGGACTGCGACGTTCATGCGGCCCACGGGAGGTCGAGCGTGGCGAGCACGCGCCGGGTGTGCGCGCCGAGCCGGTCGCGCAGCCGCGAGAGATCGTCGAGCGTGTCCACGTCATCCACGAGATTCGGCGCGTCGAGCCTCCGCGACGGCGCGAGCCCGGCGAACCGCTCCGCGCTGCCCGGGCCGTAGACCGGCGCGAACAGAGCGACGTCGGACAGGGCGAGCGCGTTCGTGGTGCCGTCGGCAGCGGCCGCGAGCGCGAGCCCGTCGTCGGGCGTGGCGCCGGCGAGAGCGAGCAGGTCGCGCGTGTCGACGCACGGCAGGTCGGCGTTGACGACGAGGTACGGCGCCGGGTGGCCCGCCGCGGCCGCCGCGTCAAGGGCGGCGCGAACTGCGGCCCCCTGGCCGCGGCGCGGGTCGTCGACGCGGGTCACGCCCTCCGGCACGGCGCAGTCGTCGGGCGCGACCACGAGCACCGCGCCGACCGGCGCCGCGGCGTCGAGGACGTCGGCGAGCATCGCGTGCGCGAGCGCGGAGCGACCCGCGTCGCCGACGCGCGCGAGGCGGTGCTTCGGGTCGCTGCTGCGGAAGGGGACGACGACGGTCGCCATTCGTTGGGGACACTAGCGGCGTGGCGGCGCTCGACAATCCGGCGATTGCCGAAAGGCTGGAGGCGCTCGCCGCGCTCCTCGACCTGGCCGGCGCGAGCCACTACAGCGTCCGCGCCTACCGGCGCGCCGCCGAGCTGATCCGCGCGACGCCCGCGCCGGTCGCGGACCTCGTCCGCACCGGGCGTGTCCGGGAGCTGCGCGGGATCGGGAGCGCGATCGAGGCACGGCTGCGCGAGCTCGTCGAGACGGGCGGGATCGCGGAGATCGAGGAGCTCGAGACGGAGGTGCAGCCGGAGCTCGTCGGGCTCGGACGCCTGGTCGGGCTCGGGCCGCAGCGGATGGTCGAGCTCGGCCGCGCGCTCGGCATCTCGACCGCGGACGAGCTTCGCGAGGCGGCCGCGGCCGGCCGCCTGCGCGAGGTGCCCGGGATCGGGCCGTCGACCGAGGCGAAGGTGCAGCGCGCGCTCGCGCGGCCGCCGACCGCGCCGCGCCGCGGGCTGCTGCTGAACCGGTCGCGCGCGCTCGTCGAGTCGATCGCGGCTGCACTCGGCGGTCAGGCGGCCGGCGACCCGCGGCGCTGGTGCGACGCCTCGCACCGCCTCGCGGTCGTCGTGGGCGGCTCCGACGCGGACGCCGTGGTCGAGCGCTTCCGCTCGCTGCCGGACATCGTCGCGATCGTCGAGCGGGACGGCCCGCGCGCACTCGGCGTGACCGTCGAGGGCGTGCCGGTCGAGCTCGTGGTGGCGGCGCCCGACCGCTTCGGTGTCGAGCTCGTGCGGGCGACCGGCAGCGAGGAGTTCGTGGCGTCGCTCGGCGACCTGCCCGCGACGGGCGTGGACGAGGAAGCCGTGTTCGCGTCGCTCCGGCTGCCGTTCGTCCCGCCCGAGCTCCGCGAGGGCGCCTATGAGCCGCCGCCGTCACTCGTCGAGCTCGCCGAGATCCGCGGCGACCTGCACGTGCACACGACGTGGTCGGACGGGAAGGCGACGGTGCTCGAGATGGGAGAGGCGGCGCGCGACCTCGGCTACGAGTACATCGCGATCTGCGACCACACGCGGAACGTCCGCGTCGTGCCGGGGCTCGATGCGGACGACCTGCGCCGCCAGGCGGAGGAGATCGCCGCGGCGAACGAGCGGCTCGCGCCGTTCCGGGTGCTGCGCGGAACGGAGTGCGACATCCTCGCCGACGGCTCGCTCGACCTGCCCGACGACGTGCTCGCGGAGCTCGACTGGGTGCAGGCATCGATCCACGCGGGCCAGCGGCAGTCGCGCGACCAGTTGACGAGGCGCACGCTCGCGGCGGTCGAGCACCCGAGTGTCCGGTCGATCAGCCACCCGCAGGGGCGCATCATCAACCATCGCCCGCCGAACGCCGTCGACCTCGACGCGGTGTTCGCGGCCTGCATCGAGACGGGGACCGCCGTGGAGACGAACGGGCTACCGGACCGCATCGACCTCAGCTCCGACCTGGTACGCGACGCGATCCGCGCCGGCGTCCGCATCACGTGCTCGACCGACGCGCACTCCGTGCGCGGGCTGCAGAACATGCGACTCTCGGTCGCGACGGCGCGCCGCGGCCGCTGCACGCGGGCGGACGTGCTGAACACGCGGCCGCTCGCCGATTTTCTCTAGGC
>DATDNT010000089.1:0-4767 GCA_036518135.1 Gaiellaceae bacterium | reverse complement strand
CCGAACGCGCCGCAGACGGAGTAGGCGATGCCGGCGGCCGCACCGGCCTCGCTCAGCGTCTCCGCGTGAACGAGCGACGGGTCCTCGATGCAGACCTCGAGCACGTCGAAGCCGAGCCCCGACGCGTGCGCCGCGAGGCCGGCCTCGGCGTCGGAGAACGGCGCCGTCCAGATCCAGGTGGACGCACCGATCGGGTTCATCCGGCGAGCGCCGCGGTCACTTCCTCGGCGGTCGCCCGCGTCGCGACCGTCGTCAGCGCGAAATTGAGCGCCGCATGCTGGAACTCCTCGGAGATCGTCGCCGTCGCGTCGGTGACGACGACGACCTCGTAGCCGTGGTCGGCGGCGTCACGGCACGTGTGCTCGACGGCCCAGTTCGTCCACGCGCCGCAACAAACGACGGTGGTGACACCCAGGCCACGGAGCTTCGTGTCGAGCGTCGTCGAGTTGAACGACGACATGCGCTGCTTCTCGACCACGATGTCGCCGTCCCGCCGGGCGACGACCGGCTCGGCGCCCCAGGTGCCGCGGACCAGGGCGTCGGCCCCGGCGATCGAGCGGTAGAGCTCTGCGTTGCGGGTGGAGTCGACGTGGCCCGGCTCGTCGACGTGCCAGACGTGGATCACCGGCGCACCCGCCGTGCGGAACGCGTCGGCGAGCCTGGCTGCTCGCTCGACGACGCCGTGTCTACGCGCGAACGCCGCTGCGCCGGACGATGCGAAGGCGCCCTCCTCGCCGACCGTGTCGTTCTGCAGGTCGATGACGAGGAGCGCGGTCCGCCGCGGTTCCAACCTCACGCGGGAACGGCGGCGCCGAGCGCTTCCGCGATCTCGCCGCACGTCGCGACCGTGGCGACGTTCGTCATCGCGTACTCGAGCGCCACTCGCTGCCAGTCGTCGTTCACCGTCGACGTCCCGTCGGAAGGGACGACCGCGCGATAGCCCGCGTCGGCCGCGTGACGTGCGGTGTGCTCGATCGACATGTTCGTCCATGCACCACTGATGATCAGCGTCTCGACGCCGAGGCCGCGCAGGAGGATGTCGAGCCTCGTCTCGTAGAACCCGTTCATGCGCATCTTCTCGACGACGAAGTCGCCGTCGTGCGGCTCGAGGCCCGCCGCCGGTGCGGCGCCCCACGTGCCGCGGACGAGCGCATTCGCGCCCTTGACACCCTCGAACAGCGGCGCGTTCTGCTTCAGGCCCGGCGCGCCCTCCTCGACGAGGTACCAGACGTGGATCACGGGCACTCCGGCGCTGCGGCATGCCTCGGCGAGCGTGCGCACGTTCGCGACGACGTTCTGCGAGGTCGCGTGGGCCGGCGCTCCCGAGTCGGCGAAGGCGCCGCCCTCGATGATCACGTCGTTCTGCAGGTCCTGGATGACGAGAGCCGCAGACTTCGGGTCGATCCTGTCCACGTATTCCTCCTAGCGCATGTAGCCGAGCCGGTTGCCCGAGACGTTCATCCGGACGCGGTAGATCGAGCTCGACGCGGCGATGTACAGCGTCCGCCAGTCGTCGTCGCCCCAGTTGATGTTGCCGACGTTCTCCGGCACGCCGATCACGCCGAGGTGCTCTCCGTCCGGCGAGAAGACCCAGACCCCCTTCGGCCCAGTGACGTAGACGTTCCCGTGCTCGTCGGCCTTCATCCCGTCGACGAGCTCGCCCTTGGCGAGGTCACCGTCGCCGATGTTCTCGGCGAACACGCGCCCGTTCGAGAGCTCGTGGCCCGCCCCGACGTCGAAGACGCGGATGTGGGCGCGCACCGTGTCGTTGATGTAGAGCAGCGACTCGTCGGGCGAGAAGCAAAGGCCGTTCGGCTGCTCGAAGTCGTCGACGAGCAGGCTCAGGGTCCCGTCGGTCGCGACCCGGTAGACGCCCTGGAAGTCGAGCTCCTGCGCCCGCTCGATCCCGAAGCCCGGCATGCGGCCGTAGGTCGGGTCGGTGAAGAGAATCGAGCCGTCGGAGGCGACGATCACGTCGTTCGGACTGTTCAGGTAGCTGCCGCCCCAGTGGAACGCGATCGTGTCGCGGCGGCCGTCCGGGTGCTCCCGCACGACGGAGCTCGTCACGTGCTCGCAGACGATCAAGTTCCCGTCGTTGTCCCGCGTCATCCCGTTGCACTTCTTGCTCGGGTCGCGCAGCACCTCGACGCCTTCGGTCGGGTGCCAGCGGCGACGCTTGTCTCCCGGCATGTCGCTGAAGTGGAGCGAGCCGTCGGACATCCAGATCGGTCCCTCCGTGAACGTGAAGCCGGTCGCCGCCTGCTCGACCTCGGCCCGCTCGTCCACGAGCTGACGGAGCTTCTCCGAGTTCAGCGCGATCGCCACCGTCGGCCTCCTTTCGTGTCGCCCTCTGCCTGGGCGACCGTAACACTCCTACCGTTCGACGTGGATGCGCTGAGCGGTCCCGCGAAGAGGCAGCCCCGTGCGCGCGACACGCACCGCGAGCGCCTCGGCGAGGATCGCCAGCGCCGTCTCGGCGGGGGACTCCGCGCCGATGTCGAGGCCTGCGGGGCCGTGAATCCGCTCGAGCTCGGCCTCCGTCAGGCCCTCCGCCAGCAGTCGCTCGCGCCGCCGTTCCTGCGTCCGGCGGGAGCCGATCGCACCGATGTAGAAGCAGTCGCTGCGCAGGGCGGCCGCGAGCGTCGGGATGTCGAACCGGTCGTCGTGAGCCAGCGTGACGACGGCGGTGTCCCGGTCGAGCGGCATGCGCTCGAACGCGTCCTCCGGCCAAGCGACGACGAGCTCGCCCGCGCTCGGGATCCGCTCGGGCGTGGCGAACGCGGCGCGCGCGTCGACGCAGACCGTGTGCCAGCCGATTCCACGCGCGAGAGCGCAGAGCGCCTCGGCGGTGTCGACTGCGCCGACGACGACGAGGCGTGGCGGCGGCCCGTACACCTCGGCGAAGATCTTCGCCTCACCGAGCTCGAAGACGTGGTTGCGCCGAATCTCCGGCGCGAGCGCGACGAGCTCGGGAGGACCCTCGCCCACGACCTCGTCGCGGTCGAGCAGGACGAGCAGCTTCGAGCCACGCCCCGGTCCCTCGACGACCGTGTACACGACGGCGCGCTCGTCCGTGTGCGCGAGCTCGAGCAGCCGGTCGGCGACGCTCAATCGAGACGCTCGACGAAGACGTCGATCTCGCCGCCGCAGGGCAGACCGACGCCGAGCGCCTCGTCGTCCGAGATGCCGTAGGTGAGCAGCGCAGGCTCGCCGGTCGCGATCACCTCGTTCGCGCGGACGACGACGTCGTTCTCGACGCAGCCGCCGGAGACCGAGCCGCACATCTCGCCGCTCTCGGAGACGGCCAGCTTCGCACCGACGGGGCGCGGCGCGGATCTGCGGGTCGCGATCACGGTCGCCACGGCGACGCGCTTCGACTGCCGCCGCCACTCCTCGACGTTGTCGACGATCTCCTTCACGCGACGTGCCTCCGTTCGATTCCGCGCAGGATCGTACCGAGGGCCTCGAGGCTGGCGAGGTCGTGGCCGGAGACGAGCCGGTCGACGAAGGGATATGCGGCGCGCATGCCGCCGGCGAGGGGCTCGTAGCGGGGGTCGCCCTTGAGCGGGTTCACCCATACGACCGCGAACGCCTGCCGCGCGAGCCGTCGCATCTCGGTCGCGACCACCGCGGCGTCGCCGCGCTCGCAGCCGTCCGAGAGAATGACGACGACCGCGCCGCGCGTCAGCCCGCGTCTCCCCCACTCGTCGTTGTAGCGCTTGAGCGACGCTCCGATCCGGGTGCCACCTGCCCAGTCGACGACGTGCCGCGCGGCCTCGGCGAGCGCCGCGTCGGGATCGCGTGTCGCGAGCGCATTCGTCACGCGGGTCAGGCGCGTGCCGAAGACGAAGGTCTCGACCCCGCGCCCCGAGCCTCGCGCCGCGTGCAGATAGAGGAGCAGCGCCCGTGAGTACGCCTCCATCGAGCCGGAGACGTCGAGGATCAGGACGAGCCGGCGCGGCGCGTCGGCGCGGCTGCGAAAGGCGCGTTCGACCGGGTCGCCGCCCGTTGCGAGCGAAGATCGCACGAGCCGGCGGAGATCGAGCGTGCGCCCCCGCGCGTCACGCTCCAGGCGGCGCGTGCGCCGCCGTGGGCGGTCGAGCGCGATCGCCGCGATCAGCCGCCGGGCGCGCGCGAACTCGTCGTGCGACATCGCTGCGAAGTCGCGGCTGCGCAGCAGCTCGTCGTCGCTCCAGCCGCCGGCCTCCACCTCGCCGCCGTCGATCTCGGGCCCTCCGCCGGGAGCGCCGCCCTTTCGCCGCTCTGCCCGCTGCAGAGGCTGAACCGGCCGTCTCGGCAGCGCGACCGGTGCCCGCAGGAACCACGCGTGGAAGGCGCGGTCGAAGACGTCGAGGTCCTCCCGCCGCGACACGAGCGTCTGCCGCAGCGCCCAATAGACGTCGTCGTCGCGCGAGAGCTCGACCGCGTCCAGGCCGCGGAGCGCGTCCTCGAGCCTCCGCGGGCCGATCTCGAGGCCGGCCTCGCGCAGCACGCGCCCGAAGGTGACGATGTGACGGACGACTGCGTCAGGCACGGGATGACGCGATCAGGCCGGCGAGCGTCTCGTCGCGGATCGCGAGCAGGTCCTCGTGGTACTTCACGAGCGACCCGAGCGTCGCCTCGACATGCTCGACGTCGAGCTCCTGCCGGCCGAGCGCGCTCAGCGCCTGTACCCAGTCGATCGTCTCCGCGATGCCGGGCGGCTTCTGCAGGTCGAGCTCGCGCAATTGGGCCGCGAAGCGCGCGGCTTCCTCCGCCAGACGCTCC
>DATDNT010000088.1:0-34823 GCA_036518135.1 Gaiellaceae bacterium | reverse complement strand
GGCCGTGGATGAGGAGGAAGCGGTAGCGACCGAACCGGTGCTGATCTGCGTGGTTCTGCCGCGTCCACCTGGCGTACACCGAGTCGAAGGGAGCTCTCGGGAGGAACAGCCGGAAGTCGGCGGCGACCCGCCACGTCCGCGACGAGAGCAGCGCGCGGGCCGGCAGCAGCTTCCACTCGACGAGCGCGGGCGTCACTGGGACGTCGTTCCACGGCTTCGGCGGCGCGAGCGGCAACGTATCCTCGGCCTGGGCGACGAAGTCGATCCGGCCTGCGACGCGTGTCCCGGCAGGCGTTCCGTCGCGCTCGAGCGTGATGTGCGAGACGATCGGAGTCGTCGTGTCGCGATAGGGCGCGAGCGCGCCCGGGCGGAGCGGGTTCAGGTAGACGCCGCCGGAGGACTCCGAGAAATGAACGTGCCCCCACGGGGCCTCGACACGCCCGACGATCGTCCGATACGCATAGACGCGCTCGCCGGGGCGGATCGCAGGGACGACGTGCCAGTACTCGTGCGTGACGCCGCCGGCGGAGACGATCACCGTGTCGTGGTGCAGCGGGTGGATCGAGGCGATGCCGTCGCGTGTCGCGTACACCGGCGTCCTGTTCGCCGCCGAGATGTCGATGCCGAAGTGGAACGTGCCGCCGGCCTCGTCGTGGCCCGCGATGCGCGGGTCGCCGAAGAAGCCGCGGACGGCGTGCTGCTGGTGGAACGGCTTGAGCGGCCACCCGTAGGAGGCCCGCGCCGGCGCGGCCGACGCGAAGAGCAGTGCGATGACTGCGGCGGCGAGCAGAGCGCCGCGACGGGGAAGGTGCGATGTGGCGGACATGCCGCCACCGTCGGAGGAGCGCGAAACCGCGCCGCAACCACGGCGCAACGGCGGCGCAACGCGACCTGGGAACCGCGGCCGGAGGGTGTTAGAACAAGCTCAGATGCTCGACTTCCGCATCCTCGGGCCGCTCGAGGTCGAGCGCGACGGCGCGCCGGTCGAGCTTCCGGGCCAGCGCGCGCCGACGGCGCTCGTGCTGCTGCTCCTCGAGGCGAACCGCGTCGTCCCGTCGGAACGGCTCGTCGACGCGCTCTGGGGCGAGGACCCGCCGAAGACGGCGGCGGCGGCCCTCCGAAACGTGGTCGCGCAGCTCCGGCGCGCGCTCGGCGACGACGCGATCGAGACACGCGCTCCGGGCTACGTGCTCCGCATCCCCGCCGGGTCGTTCGACCTGCAGCGGTTCGAGGCGCGGCTCGCGGCCGCAGGCCGTGCGCCGGCCGCCGACCGTGCGTCGCTCCTGCGTGAGGCGCTCGCGGAGTGGCGGGGCCCCCCGCTGCCGGAGCTCGCGTACGAGACGTCGCTGCTGAACGAGATCCGCCGCATCGAGGAGCTTCATGTCGGCGCCGAGGAAGAGCTCTTCGAGGCGGAGCTCGAGGAGGGGGACGCGGCGCGGCTCGTGCCGCCGCTCGAGGCGCTCGTCGCGCGGCATCCGCACCGGGAGCGGCTGCGCGCCCTGCTGATGCGCGCGCTCTACCGCGCCGGCCGTCAGGCAGATGCGCTCGCGGCCTACCAGGACGCCCGCCGGGCGCTCGCCGACGAGCTCGGCCTCGAGCCGGGCCCGGAGCTCCGCCGGCTGCACGGCGCGATCCTCCGGCAGGAGGCGGGGATCGACGCCCCCGCGCCGGTGCGCGCTGCGGGCGAGGCGGCCGCGTCGCACCTCGCCGAGGTGGCAGAGGCGCTCCTCGGCGGGCGGCTCGTCGTCGTCCTCGCGTGCGCCGACGATCCCGCCGCCGCGCTCGCCGAGCGCTTCGCGTATCCGACCGGCGGCGTCGTCGAGTCGTCGCGCGTCGCGCAGTACGTGGCGACGATGCGCGGCGTCGGCCCGCTCCACGACGAGCTGCGCACGCTCGCGGACGGCGGCCGCGAGCCGCGGCCGATCCACCGCCTGCTCGCTTCGTTGCCGCCGCTCCTGCGCGAGCGCGGCGTCCCGCACCAGCTCGTCGTCACGACCGACTACGACGGCCTGCTCGAGCGCGCGTACGCCGAGGCGGGGGAGGAGGTCGACGTCGTCTCGTACCTCGCGTCCGGCCCGAACCGCGGCCGGTTCTGCCACGTCTCGCCCGATGGGCGAGCGCGCGTGATCGAGCTGCCCGCCGACTACGCAGGCGAGCTCTCGCTCGCGCGGCGGACCGTCGTGCTCCGGCTGCGCGGACGCGTCGACCCGGACCCGGCGCGCGCGTGGGAGAGCTTCGTCGTCACGGAGGACGACCACCTCGACTACCTGCGCAGGGCCGACGTCGCCGGCGGCCTCCCGATCGGGCTCGCCGCGACGCTGCGGCGCAGCCACCTGCTCTTCACCGGCTACGCGGTGCGCGACTGGTGCCTCCGCGTCGTCCTGAACCGGATGTGGTCCGAAGGGCCGCTCGCGTACCGGTCGTGGGCGGTCGCGGCCGACGACGCCGCGCTCGACACGGAGCTCTGGCGCCGCCTCGGCGTGGACTTCGTGCGCGCCGACCTCGACGCCTACGCGCGGGCGCTCGGCGAGACGGTGCGATCCGACTCGACGGTGAGCGCATGACGGCGACGACCGTCGCGTCTCCGTATCGCGGTCTCGCGTCGTTCGGCGACTCCGACGCCGATGCGCTCGTCTTCTTCGGCCGCGAACGAGAGACGGAGATCGTCTCCGCGAGCCTGCTCGCGTCGCGGCTCACGGTGCTCTACGGGCCGAGTGGAGCGGGGAAGAGCTCGCTGCTCCGCGCCGGCGTTGCGCGCCGCGTCCGCGCCGACGACGTCGCCGTGGTCCTGTTCTCGTCGTGGACGGCGCACCCGGCGCGCGCGCTCGCCGACGCGATCGGCGAGGCGGTGCGGCCGCTCGTCGCGGCGTCGACGCTCGAGCCGCCGGCGGATGCGTCGCTCGTCGAGGTCGCGGAGCACTGGGCGACGGCGCTCGACGGCGACCTGTGTCTCGTGCTCGACCACGTGGAGGAGCTGTTCGTCTACCACGACGACGCGGCCGAGGCGTTCCTCGACGAGCTCGCGCGCGTGCTTCGGGCGACGCACGTGCGCGCGAACACGCTGCTCGCGATCCGCGAGGACGAGCTCGCGCAGCTCGGCGCGCTCCGCGCGCGCGTGCCGAACGTCTTCGCGAACGCGCGCCGGCTCGAGCGGCTCGACCGCGATGCAGCGCGCGCCGCCATCGTCGGGCCGATCGACTGGTGGAACCGTGAGGTCGCGCCTGCGGAGGGTATGGAGATCGAGGAGGCGCTCGTCGACGACGTGCTCCGCGAGACCGCGGCCGACGAGTCGCACATCGAGGCTCCCTATCTGCAGCTCGTGCTCGAGCGCGTGTGGGAGGAGGAGCGAGCGCGCGGATCGCATGTGCTTCGCGCGTCGACGCTGGCGGAGCTCGGCGGTGCCGGAGCCGTCGTCCGCGACCACCTCGAGCGTGCGCTCGACGCGCTCGAGCCCGCGCAGCAGGACGCGGCCGCGCGGATGTTCGCGCACCTCGTGACGCCGTCGGGGACGAAGATCTCGCACCGGGCGTCGGACCTCGCTGCGTTCGCGCAGGTCGACGACGAAACGAGCCGCGACCTGCTCGAATCACTCGGTCGCGACCGCGTCGTGCGCCGCCTCGACGAGCCCGCGGGCGCGCGCCGGTACGAGATCTTCCACGACGTCCTCGCGGACGCGATCGTCGACTGGGGGGCGCGGCGCCAGCTCGTGGCCGAGCGGGAACGCGCGCGCCTGCGGCAGCGTCGCCTCGTGACGATCGCGGCGGTCGCGGTGGCGGCGATGCTGGTGATGGCCGCGATCGCGATCTACGCACTCGTGCAGCGGAGCGACGCGCGCACGCAGGCGGGCCGGGCCGATGCGTCGGCGCTCGCCGCCGCGGCGCTCGCGCAGTCGACGAACGACCCCGAGACGGCGCTGCGCCTCGCGCGCGACGCGGCGGCCACCGACCGCACGCGCGGGATCGAGGACGCCCTGCGCACGGCGCTGCAGGCGTCGCGGGCGCGCGCGATCCTGCGCGGCGGCGCGCGGCCCGTGCTCGGCGTCTGGACGGGGGGCCGCCGCTCAGTCACGCTCGACGATCACGGAGTGCTGCGGTCGTATCCGGGCGGCCGCGCGACGAAGCTCGCCGGACGCGTCCGCGCCGCAGCGTCGACCGCGAACTCGCTCGCCCTCGCCTCGCGCTTCCTCGTGCAGGTGCGGCCCGAAGCCGGACGCGCCGCGCCGTTCGCGTTCCGCGTGCCGAGCCCGGTGCGCGCGCTCGCGATCGACGGCGCGGGCGACCGCGTCGCCGTGGCGACCCTCGACCGACGTCTCGTCGTGCGTGGCGCGGACGGGCCCGCGACAACCGTGCGCGCGCCCGTCGTGCAGACGGCCGTCGCGCTCGACGGCGACGGCGCCCTCGCCGCGGGTGCGTCGGGCGCCGTCGCGACGGTGTGGCGCGGCGCGAAGCGCGTCGTCGAGATCGCGACCGGCTCGGACATCGCCGACCTTGCGCTGAGCCCCGACGGCACGCTGCTCGCGACGGCGGGAGCCGACGGCGGCGCGCGTGTGTGGAGCCTGCCCGGCGGTTCGCTGAAGACGATCGCGATCACGCCCGACCAGCTCACCCGCATCGCGTTCAGCGACGACGGCGGCGCGTTTGCCGTCGGCGCAGCGACCGGTGTCACCCGCGTCTACGACAGCAGCAGCGGCCGGCCCATCTCGGTGCTCGCCCGGCACGCCGACGCGGTCACCGCCGTCGCGTTCGCACCGGACGACCGTCGCGTCGTCACCGGCTCCCGCGACGGCGGCGCGCGCGTGTGGGATCCCGGCATTGCGCCGGACCTGCGTCCGATCGCGACGCCGCCCGGGTGCTGCACGGCGTTCGCGACGGCCGGTGGCGGATGGATCGCCGGCACCGGCGCCGTGACCGCGGTCGCGCCGCCGTACACCGGCACGCGCACCGGCGAGGTGCTGCGCGGGAGCGCCCCCGTCCTCTCGCTCCGCGGGGCCGTCACGGCTCTGGCGGCGCGCGGCGACGAGCTCGCGGCAGCGAGTGGACGGGCCGTCGTCGTCCGCGGCGGCGCGCGCTTCACCGAGAAGGCTCCCGTCGACGGCCTCGCCCTGAGCCCGGACGGGACGCTCGTCGCGACGGCGGGCACGGACCGGGTCGCGCGGATCCGCGACGCGCGCACGGGTCGGCTGCGGATCGAGCTGCGAGGGCACCGCGACGCGGTCACGTCGGTCGCGTTCAGCCCCGACGGGACGCGCGTCGCGACGGCGAGCGCCGACCACGACGTCCGCGTGTGGGACGCACGGACCGGGCGGCAGCTGCTGCTCGTGCACGCGCACTTCGGGCGCGTCGCGAGCGTCGCCTACAGCCCCGACGGCCGCTGGCTCGTCACGGCCGGCCCGAAGACGGTCGGTCTCTTCCACGCCGACACCGGCGTCTCGGTCGCGCTCCTGCGCGGGCCGACGAAGCCGCTCGTCGGCGCCGGCTTCGTGGGCGACACGACGATCGACGCCGCGGCGAAGGACGGCGTCGTTCGCTCGTACAGCTGTGAGATCTGCGGCGGCCTCGACGCGCTCGCGGCGCTCGCCGACGCGCGCATCCGCGCCACCGGCGGCCCGCTGACGCCGGCGGCAGAGCGCGCGTTCCTCGTCCGCTAGAGCGGCGAGGCCGCGTCGCCGGCCCAGTGGCCGTACGGCGCGTAGGCGTCCGCCGCGTTCTCGGTCGGCGCCGACACGCTCTCCGCGTGCGGCGTCGGGTGGTACCTCAGCCGCCGCGAACCGCGGCTGCCGACGGCGAGCAGCACGCAGCAGCCGTCGCCCGCCCCGACGAACGAGTGGCGCGTACCGGGCGGGCAGTGGACGAAGTCCCACTGCCGGAGAGCGCGCGTCTCGCCCTCGATGACGGCGACGCACTCTCCTTCGAGGACCAGGAAGTCCTCCTGGTTGGAAGACGCGCGGCTCGATCCCGGCATCGCGGGCGATTGGCCCGTTCAGCTCGAACGGGCAGCGCAGCCCGAAGGTCGGGTGCCGCGTCCAGGCGGCGTCGCGGGCGTTGACCACGAACCAGCCCTCGCCGGCCGGCGCGAGCCCGGCGGCGACCCGCTCGAGGTGCGCCTCGTCCACGGGTGGGACGCTACCGTGGAGGCATGACGAGCTTCAGCCTCCGCCAGGTGAAGCTCCGTCCGGGCGAGCAGTACCGCGACGAGCTCGAGGTCGAGCTGCCGGCCTTCGAGTTCGGCGGCCAGCGCTACGTGCCGGTGCCGGAGCAGGTGCCTGCGGAGTTCGAGATCACGCGCGCGAACACCGGGACGGTGTTCACGCTCGGGTTCACAGCACGCCTGCACGGGCCGTGCTACCGCTGCCTCGGCGACGCCGTCCTCGAGGTGCCGATCGACGCGCGCGAGTACCAGGCCGAGAAGCCGGAGGACGAGCAGATGGCGACGCAGTACATCGAGGGCGGCAACCTCGACGTGTCGCAGTGGGCACGCGACGCCGTCGCGCTCGCCCTTCCGGACAAGATCCTCTGCCGGTCCGACTGCGCGGGGCTCTGCGACGTCTGCGGGAAGAACCTGAACGAGGAGCCGCACGTGCACGAGGAGGCGCACGGCGACCCGCGCTGGGCGGCGCTCGAAGCTCTACGCGACCAGGTCTGAGCGCCGCTCCATCAGCACGACGTCGCGCCACGCGCCGCGCTTGCGCGCGATCCGCTCGCGCGTGCCGACGACGCGGAAGCCGCAGCGCCCGTGCAGCGCGACGGACGCGTCGTTGCCCGCGATGATCCGCGCCTCGATCGTCCAGACGCCCGCCGCGTCGGCACGCCGGCACAGCTCGTCGAGCAGCGCGAACCCGACGCCGCGGCCGCGCGCGTCGTGCGCGACGTACACCGAGTTCTCGGCGACGCCGCAGTAGCACGCGCGCTGTGACACCGGCGCGAGCGCGGCCCAGCCCGCGACGGCGCCGTCTTCGCGCGCGACGAGGCGCGGCGCGGGGAGGTGCGACGCGTCCCACTCCTGCCACGACGGCACCGTCTCCTCGAACGTGCCGACGTCGAGGCCGTCCTCGTAGATGCGAGCGACGCCGGGCCAGTCCGCCTCCGTCATCTCGTCGATGTTCACAATGTGATCGTACGAGTGACGTCCACGCGCTCGAGGAACCGCCTGTCGTGCGTGACGACGACGAGGCAGCCCTCGTAGCCGGCGAGCGCGCGCTCGAGCTCCTCGATCGCCTCGAGGTCGAGGTGGTTCGTCGGCTCGTCGAGGATCAGGCAGTTGACGCCGCGCGCGGCGAGGAGCGCGAGCGCGGCGCGCGTCCGCTCGCCCGGTGAGAGCGACGCCGCGTCGCGGTCGACGTCGTCGGCGCCGAGCGCGAACTTCGCGAGCAGTGTCCGTGCGTCGGTCGGCTTCAGCCCGGAGAGGCGGCAGAAGTCGGGGAGCAAGACGCTCGTGAACAGGTCGCGCGCCTGGCTCAGCTCGCCGAACACCGCGCCCGCGCCGGCGTGACGCTCGCCGGCCGCGAGCCCGAGCTCGCCCCTGAGCGCGCGGAGCAGCGTCGTCTTGCCCGAGCCGTTGCGCCCGACGATCGCGAGCCGGTCGCCGAAGCGGAGCTCGAGGTCGAGCGGCCCGAGCCGGAACGCGCCGACCGCAAGCTCGGCGCGGTGCAGCGAGACGATCGCGCCGGTCGGCGGAGCCGTCGCGAACTCCAGCTGCAGCTTCCACGGCGACCACGGCTTCTCGACCTCCTCGAGGCTCTCGAGGTGGTGCTTCGCCTGCGCGACCTTGCCGCGGAGCGCGTTCGTGGCGCGGCGTCCCGTCTGCTGCGTGCCGAGGGTGCGCGCCTGCTCACGACGATCCGCGAGGAGAGACGCGTACCGATCGCGCTCGCCCGCGAACTCCGCATACGCCGCCTCGTGCTGCGCACGCGCACGTGTGCGGGCCGTCTCGTAGTCCGACCACGTCCCGGCGTACTCGCGCACCTTGCGCGTCTCCGCCTCGATCTCCACGACCCGCGTGACGGTCCGGTCGAGGAACGCGCGATCGTGGGAGACGAGGACGACGCCCGCGGCGAGACCGTCGAGGAAGCGCTCGAGGCGCTCGAGGCCCGCGAAGTCGAGGTTGTTCGTCGGCTCGTCGAGCAGGAACGTCGTGAACCGCGCCAGGAGGATCGCAGCGAGCGCCGCGCGCGCAGCCTCGCCGCCGGAGAGCGTCGCGAGCTCGCGGTCGGCGCGGCGGCCGAGCCCGACGTCGGCGAGCGTTGCCGACGCGCGCGCGTCGAAGTCGTCACCGCCGAGCGCGAGGAACCGGTCGAGCGCCTCGGTGTACGCGCCGGTGAGCTCGGGCTCTGCGTGCAGCCGTGCAGCGAGTGCGTCCATCTCGCGCTCGGCCGCGCCGACGCCGGTGCGGCGCGCGAGGTAGTCGCGGACCGTCTCGCCCGCCCGCGGGTGCGGCTCCTGCGGCAGGTACCCGACGGCGCCGCCGTGCCGTACCTCGCCGCGGTCCGGCTCCTCGAGCCCCGCGAGGACGCGCAGCAGCGTCGACTTGCCGATGCCGTTCGGCCCGACGATGCCGACGCGGTCGCCCGGCGAGACGACGAGCGAGACGTCGCGCAGCACCTCGACGGCGGCGTACGACTTGTAGATGGTGCGAGCAACGAGTGCGCCCGGCACGGGCGGACCTCCTTCGGATCGAAAGGCGAGAGCGCGCGGTGTTCGATCTAGAGATCCGTCATGGGACGGCCCGCCAACGGGCCGGAGCGGATGATAGCTATCATGGCCAGCCGCTATGGCCGTCCCGAAGAGGAAAACGTCGAAGGCTCGCCGCGACAAGCGGCGCGCGACGCACGCGATCGAGGCGCCGCGCGTCAACACGTGCCCCCAGTGCGGGTCGCCGAAGCGCGCGCATCGTGTCTGCCCGACCTGCGGCACCTACAAGGGCCGCGAGGTCGAGCCGCTGCGCCTCCAAGCTCCCTAGGGCTGCAAACCGTCGCGTCGCCGCGTCCTCGGGCACGCCGATAGTCTCGACCATCGCCATGCCCTGCGTCCCTGCACCGCTCGGTTCGCGCACGCCGTGAGCACGGCAGCATCACCAGGCGACGGCCGCATGGCCCGCGTGGCAGTCGACGCGCTCGGCGGAGACAACGCGCCCGGCGAGGTGATCCTCGGCGCGCACGACGCTGCCGCCGACGGCATCGAGGTCACGCTCTACGGGCCGCGAGGCCTCGACACGCACGGGCTGACGCTCGTCGAGACGAACGGCGAGATCGCGATGGCGGAGAAGCCGGCGGAGGCGGTCCGCCGGAAGCCCGATTCGAGCCTCGTCGCGGCCGTGCGCGGCGTCGCCGACGGCGACGCCGACGCGGTGGTCTCCGCCGGGAACACCGGCGCGATGCTGGCCGCCGGCCTGCTGCACCTCCGCCGCCTCCCCGGCGTCATGCGTCCCGCGATCGCGGTCCCGATCCCCGCGCGGTTCGGGCCGAGCGTCCTGCTCGACGCCGGCGCGAACGCCGACGCTCGCCCCGAGCACCTGCTCCAGTTCGCGCACATGGGCGCCGTCTTCAGCACGGAGATGCTCGGCGTCGCGCGCCCCGAGGTGCGCCTCCTCTCGATCGGCGAAGAGGACGAGAAGGGCAACCAGCTCACGCTCGACGCGCACGCGCTGCTCCGCGACGACGACCGTCTCCACTTCGCGGGCAACGCCGAGAGCCGGGATCTCCTCCGGGGGGCCGCCGACGTGGTCGTCACCGACGGCTTCACCGGCAACATCGCGTTGAAGCTCCTCGAGGGGACGATCAAGGAGCTGCTCGATGCGCTCCGCGACGAGATCACCTCGACGACCGCCGGGAAGGTCGGCGGCGCGCTGATCAGGCCGGCGGCCCGCCGCCTCCGCACGAAGCTCGACCCGGACACCTACGGCGGCGCGTACCTACTCGGTCTCCGCGGGCTTGCGGTGATCGCGCACGGCTCGAGCGGCCGGCTCGCGATCGCGAACGCGATCCGGCTCGCGGCGCGCGGTGTCGAGCACGCCGTCGTCGACCGGCTGGCCGAGAGGCTCCCGCAGCGCGTCGGTGTATGATCGGCGCGCTTTTCGCTGGAGCCCCCCAAATCGGACAAATTGAGGTGACATGGCAGCGTCGCGTGAAGAGGTCTACGAGCGGGTCAAGGAAGTCCTGACGGAGCAGCTCGGCGTCGAGGAGGACCAGATCACCGAGGAAGCGTCGTTCCAGGAGGACTTGGACGCGGATTCGCTCGACCTCGTCGAGCTCATCATGGAGCTCGAGGATCAGTTCGGCATCAAGATCTCCGACGAGGACGCCCAGAAGATCACCACCGTCGGGCAGGCCGTCGACTACGTCACCTCGCACCAGTAGGGGTCTCAGGGAGCTGATCGACGAGCTGCCGCCGGAGCGGGCGGGAGCCGTCTTCACGCACGCGTCGTGGGCGGCCGAGCGCACGGCGTCGTACGAGCGCCTCGAGTTCCTCGGCGACTCGGTGCTCGAGCTCGCCGTCGCGCGCGCGCTGTACGACCGCTTTCCGGAGTTCAGCGAGGGGCGGATGGCGAAGATCAGGTCGCATGTCGTCTCGCGGGCGAGCTGCGCCGTCGTCGCGCTCGAGCTCGGCCTCGGCGAGCGCCTCGTCGCCGAGTCGTCGGAGCAGCTGCCGGGCGACGAGGTGCGCCGCCTGTCGACGAACCGCAACGTCCTCGCCGCGCTCCTCGAGGCGGCGATCGCCGCGGCGTACCTCGAGCACGGCTTCGAGGCGATCGAGCCGGCGATCGTCGAGGCGTTCGACCCGCGGATCGAGTTCGCATTGACCGAGCACGTCGACCACAAGACGGAGCTCCAGGAGCAGCTCGCGCGCACCGGCCGCGCCGTCGTCTACACGACGCTCAAGGTCGAGGGGCCGCCGCACGACCGCGAGTTCACGGCCGCGGCGGTCGTCGACGGCGAAGCGCTCGGAACGGGCGTCGGGCGGTCGAAGAAGGACGCCGAGCAGCAGGCGGCGAAAGAGGTTCTGCTGCAGCTGGAGGCGCCGTCCTAGGCGCCGGGTAGCCTGGCCCCGCGTGCACCTGAAGGCGATCAAGCTCCGGGGGTTCAAGTCGTTCGTGGACCCGGTCGAGGTCCACCTCGAGCCGGGGGTCGCCGTTGTCGTCGGCCCGAACGGTTCCGGCAAGTCGAACGTCTCCGACTCGATCCTGTGGGCGACCGGCTCGATGAGCCCGGGCGAGCTGCGCGCCGAGAAGCCCGACGACGTGCTCTTCGTGGGGTCGACGACAGGACGCAACGCCGTCGACTTCGCCGAGGTCGACCTGCTCTTCGACAACTCCGACGGCGCGTGGCCGGACCTGCCCTACAGCGAGGTCTCGATCGCGCGGCGGCTGCACCGCGGCGGCGAGGGCCAGTACCTCGTCAACAGGACGCCGGTGCGCCGGCTCGACCTGATCGAGCTGCTCTCCGACGTCGGCCTCGGCGGCGGCCTGCGCTCCGTCATCTCGCAGGGCCGCGTCGAGACGGTGCTCAACTCGAAGCCGCAGGAGCGGCGCGAGCTGATCGAGGAGGCTGCCGGCCTCGGGCGCTTCAAGCGCCGCCGCCACCGCGCGGAGCTGAAGCTCGCGCGCGTCGCGGTGCAGGTCGAGCGCGCGCGCGACCTCGAGGACGAGGTCAAGAAGCGCCTCCGGCCGCTCGCGCTGCAGGCGACGGCGGCGGAGCGCGCGCAGAAGCTCGGCGTCGAGATCGGGCGGCTGCAGGCTGCGCTTGCGACGATCGACCTCGCGCGCCTCGCGGAGCGCCGCGCCGAGTCCGAGCGCCGCCGCGCCGAGACTGCGGCCGAGCGGCGTGGGCTCGACGAGAAGATCGCCGCGCTCGTCGCGGAGCGCGAGCGCGCCGAAGAAGAGCTGACGGACTCGGCAGGCGCGCGCGAGCAGGCGACCGCGGCGCTCTACCGGCTGCGCTCGGGCGGCGAGCGGCTGCAGCTCCGCCGCGAGTCGGCGGCGTCGCTCACGGCGTCGCTGCGCGCAGAGCTCGAGGCCGCGCGCTCGTACGACCCGACGGCCTCCGTCGAGCTGGAGTCCGCCGCGCGGGATGCGGCGACCGCCGCGCAGGCCGCCGCCGCGGAGCGCGCACGCCTGCAGGTCGAGGCGGAGGAGCGGTGGGCGCGAGTCGGCGCGATCGAGCGCGCAGCGCAGGCGTCCTTCGCGGAGGAGCTCGACGCGATCCTCTCGCGGCGCGCGGAGACGGAGTCGACGCTGACGGGCGGCAGCCGCGACGCGCTGCTCGCGCTGCGCGGCGCGACGCAGCGGCTGACGGTGCGGCACGAGTCGGCGCAGCGCCTGCTCGCCGAGCTCAACCTCGAGCTGCTCGAGGCGCGCAACGCGCCGGCCGGCCCGTCGCCGGCGGAGCTCGGCCGCGCGTCCGACGAGGCGGATGCGGCCGCGCGCGCGGCTGCGCGCGAGCGGGAGGACCTCGAGGCGCGCGTGCGCCTGGCGCGCGAGCGGCTCACGGCGCTCGAGCAGTCGCTCGCCGAGCGCGAAGGGCTGCCGCCCGCGGCGCGCGCGCTCGCAGAGGAAGGAGAACAGCTCGCGCTGCAGCTCCTCGAGGTCGAGGCGGGGCACGAGCGGTCGACCGCCGCCGCGCTCGGCCATCGTGCGTCCGCCGTGCTCGCGGCCGACCCCGAGAAGGGCCTCGCGCTCGTCGAGCGGGCGCGGGCGGCAGGGCTCGGGTCGGTGCTCATCCTCGTCGGGCGCGACCCGCGCGAGCTCGTCGACCTGCCGGTCGTCCCGCTCGACGCCCTGCTCGCGTCGACCGTCCCGGCGGTCACCGACGACGGCATCGGCTGGGACCCGCAGCGCGGTGAGCTCTGGTTCGCGGGTGAGACCGCCGAGGCCGTCCTTCTCGAGCTCGACGCGCGGCGGCGCGACCTGCAGGCGGAGGTCGAAGCCCTCTCCGCGCGCGCGGACGACGCCGCGAGGCGAGCAGACGACGCGTCGCAGCGCGCCGAAGCGGCCTCCGAGGCGTTCGCGCCGGTCGCGCACCTCAGGAACATCCGCCGCGCCGATCCGGCGCGGCTCGAGCGGCTCGTCCACGGTGCCGAACGGCTCGACGAGACGCTCCGCGTCGCCGCAGCGGCCGCCGCGCGTCTCGAGACGCCGCTCGCCGAGCGCACGGGCCGGCTCGCGGAGGAGCTGCGCGGGATCGCCGCCCGCGAGGCGGAGCTCCGCCGCGCCGTCGCCGACGCCGACCAGCGTGCGCTGACGGCGGAGCGCCGCGCGAACGGCCGCGCCGCCGCGGCGTCGGGCCAGCTCGAGGCGCTGCGGATGGAGGCCGAGGACCTGTCGGCGCGCGCGCAGGAGGCGGCGAAGGCCGCCGACGACGCCGCCGAGCGCGCCCGCGGGGCCGCACGCGCCCTCGCCGACGCCGACCCGGCGCGGACGCGGCGCCCGAACGAGCTCGTGCTCGCGCGGCTCGTCGCCGGTGCGGAGCGGCTCGAGGACGTCCTCGCGATCGAGGTCGAGCGGTTCGAGGCGCCGGTGCGCGAGCGCGCCGAGGCGCAGACCGCGCGCACGTCGCAGCTCGGTGCGGAGCTGCGGCGACTCGGTGCCGAGGAGGTCGAGCTCCGGCAGGCTGCGTCGGCCGCAGGCGAGAAGCTGTCGGCGATCGACGTCGAGCTCGCCCGGACGGACGCGGAGCGCGACGAGGCACAGCGGCGCCTCGACGCCGCGGCGTCGGAGCCGGCGGAGGGCGAGGATCGCGACGAGCTCGCGGAGAAGCTCGCCCGGTACGAGAAGCGGCGCGAGCAGCTCGGCCAGGTGAACCCGCTCGCCAAGGAGGAGTACGAGGCGGAGAAGGTGCGCCTCGAGGAGCTGTCGGTGCAGCGTGAGGACCTCGAGAAGAGCCTCGACGAGCTGCAGAAGCTGCGCGACGATCTGACGAACACGGTCGAGACACGCTTCGCCGAGACCTTCGATGCCGTGCAGAAGCACTTCCACGAGGTCGCAGCGACGCTGTTCCCCGGCGGGGAGGGGCGGTTGCGCATGACGGAGGCCGAGGAGGACGGCGAGGAGCCGGGCATCGAGGTCGAGCTGCGTCCGGCAGGCAAGCGGGTGACGCGGCTGTCGCTGCTCTCGGGCGGCGAGAAGGCGCTCGGTGCGATCGCATTTCTCTTCTCGCTGTTCCTCGCCCGGCCGAGCCCGTTCTACCTCCTCGACGAGGTCGAGGCGGCGCTCGACGACACGAACATCGGCCGGTTCACCGAGCTGCTGCGGCGCTACGCGGACCGCGCGCAGTTCATCGTCATCACGCATCAGAAGCGCACGATGGAGGCCGCCGACGTGCTGTACGGGGTGACGATGGGGCCCGACGGCGTCTCGCAGATCGTCTCGCGGCGGCTGCCCCGCGACGAAGAGGTCGCGCAGACGGCATGAACGATCTCGCCTTCGTCGAGCGGGCGCAGTCGCTGCTCCGCGCGCGGGGGATCGAGACGTGGGTGTTCGGCGGCTGGGGTGAGGAGCTACGCGGGCTGATCCGGCCGCGTGCGCACGTCGACCTCGACCTGCTGTACCCCGCCGAGTCGTGGGCCGACGTCGACGACCTGACGCTCGACTGGATCGTCGGCAAGACCTTCCCGTGGAAGCGCGCGTTCCGGCTCGAGGGGACTGCGGTCGAGCTCTTCCTCGTCGAACGCGACGAGCAGGGGTGGTACACCCGCCTCGCGCGGCGCGTGCACCGCTGGCCGGACAACGTGTTCGCGTCGAACGGTCACCTGCGAGTCGCGTCGACCGCCGCGCTCGCGAGCTACCGGCACTCGTATCGCGTCGACACCGCTGCTTAGCGCTTTCTCGGCTTCGCCGCGACGAACGCGTACGAGTCTTCGATCCGCCCGGCGAGCTCGTCCTCGTCGACGGCGTCGAGGCGGACCAGCACCGCCTCCCACCCGTCGTAGTGCGGCGTGACGAAGTACACGTCGGGCCGCGCCTGGATCAGCAGATCGCGCTCGTCGTCGGGAGCACGGGTGACGATCGCGCCGTCGATCCGGCCCGGGTTGACGAACGGCCGGCCGCTCACCTTGAAGCACGGCGCGCCGTAGTAGAGCGTCTCCTCGGACTCCGGGAGCGATCGTGCGATGCGCTCGACGTCAGCCCACGTCGGCAACCTGCGCGCCCCATTCCTCGGCGGGCACGTCGGCGATCACGTGCGCGAAGTACCAGTAGTGCCCTTCGGGGTCGCGTGCCGTGAACGTCCGGTGGCCGTACGGCCTGTCGTTCGGCTCGTCGACGATCTCGGCGCCGGCGGCGGAGGCGCGTTCGTAGACAGCGTCCGAGTCGTCCACCTCCACGTAGACGCCGACCGTCTCCTGCCCGAGCTCGCGCGGATTGCGGTATCCCTCGCCGGGATTGCCCATCATGATCGGCACGCCGTCGATGCGCATCTCGGCGTGCGTCACGTATCCCTCCGGGCCGTTGTACCGCAGGACTTCCTCGAAGCCGAACGCGCGGTGCAGGTAGTCGAGCGCGTCCTCGCAACTCGTGTACAGCAGATACGGCGTGATGCTCGTCATCGCTTCCTCCTTCGTCGTCTGATCTCGGTGTCGAGTGCATCGAGCCGGTTCTCGAGCCACAGCTGCAGGTCGGCGAGCGGCTCGGCATTCAGCGAGTAGAGCCGGCGCGGTCCGTCCTCGCGGACGTGGACGAGACCTGCCTCGCGCAGCACGCGCAGGTGGCGCGAGACGCCCGGCCGGCTCGTATCGAAATGCGTCGCGATCTCGCCGGCGCTCCG
The DNA here is from genome assembly GCA_036518135.1 of Gaiellaceae bacterium. Lineage (GTDB taxonomy): Bacteria > Actinomycetota > Thermoleophilia > Gaiellales > Gaiellaceae > PALSA-600. Next base: position 19,072 of record DATDNT010000088.1, on the reverse strand, counting down.
CTCCGATCCGGTCAGGAGCTCGAGGATGCGCCTGCGTGTGGGATCCGCGAGCGCTTCGAGCGCGTTCACGCCACCTCCAGGCGGTCGAGCGCGCGCGTCCAGGTCCCGATCGCGCGCATCCCGTCAGGAGCGAGCAGCTCGCCGTGCTCCAGCACGAGAACGGTCGTGTCGCCTTCACGTGTGAGCTCCACGCGTGCGGTCGAGCCGGCGAGCTCGATCTCGGCAACCCGTTGGTGCTCGACGGGGCGCACGCTCGTCCGTGCATCGCCGAGCCAGCGACCGTCGAGCAGCGCCTCCCACACCTCCGCGACCGTCGCGCGGTAGCGGCGCGTCAGACGGAGGGAGCAACGGTCTCCGCACACGTAACCGCTAGGTTACACGACTCCGGTGGATAACGTGCTCCGGTCATGCCGAGAAGCTGGGCGCAACTGCTGGGCGATTCGCAGACCGACGAGGAGAGCGCGGAGGAGCAGCGCGGCTTCTTCGGGCGCCTGCGCGAGTCGCTGTCGAAGTCGCGGCGCGCCCTCACGGAGCAGATCCAGGTGGCGGCGTTCGATCCCGCCGACGACGCGTCGTGGGAGCGGCTCGAGGAGGCGCTGATCTACGCCGACGTCGGCGTGCGAGCGACGGCGGAGCTGATCAGGCGGCTCGAGGCGCGGCAGGACCTGACCGAGCTGAATTCCGCGCTCGCCGACGAGATCGCGTCGCTCTTCGGGCCGCCGCCGACGCTCGCCGTCGGCGGGAAGCCCGCGGTGATCCTCGTCGTCGGCGTGAACGGCACCGGCAAGACGACGACGATCGGCAAGCTCGCGAACAAGCTGCGTTCGTCGGGGCGGACCGTGACGCTCGGCGCCGCCGACACGTTCCGCGCGGCGGCCGAGGAGCAGCTCGAGATCTGGGCGCAGCGCGCCGGCGCGTCCTTCGTCGGCGGGGAACGCGGCGGCGATCCTGCGGCCGTCGCGTACGACGCGGTCGGCGCGGAGACCGACGTCGTGATCGTCGACACGGCGGGGCGCCTGCACACGCAGTCGAATCTGATGGACGAGCTGTCGAAGGTGCGGCGCGTGATCTCCGGTCGCCGCGACGGCGCGCCGCACGAGGTGCTGCTCGTCGTCGACGCGACGACGGGGCAGAACGGCCTGCAGCAGGCGCGCCTGTTCGACGACGCGGTCGGCGTGACGGGTGTCGCGCTGACGAAGCTCGACGGCTCCGCGAAGGGCGGCATCGCCGTCGCGATCGCGTACGAGCTCGGCCTTCCGGTGAAGCTCGTCGGCGTGGGCGAGGGGCTCGACGACCTGCGGCCGTTCGACCCCGACGACTTCGCGCGCGCCCTCGTCGCGGCATGAACCTCGTCCCGGCCGACCGGTTCACGTACGCGCAGCTCGCGGAGCTCTTCACGCGCGGGTACGAGGGCTACGTCATCCCGGTGCACGTCGACGAGCCGACGATGAAGTACATGGTCGAGACGTGGGACGTCGACCTGTCACGGTCGCGCGTCGCCGACGACGTCGGCGTGTGCAACCTCGCCGTCCGCGGCGACCGAGGCTGGATCGCCGGGATCGGCGTCGCCGCCGAGGCGCGGCGCCGGGGCGTGGCGCGCGCCCTCATGGAGGCCGTCCTCGAGCTCGCGCCGCCGCAGGTCACGCTCGAGGTGATCGAAGGCAACGACCCCGCGATCCGTCTCTACGAGTCGCTCGGGTTCGAGCGGACGCGCATCCTCGAGATCTGGTCCGTCGAGGCGCCGGAGGCCGAGGCTCGCCGCGTCGACCCGGCGCCGCTCGGTCAGGCGGGGCTCCCGTGGCAGCGGCAGGACGCGTCGCTGCCGCCGGATTACGAGCGGTGGGAGGTCGAGGGCGGCGCGATGTTGCTGCGCAACCAGAGCGTCCTCCAGCTCGAGGCGCACGACGAGGCGGCTGCTGCAGCGCTTCTGTCGCGCGGGAAGCCGCTGACCTTCACGAACGTGCCCGAGGGCGACGTCGCGAGCGGCGCCCTCCGGCGACTCGGCGGCGAGCTGACGCTCCGCCAGTTCGAGATGGCGTACGCGGCGTAGCGTTACGCAGTCATGCGTTACGCTACACTGCGTAGGAGATGGCGCACACGAACCCGTTCACGTTCGGCGACCTCGCCCTCGACGACGCATTCACGAACCGCACCGCGGAGCTGAAGGCGCTCCGGAGCGACCTGACGAACGGCCAGAACGTCGCGCTGATCGCGCCGCGCCGCTACGGCAAGACCTCGCTGCTCCGCAAGGCGGCGCAGCAGCTCGTCCGCAAGGGCGTGCTCGTGGCAGAGGTCGACCTGATGAAGACTCCGTCGAAGGAGAAGCTCGCCGGGAGCCTCGCGCGCGCGATCCACGACGACATCGCTTCGCCGCTCTTCAAGGCGCGCGAGCGCCTGCGCGTCTTCGCGGGGCTGCGCGTGACGCCCACGGTGACGATCGACCCGAAGGACGGCACGCCGTCCTTCTCCTTCACCGCGACGCATCGCCGCGAGGACCTCGACGCGACGATCGAGCATCTGCTCGAGCTGCCGGCGCGGCTCGCGGGCGAGCGGGGGAAGCGCGTCGCGATCGTCTTCGACGAGTTCCAGGAGATCACCGAGATCGATCCGAGGCTCCCGGCGCTGATGCGCGCGGTGTTCCAGGAGCAGCGCGACGTCGCGCACGTGTACGCGGGCAGCCGCCGCGACGTGATGCGCCGCCTGTTCACGCACGACAACGAGCCGTTCTTCCGGTCGGCGAAGGTGATGGAGCTCGGGCGGATCGAGGGACGCGAGTTCGCGAAGTTCGTCGAGCAGCAGTTCGCGCGGACGGACCGAGGTCTCGCCGAGGGCGTCGCGGCCGCGCTCGTCGAGGTCACCGGCGGCCATCCGTACGCGACGCAGGAGCTCGCGTACGCGTTGTGGGAGGAGGTGCCCGAGGGCTTCTCCGCGACGGCCGCCGATCTCGACCGCTCGGTCGAGGCGGTCGTTCGTTCCGAGAACGCGCATTTCACGCTCGCCTGGGGCGGCGCCTCGCGCGCCCAGCGCCTCGTCCTGCAGGCGCTGGCCGTCGAGCCGGGGCCGGTGTTCGGGAGCGCGTACCGGCTGCGGCACCAGCTGCCGGCTGCGTCGACGGTGCAGCGCGCGGTCGAGCAGCTCGTCCTCGACGAGCTCGTCGAGCGCCGGCCGGACGGCGGCTTCGACATCGCGGAGCCGTTCCTGCGCCAGTGGGTCCTGCGCGACGCGATCTAGTCGCTCGACGAGCGCGACCAGAGGTTGATGCCGCTGTCCGTCGCATGCCGGTCGATCTCCGCGAGCTCGTCGCGCGAGAACGACGCGTTCGCGAGCGCGCCGAGCGAGTCCTCGAGCTGGGCGACGCTCGCCGCGCCGATCAACGTCGACGTCATGCGTTCGTCGCGCAGCGTCCACGCGAGCGCCATCTGCGCGAGCGACTGCCCGCGCCCCGCGGCGACGTCGTTCAGCGCGCGGATCTTCGCGAGCGCCTCCTCCGTCAGCAGGTCGGGCGAGAGCGACGTGTTCGCGGCCGCGCGCGAGCCTTCCGGGATGCCGTTCAGGTACTTGTCGGTGAGCATCCCCTGCGCGAGCGGCGAGAACCCGATGCAGCCGACGCCGAGCTCGCCGAGCGTGTCGAGGAGCTCCGGCTCGATCCACCGGTTCAGGAGCGAGTACGACGGCTGGTGGATGAGGAGCGGCGTGCCGAGCGCCTCGAGGATCTCGTACGCCTCCTTCGTCTTCTCCGCCGAGTACGACGAGATGCCGGCGTACAGCGCCTTCCCCGCACGCACGGCGGCGTCGAGCGCGCCCATCGTCTCCTCGAGCGGCGTCTCGGGGTCGAAGCGGTGCGAGTAGAAGATGTCGACGTAGTCGACGCCCATCCGCCGGAGCGACTGGTCGAGCGACGCGAGCAGGTACTTCCGCGAGCCCCACTCGCCGTACGGCCCGGGCCACATGTCGTATCCCGCCTTGGTCGAGATCACGAGCTCGTCGCGGTACGGACGAAGGTCGTCGCGCAGCACGCGGCCGAACGTCTCCTCCGCCGAGCCGTACGGCGGGCCGTAGTTGTTCGCGAGGTCGAAGTGGGTGACGCCGAGGTCGAAGGCGCGGAGCAGGATCGCGCGGCTCGTCTCGAGCGGCCGGTCGCCGCCGAAGTTGTGCCAGAGCCCGAGCGAGATCGCGGGCAGCTTCAGGCCGCTGCGGCCGCAGCGGCGGTACTGCATCGCGTCGTAACGAGAGGTCTCCGCGACGTACGGCACGGCGGAACGTCTAGCAGGTCACCGGCGGCGGACGCGGAGCGCGCTCGTCGCGCTGACGTTGCCGGCGGCGTCGATCGCGGCGGCGCGGATCGTGTGGATCCCGAGCCGGAGGTGCGCGTGAATCGTCCGTGGGCACGTGGCGAGCGGAGCACGGTCGACGGCACAGCGGTAGCTCGTCGCTCCTCGCGAGGCGAACGTGTAGGTCGCCGTGGGCCCGCGCGTCGCGCGCGGGCCGGAGATGCGCGGCGGCGGGGGCGGCGTCGCATCCACGACCCATGAGCGGGTGGCGTTCGACGGGTCGGCGCGTCCGGTCTCGTCGGTTGCAGTGACTGCGAACGTGTGCCGCCCTTCCTGCAGCGCGGCGAGGGCGACGGGGGACGAGCATGGAGCGGGCGGCGCCGAGTCGAGGCTGCACGTGAACGTCAGCGACCGCGCGTAGCTCAGGTCGTCGGAGCCCGTGAACGCGATCTCGGCGGTCCGGCTCGACGTGGCGCGATTCTGCGGACCTGACGTGATCACGGTCTCGGGATCGGCCGCGTCCGGGGGGACGTAGGTGACGAAGCCGAAGTCGAAGGCGGGCACCGGCTGCGCCGCGCAGTTGAAGCCCACACCTCCCGGGTACGGGTTGCTCCGACTGACGTCCCACGTCACCGAGAAGGTCGAGTCGGTCGGGCCTTCGAGGACGTACGTCCCGGGCGGCTCCAGCACGAGCGGCGGGTCGAACACGGCGCGCGCGAGCGCCCGCTGTCCCGGCACGAGCGCCTCCGTCGTCGCGACGCCGGTGCCGACGACTTCCGCAGCGGGCGAATCGCGATGCACCCGTAGCGCGAACGAGAACCCGGCCGGCAGATCCTTCTGCGCACGCAGGCGGAGCGCGGCGGCTGCGAGGAGGCGCCGCGACGGCGTGAAGCTCTGATACAGCGGGAACGGCGTGATCCCGCAGTCGGCGGTGTCGACGACGACGGGGTCGTTCCACTGGTCGATCGTCGGGTCGCCGGACGCTGCTGCGCCGGTCGCGAGCGCGACCGACGCGGCGACGGCGGCGGCCGTCCTCCTCACGGTCGGCCGCGGCTGAGCGTCAGCCGGACGACCGCCCAGTCGGGAGCTTCCTTGCCTGCCGCGGGCACGGACCCCGCCACCTTCCCCTTCGGCAGGCGCGACGCAACGTTCTTGATCGTCCCGACGCGGCAGTTCGCCGCCGCGAGCTTCGTGCGTGCTGCGGCGAGCGACGTGCCCGCGAGCTTCGGGACCGAGCACGTTCCGGGCAGGAATCTGAAGATCACGCCGTGGTTCGGCCCGTTCCCCGAGCTGTACGTCCAGCCGCCGGCGACGATCTTGCCGTCAGGGGCCTCGCGGACGAACTCCGGGTACGGATTGTCAGGGACCGCCGGCAGCGCAGCGGCGAAGCTCCTGTCGGGACGCCCGTCGGGCAGCAGCCGCTTGAGCGCGAACTCCCTCTTGCCGTCACCGGCTCCGGTGCCGAACACGAGGATCTTTCCGTTCCGTTGGACCGCGACGTCGCGCGACTCGTCGGTGAACGGGCGGCTGCCGAGTGACACGACCCCCTTCGAGCCGAACGTCGTGTCGAGAGCGCCGCTCGTCGTGAACCGGAGGACCGAGAAGCTCGTGCCGCCTGCGAGCAAGACCTTCCCGTCCGCCTGCACCGCGACGCCGCCCATGCCGGAGTACGCCTCGTGGTCGGTGACTGCGATGCCGGCGCTCCCGAAGGACGAATCGGGGGCGCCGTCCGGAGTCAGGCGCTCGGCGACGGAAACGAGGTTCTTGCTGTCGGGGTCGGAGCGATAGCCGCCCACGACGATCGCGCCGTCGGGCGAGAGCGCGGCACCGGTCGGGGCAGCGAACGGGCCCCAGTCGCTGATCGTGACTCCGCCGCTTCCGAATGTGGTGTCGAGTCGCCCGTCCCGCGTGTAGCGGAGGACGACGACTTGCATGACCGACGAGGCGCGGGGCCACGATTGGCCGACCACGACGATCGTGCCGTCGCTCGGCAGGAGCACGTGCCACGGCATTCCGTAGCGGTCGGGGAGCGGTGTGACGACGACGCCTCCGCTGCCGAAGCCCGAGTCGACGCTCCCGTCCGCGTTGTACCGCGAGAGCGCGATCGACATCGCGCCGCCCGACTCGAAGGCGTACGTGCCGCCGGCGAAGAGGATCTTCCCGTCCCGCTGAACCGCAACGGCGCCGCGGTACGCGCCGCGCGCGACGACGACGCGACCGTCGGCATCGAACGACCGATCGAGCTGCCCCGCACCGTCGAGCCGGATGACGATGCCGCTGTTCACCTGACCGCTGCCCATCCCGCCGGCGGCGAGGATCTTCCCGTCCTGCTGGACGGCGATGCTCTGGAGGTACTCGCCGCCGAAATCGGTCGCAACGATGCCGCCGTTCCCGTAGCTCGGGTCCAGGCCGCCGCCCGTCGATGCGCCGGCCGCCGCCACGAGCAGCGCGGCGAGAGCAGTCGCCGCAGCCGCGAGCGTTGCTCCACGCATGTCAAACCTCCTCGGTTCTTGCCGCAGCATCTCGCGGCGGGACGGCGCCGCCATCCGGGAAACCGCCCGAGGGGGAAACAACGGTGCAGGCGGCTACCATGCGGCGTTCATGTTCGACAGCCTGTCCGACAAGCTCCAGGGCGCCCTCGGCGACCTGCGGAAGAAGGGGAAGCTCGACGACGAGTCGATCGCGCGCGCCATGCGCGAGATCCGGCTCGCGCTCCTCGAAGCCGACGTGAACTTCACGGTGGTCCGCGACTTCGTCGCGCGCGTGCGCGAGAAGGCGACGGGCGAGGACATCCTGAAGAGCCTGACGCCCGGCCAGCAGGTCGTGAAGGTCGTGCACGACGAGCTGACGGAACTGATGGGCGAGGGGGAGTCCGGTCTCGCGTTCGGGAAGTTCACGGTGATCCTGCTCGCCGGCCTGCAGGGGTCCGGCAAGACGACCACGGCCGCGAAGCTCGCGCTCCACCTGCGCAAGCAGGGGCGCAAGCCGGGCCTCGTGGCGGCCGACCTGCAGCGGCCGGCGGCGATCGACCAGCTCGAGCAGCTCGGCAAGCAGATCCAGGTCCCGGTGTTCCGCACCGATACGAAGGACGCTGTCGAAGCGACGCAGCGCGGCCTCGAGCGCGCGCGCGAGCAGGCGCTCGACACGGTGATCGTCGACACCGCCGGCCGGCTGCAGATCGACGAGGAGCTGATGGACGAGCTCGTGCGCGTGCGCGACGCCGCGAAGCCGCTGAACATCCTGCTCGTCCTCGACGCGATGACCGGGCAGGAAGCGGTCAACGTCGCCGAGGCGTTCCACGAGCGCATCGCGTTCGACGGCGTCGTCCTGACGAAGCTCGACGGAGACGCGCGCGGCGGCGCTGCGCTGTCCGTCAAGGCGATCACCGGCAAGCCGATCAAGTTCGCGTCGACCGGCGAGAAGCTCGACGCGCTCGAGGTCTTCCACCCCGACCGCATGGCGTCGCGCATCCTCGGCATGGGCGACGTGCTCACGCTGATCGAGCGCGCCGAGGCGGCGGTCGAGGAGGACGAGCAGGCGGAGATGGAGAAGCGGCTCGCCGCCGGGCAGTTCACGTTCGACGACTTCCTGAAGGCGTACAAGATGCTGCGCCGGATGGGGCCGCTCCAGGGCGTCCTCAAGATGATCCCGGGGATGAAGGAGCAGCTCGGGGACGTCGAGGTCGACGAGAACCAGCTCGGCCGCGTCGAGGCGATCGTCCTCTCGATGACACCGCAGGAGCGCCGTTCGCCTATCGTGATCGACGGCAAGCGGCGGATCCGCATCGCCAAGGGCTCCGGGACGACGGTCGAGCAGGTGAACCAGCTGCTCGAGGCCCGGAAGCAGATGGAGAAGATGATGAAGCAGCTGGGGCGGGGGAAGATGCCGGCCCTCCCGAACCAGCACGCGCAGCCCGGCGGCACGCGAAAGCCCGGGTCGAAGCGCAAGAAGAAGAAAGCCCGGCGCTAGAAAGGAATCGGATGGCAGTCAAGCTGAGGCTCACCCGCGTGGGCTCGAAGAAGAACCCGATCTACCGCGTGGTCGCGGCCGACGCGCGCGCTCCGCGCGACGGGAAGTTCCTCGACATCGTCGGGCGCTACAACCCCCAGACCGACCCGTCGACGATCGACCTCGACGAGGCGAAGGTCAAGGACTGGCTCGGCAAGGGCGCGCAGCCGACCGAGGCGGTCGCGAAGCTGATCAAGATCGCCGGCATCGAGAAGTAATGGCCGAGCTGCTCGCGTACCTCGCGCGCGAGCTCGTCGACGATCCGGCGGCGGTTCGCGTGGAGGAGGAGGAGCGCGAAGGCGCGCTCGTCCTCGTGCTGCACGTCGCGCCGGACGACGTCGGGAAGGTGATCGGCAGGCAGGGCAGGATCGCGCGCGCGCTACGGACGCTCGTGCGCGCGAGCGCGGTGCGCGAGGGCAGGCGCGTCCTCGTGGACATCGCCGATCCCGAATGAACGTCGCCGCGTTGTACGACGTCCACGGCATGCCGTGGGCGCTCGAGGCCGTCCTCGCGGAGGTGGACGCGGACGCGATCGTCTTCGGCGGCGACCTCGCGGACGGGCCGTACGACGACGAGGTGCTCGCGCTCGCGCGCTCCGTCGACGCTCACTGGATCCGCGGCAACACCGAGGCCGACGACCTCCCGCTGACCGTCGAGCTCGACGGCGTCACGTACTGTCACGCGACGCCGACCGACAACGTGCGCATGACGACCGCGAGGACCCCCGATGCGGATCTCGTGGAGATGTTCGGGCCGTCGGGGACGTTCGTGATCGGTCACACGCACCATCAGTTCGACCGTCGCGTCGGCGGGTTGCGCGTGATCAACGCCGGCTCGATCGGCATGCCGTACGAGAGCGAGGTCGCGGCGTTCTGGACGCTCGTCGTCGACGGCGAGCCACAGTTCCGGAGGACGGCGTTCGATGTCGGCGCAGCCGCCGATCGCATCCGCGCGAGCGACTGGAACGCCCGCGACGAATTCGTCGCCGAGAACCTGCTCGTGCCGTTCCCTCGCGACGCGGCGATCGCCGTCTTCGAGGAGCAGCGATCCGCATCCGGATAGGAAAGGTCGGCCGCCCGCACGGGATCGACGGCGCCTTCTTCGTCGAGCAGCCGTCCGACGACGCGCGCTGGTGGAAGACGGGTGCGCGCTTCCTCGCCGGCGGCACGCCTGTCGAGGTCGTTGCGCACCGCACGTCGTCGGGGCGGCCGGTGATCAAGGTCGCGCCGCCGGTCGAGCGCGGCGCGCTGCTCGAGGTCGAGCGCGCCGACCTGCCTCCGACCGGGGACGACGAGTATTACGCGTTCGAGCTCGTCGGCCTCGAGGTGGTGGAGGAGTCGGGGCGTGTCCTCGGAACGGTGAAGGCCGTGACGCCGGGAGTCGCGAACGACGTGCTGGAGCTCGACGGCGACGTGCTGCTGCCGATGGTCGAGGACTGCGTGAAGCAGATCGATCTCGAGGCGCGCCGCATCGTCGTCGCGCCGGGGTTCTCGGAGTGAGGCTCGACGTCTTCACGCTCGTCCCGCACGCTTTCGCGTGGCTCACCGAGCAGCGGCCGGTCGCGACGGTGCTCGGCGGCGAGCTCGACCTTCGCCTCTTCTCGTACCGCGACACGACGCCGCTCCGGAACGGCCAGGTCGACGACGAGCCGTACGGCGGCGGGGCCGGGATGGTGCTGCGCGTCGACGTCGTCGCCGCCGCGCTCGAGGCCGCCTACGGCGCCGAGCCGGCGCAGCGGGTCGTCGCGCTGACGCCGAAGGGTCGCCAGCTCACACAGGCGGTGGTCGAGGAGTTCGCGGCGGCTGACGCGGTCACGCTCCTCTCCGCCCGCTTCGAGGGCTTCGACGAGCGGGTCGTCGAGCACCTCGCGACCGACGCCGTCAGCGTCGGGCCGTACGTCCTCTCGAACGGCGACCTCCCCGCGATGATCCTCGTCGACGCGATCGCACGGCGGCTGCCGGGCGCGCTCGCCGCGGGGTCGGGCGAGCTCGAGTCGTTCTCCGAAGAGCTCGGCGGCGGACTCGAGTACCCTCACTACACGCGTCCCGCAGAATTCCGCGGGTGGCGGGTGCCCGACGTGCTGCTCTCGGGTGACCACGCGAAGATCGAAGGCTGGCGAAGGGAGCAGGTGCGCTGAGGAACCCGATCGACTACTTGACCGAAGGGCTGCCGCACGGCTGGCGCGTCACGATCGACTGGCTCGTCACCATCGTCGGCGCGATCGCGATCGTGCTCGCGATCAAGGCGTGGGTCGTGAACCCCTATCGCATCCCCTCGAGCTCGATGGAGCCGACGCTCCACTGCGCACGCCCCGGCCCCGACTGCGAGGCGAGCTACTCGGACCGCGTGCTCGCGTGCCGCTTCTGCTACCACCTCTGGTCGCCGAAGCGCGGCGACATCATCGTGTTCAAGACGCCGAAGCTCGCGGACATCCGCTGCGGCGCCGGCGGCACGTTCGTGAAGCGGCTGATCGGCCTCCCCGGCGACACGTGGGAGGAGCGCAGCGGCTACGTCTACATCGACGGCAAGCGGCTGAACGAGCCCTACATCCGCCCGGACCGGCGAGACGACCGCACGCTCGGCCCCGAGAAGATCCCGAAGGACCACTTCTTCATGATGGGCGACAACCGGCAGTCGTCGTGCGACTCGCGGTCGTGGGGGACGGTGCCGCGCCAGAACCTGATCGGCAAGGTGTTCGCGACCTACTGGCCGCCGAACCGGATCTCGATCCAGTAGGCCGATCTCCGCTACACTGCCCGTCGGCCTCCGGCCCCTTTCGACATGAGCACGATCATCCAGGACATCGAGCGCCGTCAGCTGCGCGAGGTCCCGCGGTTCAAGGCGGGCGACACCGTGCGCGTGCACTTCCGGGTGATCGAGGGCACCCGCTCGCGGATCCAGGTGTTCGAGGGGATCGTGATCAAGCGGCAGGGCGCCGGCTCGCGCGAGACGTTCACCGTCCGCAAGAACTCGTTCGGCGTCGGCGTCGAGCGCACGTTCCCGCTCCACTCGCCGAAGATCGACAAGATCGAGGTCGGAGCGATCGGCGACGTGAACCGCGCGAAGCTGTACTACCTGCGCGGCAAGGTCGGGAAGAAGGCTCGCGTCCGCGAGCTGCGCCAGAACTAGCGCGCTCTTTCCACACTTTCGTGGCAATTGCCGGCCGCGACTCGGGCTACGCTCGGCGCATGCCGCCGAAGAAGCGCACCGGCCAGAAGCTCCTCCGGTTCGACCGCAACCTGGGCGCGCGGTTCGTCGCGGGGGCGGACGAGGCGGGCCGGGGGCCGCTCGCAGGGCCGCTCGTCGTCGCGGGCGTCCTCCTCGACTACGAGTGCCTGCGCGACCACCGGGTGCGTCCGCTCGCGCTCCTGAACGACTCGAAGCAGGTCGACGAGGGGACGCGTGACGAGCTCTACCGCGCGATCGTCGCGTGCGCCGAGCGGATCTGCGTGCGCGTCTTTCCCGCGGCCGTGATCGACCGCGACGGACTGCACAAGTGCAATCTGCGCGGGCTGCGCGAGGCGCTCTGGGCGTGCCAGCCGGCCGACGTCTCGCTCGTCGACGGGTTTCGGCTCGGGCCGCTCGCGCCGACGCACCGCGCGGTCGTCGACGGCGACACGAAGAGCGCCGCGATCGCGGCGGCGTCGATCGTCGCGAAGGTGACGCGCGACCGCTACATGCGCACCGCCGACGCGCTGTATCCCGGCTACGGCTTCGCGTCACACGTCGGCTACATCACGCCGTCGCACACCGCGATCGTGCGGGAGCGCGGTCCGTGCGAGATCCACCGTCGGTCGTGGCGTGCGCGCGCGTACCTACCGGCACCCGTCTGAGCGCCGCGCCGCGCGGTGGTACCGCCTGCGCGGCTACCGCATCCTCGACCACAACGTCTGGCTTGCAGGCGCCGAGCTCGATCTCGTCGTCCGCCGCGGTCGCACCGTCGCGTTCGTCGAGGTGAAGTCGAAGAGCGGCGACGGCTTCGGGACGCCCGGCGAGATGGTGACGCCGGCGAAGATGGAGCGTCTTCGGCGCGCGGCGCTCGCCTGGCTGCGTGTGCATCCGGGCCTCGATCCGCGGTTCGACGTGGTCGCGGAGGACCGCGGCCGGCTGGAGGTCGTGCAGGACGCCTTCTAGCCCGCGTCGAATCCGAGGTCGTGGCCGCGACGCAGGAGCAGCTGTATTCGGGGCTGGACCTCGATCTCTCGTGGTCCGAGCAGGAGCTGCCCGAGCGCGAGCGGACGAAGCACGTCCACCGCCTCCATCCGTACCTCGGCAAGTACATCCCGCAGCTCGTGGAGGAGCTCTTCCGGCGTCACGTCCCGGCGCGTGGGCGCGTGCTCGACCCGTTCGCGGGCTCGGGGACGACCCTCGTTCAGGCGCTCGAGAGCGGCCTCGACTCGGTCGGCGTCGACGTCGCCGCGTTCAACTGCCTCCTCATGCGCGTCAAGACCGGCGCGTACAACCCGTTCGCGCTCGAGAAGGAGCTACGCGACGCGCTCGCGCGCTTCGAGCGCGGCGAGGGTGAAGCGGGTGAGCCGTCGGAGTACGTGCGGACCTGGTTCGCGCCGCAGGCGAGCGAGGATCTGTTGCGGTTCCGCTCGCTCGCGTCGTCGGACGTGCTTCGCGTCGTGCTCGCGCGGGCCGCGCGGTCGGCGCGGCTGACAACGCACTTCGATCTCGACTTCCCGCGCGCGCCGCAGTCGGAGCCGTACTGGTGCCACAAGCACAAGCGCGAGTGCCGCCCGATCGAGCGCGCCGATCACTTCATCCGGCGGTACACACTCGACACGCTCGAACGGCTGAAGGCGTTCGCACGCGTGCGCACGAAGCGGAGCGCGACGGTGCTCCACGGCGACGCGCGAGACGTGGAGCTACATGGCCCGTTCGACGCCATCGTCACCTCGCCGCCGTACCCGGGCCTCATCGACTACCACGAACAGCACCGCTACGCCTACGAGTTGCTCGGGCTCGACGATCTCCGCGCCCGCGAGATCGGCGCCGCGGAGCGGGGGACGGCCAAGGCGGCGATCGCCGCGTACGTGGAAGGCATCGCGGCCGTCCTCACGCCGTGCCGCGAGGTGCTGAGGCCGCGCGGTCGTGTCGTGATCGTCGTCAACGACCGCCGCGACCTCTATCCCGAGATCCTCGACCGCGCCGGGCTGGCGCTCGAGCAGCGATACCAGCGCCACGTCAACCGGCGCACCGGGCGCCGCGCCGGCGAGTACTTCGAGGACGTCCTCGTCGCGCGCGTCAGGCGCTGAGCCTCGCGAGCACCTCGTCGACGCGCGCGAAGCCGGCCTTTGCGCCCTGTTCGACGCCGTAGTTCATCGTCGTGTCGCGCTGCTCCGGCGTTTCGAAGAGCATCGTCTGCGTCAGCTTCGTCCGCTCGCCGAGGTCCTCGAACTCCAGCGTCTGCAGGTGGTTCTGGAACGTCTGGACGAGACGCGCCGGTGGATCCACCTCGCGGAACTCGCCCTCGACGACACCGAAGGCCGTCCGGAAGCGGTAGCTCCCGCCGGCGCGCACGTCCATCTCCTCGACGACGGTGCCGTCTCCCCACCACTCGGGGATCAGGTCCGGGTTCGTCCACACGGAGAAGACGTGCTCGCGCGGCGCGTCGAAGACGCGCTCGACGCGGATCTCGCGCTCGGTCGGAGTCGTGACCGTCGTCTCGTTCACGCCTCCACCGCCTGCTTCACGAGCGCACGCAGACGAGCCTCGTCCGACTTCGTCAGCTTCTTCAGCGCAAAGGCGACCGGCCACATCGCACCGTCGTCGAGGTTCGCGTTGTCGTTGAATCCGAACATCGCGTAGCGCTCCTTGAACTTCGTCGCGTTCCGGAAGAAGCAGAGGACCTTTCCGTCCTTCGCGTACGCCGGCATGCCGTACCAGGTGCGCGGTGCGAGCTCGGGCGCGGCCTCGGTGACGATCGCATGGATCCGCTCGCCGAGCTCGCGGTCGTCGGGCTCCATCGCTGCGATCGCGGCGAGGACGGCCTGCTCGTCGTTCTTGCCCTTCTCCTCCTGCATGCGCGCCTTCATCGCTGCGCGCTCCTCCTTCGTGAACTTCGTCGTGCTCATCGTGCTCCTTTCGTTCGTTCGACGACCTGCGCGAACCGGTCCAGCCGTTGCAGCCACGTGGTGATGCCTTCGAACGCGAAGGGGGCGAGCGTGCAGCGGCGGACGCGGCCGATCTTCTCCGTCGTCACGAGCTCTGCCTCCTCGAGCAGCCGGATGTGCTTCTTCATCCCGGTGAGCGACATCCCGAACGGCTCCGCGAGCTCGCTGATCGACGCGCTGCCGCGGCCGAGGCGCTCCACGACAGCGCGGCGGGTCGGGTCGGCGAGCGCGGCGAACGCGCGGTCGACGGCAATGGAATACTGAACCATTGAGTTCAGTATAGCGGACCGCCTCTACGAACGCGACGGGCGCACGCTCAGGGAGCTCGACGTCCGGCACGGGCTGGATGGGCGTGGTCAGCGCGCGCAAGACGCTGCTCGAGACGGGGGAGCCGCTCTACACGCAATAGGCACGACTGCGTATCACACGTGTGACGGCTCGTCGTCCAGCATGGCAACGTGCTGGCGCGAACCGTCACCCACGCCCTCGTCGGGATCGACCCGCGTCGCGTCGACGTCGAGGCGCACATCCAGCGCGGGCTGCAGGCATTCGCGATCGTCGGCCTCGCCGACCGCGCCTGCCAGGAGGCGAAGGCGCGCGTCCGCTCGAGCGTCGCCGCCGCCGAGCTCGACTGGCCCGACGACCGCATCACGATCAACCTCGCGCCCGCCTCGCTCCGCAAGGAGGGCTCGGGGTTCGACCTGCCGATCGCGCTCGCGGTGCTCGCGGCGTCTCACCAGGTGCCGCAGGGCGCGCTCGACGGACACGCCGCGTTCGGCGAGCTGGGCCTCGACGGGCGGTTGCGGCCGGTACCCGGCGCGCTCGTCGCGGCCGAGGGTGCGCGTCGCGCCGGCCTCGCGCGGCTCGTCTGCGCCGCAGAGTCTGCGCCCGAGGTCGCCCTTGCGGGAGTCGAGCCCGTCGGCGTCCGCCATCTCGGGGAAGCGGTCGCCTACCTGCGCGGCGAGCACGAACCGCCCGAGCCGCCGCCCCCCGACGACGACTTCGAGTCGCTGGCCGGCGTCGCCGACCTCGCCGACGTACGCGGCCAGGAGCGCGCGCGGCGAGCGCTCGAGATCACTGCGGCGGGCGCGCACAACCTTCTCCTGGCAGGGCCGCCGGGGACCGGCAAGACGATGCTCGCACGGCGCCTGCCGGGGATCCTGCCGCTCCTCGGCGACGAGGCGTCGCTCGAGGTCACGCGGATCCATTCGGTCGGCGGACTCCTCCACGGCGGCGGCCTCGTGCGCGTGCCGCCGTTCCGCGCCCCGCACCACTCGACGTCGCTCGCGGGGTTGATCGGCGGCGGCAGCGGTGTCGTTCGTCCGGGCGAAGTCAGCTTCGCGCACCGCGGCGTGCTCTTCCTCGATGAACTGCCCGAGTTCGCGCGGCCCGCGCTCGAGGCGCTGCGTCAGCCGCTCGAGGACGGGATCGTCAGCGTCGCCCGCGTCGGCGGCCGGGCGGTGTTCCCCGCGCGGTTCCAGCTGGTCGCCGCGATGAATCTCTGTCCCTGCGGCGCGCGCGGAGACCCCTCGTCGATGTGCACGTGCGCGCCCGACCGCATTCAGCGCTACCGCCAGAAGCTGTCGCGCGCGCTGCTCGACCGCTTCGACCTGGCGCTCGCCGTGCCGCGGCCCCGCGGCGAGGAGCTCGCGGCGCCGCCGTCCGAGCCGTCGCGGCCCGTTCGGGAGCGCGTGCTCGCGGCGCGACGGCGGCTCCGCGAAGAGCCGCCGGTCCGGGCGCCCGCGGCCGACGCGCTCCTGACGCGCGCGGTCGAGCGGCTGCCGCTCTCGGGGCGCGGCCGCGCGCGCGTCGCGCGCGTCGCGGCCACGGTCGCAGCGCTCGCCGGCACCGGCGCCGTCGGCCCGGAGCACGTCGCCGAGGCGCTGTCGTACCGGCCGCCGGCGGAGCTCGCGGAATGAGCGAGCTCGCCGTGGCGGCGTTCGCAGCATCCACCGGCGCGCACCTCCTCGATGCGCCGAGGTCGCTGCGGTTCGCCCGGTTCGCGGACACGTTCGACGAGGCGTCGTACCTGCGCGAGCTTGCGCTGCGCGGCTTCCGCTGGGTCGCGCGCAGCGACCGACGGTTCCCGTCGCGGCTCCGGGCGATCCACGACCCACCGCCCGGCCTGTTCGTTCGCGGCGACGCGCCGTACTCGCTGCTCGACCGGCCGACGGTGGCGATCGTCGGCGCGCGCGCATGCTCGCCGTACGGCACGGCTGTCGCCCTTGCGTTCGCGCGCGAGCTCGCGGCGGCGGGCGTCGTCGTCGTGTCGGGGCTCGCGCGCGGCGTCGACGCCGCGGCGCACCGCGGCGCGCTCGACGCCGGTGCGACCGTCGCCGTCCTCGGGTGCGGGATCGACCGCGACTACCCGCGCGCACACGCCGCGCTCGCGGCGTCGATCGCGGAGCGCGGGCTGATCCTGTCGGAGTACCCGCCCGGCGTCGAGCCTGCGCCGTGGCGGTTCCCCGCACGGAACCGCATCGTCGCCGGCCTCGCCGACGCGACAGTGGTGGTCGAGGCGCGGGAGCGCAGCGGTGCGTTGATCACCGGCGACCTCGCGCTCGACGAGGGGCGCGAGGTCTTCGCTGTCCCGGGCGAGATCACGTCGCAGCTGTCGCGGGGGACGAACGCGCTGCTTCGGCTGGGGGCGATCCCGGCGACGTGCGTGGACGACGTCCTCGAGGTGCTCGGGCTGGCGGGCGCGTCTGCTCAACCGCTACCGCTCGAGCCGCGGCTCGAAACGGTGCGCGCCGCGCTCGCCGAGGCCGCAAGCGGGGCCGACGAGCTCGTGCGGCGGACGGGGCTCACGCCCGGCGAGGTCGCAGCGGCGCTGGCCGAGCTCGAGCTGCTCGGTCTCGTCGATCAAGGGGAGGGCCGATATCGGGCAACTACGATCGACATGTGACCTCTCTCTGGCTCGAGGAGCCGCGCGACGAGCTGCGCGCGGCGCGGTTCGACGGGCGAGCGGACGTTGCCGTGATCGGGGGCGGTGTCACCGGGTGCTCGTGCGCGCTCACATTGGCCGAGCGCGGCGTGCGCGTGCGCATCCACGAGGCGCGCGAGATCGCCGGCGGGGCGAGCGGCCGGAACGGCGGGTTTGCGCTGCGCGGTGCGACCGAGCCGTACGACCGCGCACGCGTCTCGCTCGGCGCCGACAGCGCGCGGCGTGTCATGGAGCTCACCGAGCGCGCGCTCGACCGGATGGCGGCACTCGCGGGCGACGCGCTGCGCCGCGTCGGGAGCCTGCGGCTCGCCTGGGACACGGCCGAGCTCGATGCCCTGCGCGCCGAGCACGATGCGCTGCGCGAGGACGGCTTCGCCGTGGAATGGGTCGACGAGCTCGCGCCGCCGCTCGACCGGCTGTACCTCGGTGCGATCCTGCACCCGAAGGACGGCGCGCTCTCTCCCGCTCGCTGGGTGCGGCGGCTCGCAGCGCGCGCCGCCGAGGCAGGCGCCGACATCCGCGAAGGCGACGCAGTCACGCCGGAGGGCGTCGATGC
The DNA here is from genome assembly GCA_036518135.1 of Gaiellaceae bacterium. Classification (GTDB taxonomy): domain Bacteria; phylum Actinomycetota; class Thermoleophilia; order Gaiellales; family Gaiellaceae; genus PALSA-600. Next base: position 1,174 of record DATDNT010000088.1, on the reverse strand, counting down.
CGACGTCGTCGTCGTCGCCGGCGACGGGTTCACGGCGTCCCTGCTTCCGGAGCTCACGCCGTACGTCGTCCCGACGCGCGGACAGGTGCTTGCGACGGAACCGCTCGCGGAGCGCCTGTACGATCGGCCGCACTACGCGCGCGCCGGCTACGACTACTGGCACCAGCTGCCCGACGGGCGCCTCGTGATCGGCGGTCAGCGCGACACCTCGCTCGAGACCGAGAACACCGAGGTGATGGAGACGACGGAAGGGATCCAGGAGCACATCGAGCTCCTCGTCGAGCAGCTCGTGGGCGGTCGTCCGCGCGTCACGCATCGCTGGGCGGGCATCTGGGGGGCGACACCCGACCTGAACCCGCTCGTCGGGCCGGTGCCCGGCCGCGAGCACGTGTGGGTCGCCGGCGGCTACTCCGGCCACGGCAACGCGCTCGGCTTCGCGTGCGGCGACCTCGTCGCGCGCGCGATCCTCGGCGAGCCGTCGCCCGAGCTCGCGCTGTTCGACCCCGCGCGGTTCTAGAGCTCGAGCCGCGGCAGCGCTTGCCCGTCCGCGGCCTCGAGCGCGGCGAGCGCGATCGCGAGATCCTGGATCGCAAGCCCGGTCGAATCGAACATCGTGATCTCCTCCTCGCTCGCGCGCCCCTGGGCGATGCCGGCGAGGACGTCGCCGATCGCCGTCACGTCGTCGCGCGCGACGATCCCTTCGTCGACCGCGTGCGCGAGCTCGCCGCCGTGTGAAGCCTGCTCCCAGTCGTCGCAGAAGAGGCGGGCGCGCGCGAGCTCTGCGCCCGCGGCCTCGGCCTTGCCGGGACCGTCGGCGCCCATCAGCGACACGTGCTGGCCGGGCCGGAGCGAGCCCTCGCCGAGCAGCACCTCGTGTCCCGGCGTCACCGTCACGAGGAGATCAGCTCCGAGCGCCTCTTCCTGCGACGCTGCCACGTCGCAGCCGAGCTCGTCGGCAACGCCACGCGCGCGGTCGGTGTCCACGTCCCACAGCGCCACGCGCCGGCCCCGCGCGACGACCGTCCGCGCCGCGGCACGCCCGTTCACGCCGGCGCCGATCACCGCTGCGCTCACGGCGCCCGGCCGCCCCAGCACCTCCGCTGCGAGAACGGCGGCCGCACCGGTGCGGAGCGCCGTCACGGACGCCGCGTCGATGACCGCGCGCAGCTGCCCG
>DATDNT010000087.1:0-19543 GCA_036518135.1 Gaiellaceae bacterium | reverse complement strand
CTCACCGACCTCTACGCGTTCGCGGCCACGGTCGTCGCCGGCGGCGTCGTGTGGATCACCGGGTTCCAGCGGGCCGACCCGATCGCGTCGCTGGCCGTCGCCGCCTCGATGCTCTGGGCGGCGTGGCCGCTCCTGCGCCGCAGCGGCCGAGTCCTCCTCGAGGCCGCGCCGGAGGGACTCGACGCCGCCGAGATCGCCGCGGCGATGCGGGGCGCGCACGGTGTCACGAACGTCCACGACCTGCACGTCTGGACGATCGGCACGGGCTTCCCGGCGCTCTCCGCCCACGTCCTCGTCGCGCGCGACGAGGACTGCCACGCGATCCGCCGCGACCTCGAGCGGCTGCTGCACGACCGGTTCGGGCTCGAGCACACGACGCTGCAGGTCGAGCACACGGCGGAGCGGCTGCTCGACATCGTCCGCCGGTCCAGCTAGATTGCGATCCGTCGCGGCGCCGCCGAAGGTGCCGCGGGAAGCGATGGCGCTTCACCACTCAGGCAGTGGTGGGCGCCTTTTTTGTTGGTCCGGAAGGAGGACGAAATGAAGGTCAAGCTCGAGTACATCTGGCTGGACGGCTACGAGCCGGTGCCGAACCTGCGCTCGAAGACGAAGATCGTCGAGATCGAGGGCGAGCCGACGCTCGCGCGGCTCCCGGTGTGGAACTTCGACGGCAGCTCGACGCGGCAGGCCGAGGGCTCGAGCTCCGACTGCGTGCTCCAGCCGGTCGCGCTCTTCCCCGACCCGGCGCGCACGAACGGCTACCTCGTCATGTGCGAGGTGCTGCTCCCCGACGGGACGCCGCATCCGTCGAACAGCCGCGCGACGATCCCCGACGACCCGGGGACGTGGTTCGGGTTCGAGCAGGAGTACTTCCTCTACAAGGACGGCGCGCCGCTCGGGTTCCCCAAGGAGGGCTTCCCGGCGCCGCAGGGCGAGTACTACACCGGCGTCGGGTTCAAGAACGTCGGCGACGTCGCGCGCGCGATCGTGGAAGAGCACATCGACCTCTGCCTCGCCGCGGGCATCGAGCTCGAGGGGATCAACGCGGAGGTCGCGAAGGGGCAGTGGGAGTTCCAGATCTTCGGCAAGGGCTCGAAGCGCGCCGCCGACGAGCTCTGGATCGCGCGGTACCTGATGGTGCGGCTCTGCGAGCGGTACGGGATCGACGTCAACTGGCACCCGAAGCCGCTCGGCGTCGAGCACGACTGGAACGGCTCGGGCATGCACACGAACTTCTCGACCGAGCAGATGCGCGAGGTCGGCGGCAAGGAGTACTTCGAGTCGCTGATGGCGGCGTTCGCCGACGAGCGCGAGGAGCACATCGCGGTCTACGGGCCCGACAACCACATGCGCCTCACCGGCCTGCACGAGACGGCGGCGATCGATGAGTTCACGTACGGCGTTGCGAACCGCGGCGCGTCGATCCGCATCCCGCACTCGTTCGTCGCGAACGGGTACCGCGGCTACCTCGAGGACCGGCGCCCGAACTCGCTGGCAGATCCCTACCGCGTCGCGGGCCGGATCCTGCAGACGGTGCAGCTCGTCGAGATGGAGGCAGCCGTTTCCGAGGAGCTCGCGGCGTAGCGATGCACAAGGTCGAGGCCGTCGTGCTCCGGGAGCGAGTCGAGACCGTGATCGACGCGGTCGAGGACGCGACCGGGCACGTCGGCGTCACGGTGATCGAGGCGATCGGCCACGGGCGCGAGCGCGGTGTGACGCACGAGTACCGCGGCCGCGTGTTCGAGTCACGGTTCCTGCCCAAGGCCATGCTCGTCTTCGTCGTCGCGGACGAGTCGGTCGACGGGGCGGTCGAGGCGATCGCCGACGCGGCGCGGAGCGGCAGCGACTCCGGCGACGGCCTCTGCTGGGTGACGCCGGTGCGGCGCGTGACGCACCACCGCACCGGCCGCAGGCTCGAACAGGTGGAGCTCGGTGTCGAGACATGACCTCCTGATCGCGGTCTCGACCGTGTGGGTCGTCGTCGCGGCGGTGCTCGTGATGTTCATGCAGGCGGGGTTCGCGTTCCTGGAAGCGGGCTTGACGCGGATGAAGAACGCCGGGCACATCGCCGGGAAGAACGTCCTGATCTTCGGGCTGTGCTCAATCGTCTACTGGGCGGTCGGCTTCGGGATCGCGTTCGGCGACGGAAACGGCCTCGTCGGCACCGCGGGGTTCCTGCCGTCCGTCGACGCCCTGACGGCCGTCGGCAAGGCCCCGTTCGACTGGTTCTCCGAGGTGCCTGGCGCGGCGGGCTACCTGTTCGAGGTCGTGTTCGCCGGCGTCTCGCTCGCGATCGTGTGGGGCGCGATGGCCGAGCGGGCGAAGCTCTGGGTCTACGTCGTGTTCGGCGTGTGGTTCACGATCACCTACAGCGTCGTCTCGCACTGGATCTGGTCGCCGCACGGCTGGCTGTTCGCGCACGGGATGCAGGACTTCGCGGGCTCGACCGTCGTCCACTACCAGGGCGCGCTCGCCGCGCTCGCGGGAGCGCTGATCCTCGGCCCCCGCATCGGCAAGTTCGGCACGGACGGCCGCGCGAACCCGATCCCCGGCCACAACATCCCGTACGCCGTGCTCGGCACGCTGATCCTCTGGTTCGGCTGGTTCGGGTTCAACCCGGGCTCGACGCTCGGCGTCGACGCCGGCGGCGTCGGCTTCTTCTCCTACGTCGCGACGACGACGAACATCGCCGCCGCCGCGGGCGCGGTCACCGGGGTCTGCGTCGCGTGGGCGCGGCTCGGCAAGCCGGACATCTCGATGATGCTGAACGGCGCCCTCGGCGCGCTCGTCGCCGTCACCGCGGCGTCCGGCTTCGTCGCGCCGTGGGCGGCGGTCGCGATCGGCGCGGGCTCGGGCCTGATCGCGGTCTTCGGCGTGATGTGGGTGGAGTCGATCGGCATCGACGATCCGATCGGCGCCGTCGCCGTGCACGGGCTGTCGGGCGTGTGGGGCACGCTCGCCACCGGCGTCTTCGCGGTGCCGTCGCTCGCGTCGAGGCTCGCGACCGGGTCCGGCGGTCTCGTCTACACCGGGTCGTTCCACCAGCTCGGCGTGCAGGCGCTCGGCGTCGTCGCCGTCGGCGCGTTCTCGTTCTCGACGTCCTTCGGCGCGCTCTACGCGCTGGACCGCGTGTGGGGCATCCGCGTCGAGGAGCACGTCGAGTCGGGCGGCCTCGACGTCCACGAGCACGGCATGTGGGGGTACCCCGAGTTCTACATCCCGGTGCCGGGCGGGTACGGCACGGAGTCGCACGTGCACCTGCGCGTGCCGCACGTCCACGTGGCGAGGAGGGAGGCGGCTTGACACGCCGCGCATACTTGACGGACATGCACGCCGTGCCGACGACGATGGGCTACAAGCAGTTCGCCTTTCAGGCGATCGTCGTCGCGCGCCTCAACGTGTGCTAGCCGGCGCTTTCGTCCTCCCCGCCGCCGCCGGCTAGCAGATCTCCTCCGCGGGACATCTCTCTTCGAATGGAAGGAGCGGGTCATGGCGACCCCCGCAACCCCGTTGTGGTGCACGTGCGAGAAGCCGCTGCCGGTTCACCTCGCCGAGCGCAAGGGCGCTGCTCGCAGCGTTTGCGCCCGCTGCGAGCGGCCCCTGCGTCTCACGCTTCGGCTGACGTGAGCCGAAACGACACGAATCCCGCCGGCGTCACCGTCAGCGAATGCCGAAGGTGACGGTGACGTCGGCGGTGATCTCCTGCGTCCCCGCCTCGACCGGCGTCGACGCGTCCTTTGCCGCCGCCGCCGCCGCCGCGAAGACCGGCTGGGGCGCCTCGGTCGTGTTCTCGGTGACGACCGAGACCGGCCCGACGCCGAAGCCGCCGGCCTTCGCGAGCGCCTCCGCCTTCGCACGGGCGTCGTCGACGGCCTTCGCCAGCGCGTCGCGATAGCGCGCGTCACGGTCAGAGACCGAGAGCGACGGCCCGTCGACCGTATTCGCCCCCGCGGCGACGGCGGCGTCGACGAGCGCGCCTGCCTGTGCCACGGCGATCGTCGCGGCCACGCTGTTGTCGGCGGTGTACCCGGTGACCTTCCCGTCCTGGTCGGACTGCGGGTAGAGCGAGACCTGCTGCGTCTGCAGGTCGCCGCCGCCGGCCTGCTTCAGCGCGTCGACGACGGCGTTCATCCGCCGAGCGTTCTCGGCGAGTGCGTCGGCGGCCGTTGCGGCCTGCGTGTGGACGCCGGCTGTGACAGTCGCCTGGTCGGGGACGGTCCGGACGACACCGTGCCCGACGGTCGTGACGGTGTCGGCGCCGGCGCCCGTGTCGCCGCGCGCGGCCTCGGGACGGCCGACACCGGCGAAGGCCGCGACGGCGAGGGCGACAAGCGCCGCGGCGAGCGATGGGAGGAGAAGTCGTCTCATGCCCTTCATACGCCGCCCCGTGCTGAGATGTCACACGTGCGCTACCGCTTCGTCGACGTTCGCTGGTCGCTGGACGACCCCGAGGCCGGGCGCCGCGCATACCTCGAGGGCCACATCCCGGGAGCCGTGTTCGTCGACCTCGAGCGCGAGCTCTCGGCACCGCCGGGAAGCGGCGGCCGTCACCCGCTGCCGCCGGACGACCAGTTCGCCGCCGCGATGTCACGGGCGGGCGTCGACGCCGGGACGTTCGTCGTCGCCTACGGCACCCTCGGCGGCGCCGAACGCCTGTGGTGGCTGCTCCGCCACCACGGCCACGACGCGTGCGCGGTGGTCGAACTCGCCGCGTGGCGCGGGCCGCTCGCGCGCGGCGGCGAGCCGGCCGAGCCTGCGGAGTTCGTGTCGCGGCCGCGCTCGGGTGACACGGTGTCCCGCGAATCGCTCGCTGCGCACCTCGGCGAGTTCGTCGTCGTCGACGCGCGGCTCCCCGCGCGCTGGCGCGGCGAGCCGAACGCGGTCGACCGCGTCCCCGGCCGGATACCCGGCGCGCTGAACGCGCCGTGGAACGAGGAGCCGCCGCCGCTTCCCCAAGGAGAGCTCGTCGCGTACTGCGGCTCGGGTGTCACCGCGTGCGTCGTCCTCCACCGCCTGCACCTCGCCGGGCGCGACGGCCTGCTCTATCCCGGCTCGTGGTCGGAGTGGGAGCAGTATCCGGATCTGCCCGTCGAGCGTTCGGACTCGTGAATGAACCGCGCCGCCCCGTCGCTCGTGCTCGTGCTCGTCACCGGCCTCCTGCTCTTCTACGGGAACTTCTCGTGGTCGTGGGCGGCAGGCCCTGTCGCGGCCCTCGCGCTGTGGGCGCTCGAGCGGAAGGCGCACGAGCCGGCTGAGCCGGCGCCCGCCCGCGCAGCGGTGCGAAACCGCGCCGAGCCCGCGCCGGTCGACTAAGCGGCCGCGACCGAGGGAGTCTCGGTGCCGTACGGCGCCAGATAGCGCTCCCAGCGCTGCGGGATCTTCGGCGTCGCGAGCCGGATGAAGAGCACGGGCGCGGGCGGCCTCGGCCGGGCCGGCAGCTCCATCTGCACCTCGTGCGGCAGCCGGTTCCCTTTCCGGAGGTTGCACGGCGCGCACGACGTGACCACGTTCTCCCACGTCGAGTCGCCGCCCTTCGACCGGGGGATCACGTGGTCGAGCGTGAGGCGGCCGCTCGCGGTGCCGCAGTAGACGCAGCGCCAGCCGTCACGCGCGAAGAGCGCGCGCCGCGAGATCTTCCGCTGCACCATGCGTGGCACGCGGACGTAATGGACGAGCCGGATGACGTGTGGCCATCGGTACGTGTCCGAGGCCGAGCGAAGTGGTCGGTCGAGCTCCTCGACGACCTCGGCCTTCCCCTTGAATACGAGCACGTGCGCGCGGCGCAGTGAGCACACGTTGAGCGGCTCGTAACTCGCATTCAGGACGAGTACCTGCTGCACCCTGGCGGCACTGTACCCCCAGAATCGGACCTGACGCGTACCGGCCACGAACAAGGGTTTCCTGTACCTGTACAGGTACAGGAAACGTCCGTTCGCCGTCCTACCGGCCCATGGCCCGCTCGACCGCCTCCTGCTCCTCGGGCGAGAGCGCGACGGAGGCGCGGCCGCGCTCGAGCTCCTTCATGTAGATCCGCGCGTAGTCGCGGCCCTGGATCGCCGTCACGACGACGCCCGTCCGTGCCGAGTCGAGGAGCGCGAGCGACGCCGACTGGTGGCCGCCCGTGTCCTCGTAGGCGTCGTAGCGGACGATCGCGGTATTCGTGACGGTCGTGTCGACGCGGCGGTCGACGCGCGCGAGGCCGGCCGCGATCTCGTCGACGGCGCGATGGAGATCGTCGATGCGTCCCTGCAGCGAGACGGCGAAGTCGACGAGGTCGCGCCGGCCGCCGCCGAGCAGCGAGCGCTGCGCGTCGCGCACCCGCTTCACGCGGAGCCACGACCACGACGCGAAGGCGAGTCCCACCGCTGCGACCGCGACGCCCGCGATGGCGACGATCAGCGCCGTTGTCGCCGTCGCGTGCACAGGTCGACGTTAGCGCGACCGGCTAGCCGAGCGAGAAGATGACCGGGTAGCTCGCCTTGTTGTTGTCGAGCCGCGTCTCGCCGGGAACGGCTTTCACGTCGATCGACAGATGGCTCTTGACGGCGAAGTAGCCGGAGACGTTGATCCCGGAGAACGTGACCGTCTTCTCCTGGCCGGGGTTGATCACGGGAATCTTCTGCGTCTGCACGATCGCGTGGCCGCCCGTGTCCTTCTGCAGCGTCATCGTCACCTGGATCGCGACCTCCTGGAAATTGCCGGTGTCCTTGACGGTCGCGGCGAAGCTGAGGTCGGTGGTGGCGGTGACGGTGTTCTCGCTCGAGGACGAGAGCGCGGTGCCGCCGGGGTTGGCCTTCACCTCGACGAGGCCTGTGCCGTGGAGACCCGTCACCTTGCCCGTCGACGACGTGCCCTGGAGCCGCTGCAGGAGGAGCGTCAGCGAGCTCTCGGTGAAGAGCTGCCGGTTCTGGACGAACGCCGAGTCGGGAGGCGCGACGCCCTTGACGCCCTGCTTCTGCATCTCGGCGGCGGCCGGCGTCTTGAAGAGGTCGTCCCAGACGACGTCGGAGGCGACGAGCCGGTCGCCCTGCGCGGCGAGCGTTCCGGCGTCGCCGGACTTCGGTGACGACGCGATCTGCTGGAACGCCTTCGCGAGCCCGGAGACGCCGCTGATCCGGAGCTGGAGCGCCTCGATCAGCTGCTGGTTCTCGGGACGGAGCGGGCCGGGCGGGTCGAGCCGCTGCGCCTGCGCGACGTTCTGCCGTTCCTGGTCGGCGATGCCGCTCAGCGTGCTCGCCATCGCACCCGCCTTCTGGCCCGAGGTGAGCGCGTTCGCGACCGCCGAGCCGTCGTCCTGCGAGCCGTGCGCGATCTTCTGGACGTCGCCCATGTAGTTCGCGTACGTGTCCTTCTTCGAGGTCGACGCGCACGACTGGATCAGCAACCCGAAGACGACGAGCAGCGCGACGAGCACGATCACGGCGCCGAGGAGGCGGAGGATCGGCGTCAGCCCGCGGGGCGGTCCCGCCGGCCTGCGCATGCCGGTGCCGCGGCCGCCGCGGCGCGGCAGGCGGACGCGCGACGGCTGCGCCTCCGTGGTGGCGGGCTCGTCGTCGAAGAAGTCGAACTCGATGTCGTCGTCGCGCGGGTCCATAGGCCTGCAGGAGGATTGAACCACTCGTTCGTTACGGAGAGGAAATGTCCTGGCCGTCCCGTAGAAGCGTCAGGTGTCCCAGGCGGCCCTCGCGCACGACCTCTTCCTCGGCCGCTACCGGCCGATCCGACCCCTCGGCTCAGGCGGAATGGGGCACGTGTGGCTCGCGCGCGACGAGCGCAGCGGCCTCGACATCGCGCTGAAGATCGTCGCGCGGGAGGGCAAGAGCGGCCATCGCGCCGAGCGCGAGGCCCGCGCCGCAGCGTCCCTCCGCCACGAGCGGTGCCAGCGGATCATCTCGCTCGCGCGCGACCCGTCGCACGTCTACATCGCCTACGAGTACGTGCCGGGCCGCACGTTGCGCGAGGCGATGCGCGGCGGCGAGCTCGACGACCGGGCGGCGCTCGAGGTCTCGGCGCAGATCGCGGACGCACTCGCGCACGCACACTCGAAGGGGATCGTGCACCGTGACGTGAAGCCGTCGAACGTCCTGCTCGCGGAGTCCGGCGCCGTGGACGTGCGGCTCCTCGACTTCGGCCTCGCGCAGATGGCCGAGTTCGACACGCTGACGGCGCTCGGCGACATCCCCGGCACGCTCGCCTACATCTCGCCGGAGCGCCTGCAGGGCCTCGCGGCGACGCCCGCGGCGGACGTGTGGGCGCTCGGCGTCCTCCTGTGGGAGGCGCTCGCGGGGCAGCACCCGTTCTGGGGCGGCGACCTGACGGAGACGAGCCGCGCGATCGAGCGTGGCGCCCCGCCGCTCCGCGAGCTACGGCCCGACCTGCCCGACCACGTCCTCGAGATCGTGTCGAGCGCGCTCCTCGTGAACCCGCAGCGTCGGCCGACGGCGGAGCGGCTCGCGAACGAGCTGCGGTCGCTGCCGAAGCGGCGGCGGAAGAAAGGGTCGAAGCCGACCGCGCCCGCGCGCCCCCGGACGGCGGTCGCCGCCGAGCGGCTGCTGCCGGGTGCGCTCACCGGCGTCGCCGCGGGCTGGATCGCGGCGCGGCTGCCGTTCTACCCGGCGGGCTGGCCGCTCGGCCTCGCGGCAGGCGGCGCAGCGCTCGGGTTCGCGTCTCCGCGCGCCGGGCTCCTGTTCGCGCTCGTCGTCTCGTTCTTCCCGCTCGCGAACGTGTCGCTCGGGCTCGCGATCGTCTACGCGATCGTCGCCGCCGTGTGGACGACGCTCAACTGGCGCGACGCGCGCGCGGGGCTCCTCCTCACTGCGGGCCCGCTGCTCGCACCGCTCGCCGGCCTCGCGCTGCTGCCGCTCGCGGCGCAGGTCGCGCACGGCCGCGTCCGCCGCGGCGCGCAGGTGCTCGCCGCCGTCCTCCTCGCCGGCGTCGTCGCGGGCCTCCGCCGCGTGCCGCTGCCGTTCGACGGGTCGACGCCGCCGCTCGGCCTCGGCATCGCCGGATCGCCGCGGCCCACCGCGGTCGCGTCCGCGCTGTGGTCGCAGCTCGCGGCGCATCCGACACTCGTCGCCGAGGCGTGCGTGCTCGCCGCCGCAGCGGTCGCTCTCCCGTACGCGCGCGGCCGTGGGCCTTGGGCGGCGGCGCTCTTCGGGGGCGCGCTCCTCGCAGCGACTGCCACGATCGCGCCGGCCGCTGCACTGCTGCCGCTCGTCGCCGCCTCATGGGTGACCGCAGGGGCGCTGGCGGCCGAACGCCGGACATAAACTTGCCGCACCGGGGGAACACCCGGCCCGCTCCCCATGTCCGTGCTGCGCAACATCGAATCGAAGCTCGAGTCGCTCTTCGAGGGCGTCTTCGGCCGCGCGTTCCGCACGAACGTGCAGCCCGTCGAGCTGGCGCGCAAGCTCGTGAAGGAGATGGACGACCACCGGAACGTCTCGGTGTCGCGCGTCTACGTCCCGAACGAGTACACGATCTATCTCGCGCCGGGCGACCGCGAGCAGTTCGCGTCGTACGAGAACCAGCTCCGCGACGAGCTCGGCGACTACCTCGCGGAGCACGCGCGGCGCGAGAGCTACGTGCTGCTGTCGGCGCCGCGCGTCGAGCTCGAGACGGACGAGGACCTCGACGTCGGGGTGTTCGGCATCGCGACGAGGATGGTGCAGCCGTCGGGGAAGCCCGCGGAGGGGCCGCCGACCGACGCCGAGCCGAACGCGACGATGGTCTACAAGCCGTCGGCGCCGCTGCCGCAGGCGACGGAGGCCGCGTCGCCCGTCGACCTCGGCATCCAGCGCGAGGTCGCGGTGCTGTCGTGGGACGGCGAGCGTCACGAGCTCGCGAAACGGCGCGCGGTGCTCGGCCGGTCGAAGGACGCCGACGTGCAGGTGAACGACCCGAACGTCTCCCGCCGCCACGCCGAGCTGCGCCAGGAGGGCGCGACGTACTGGCTCGTCGACCTGGATTCGACCAACGGCGTCGAGGTGAAAGGGAAGCGGGTGAAGCGCCTGAAGCTCGAGGACGGCACGAGGTTCACGATCGGCTCGACGGAGATCGCGTTCTCCCGGGAGCTGCAGTAGTGCTCGGATCCGCGCAGGTCGAGACGACCCTTCTCGTCCTGAAGCTCGCGTTCCTCGTCCTCCTCTACCTCTTCATCTGGCGAATCGTCCGGTCGGCCGCGCGCGACCTGCGCCTGCCGCAGGAGTCGATGATCCTCGCGCCGCAGCAGGCTGCTGCGGCCGGGCTGCTCGCGCACCCGACGGCGCGCGAGCTCGGTCGCCTCGTCGTCCTGTCGAGCCCGGCGCTCGGCGAGGGCGACGTCGTCACGCTCGACTCGCACCCGATCACGCTCGGCCGCGGGCCGACCAACGACGTGCCGCTGCCGGACGACGAGTACGCGTCGACGCGCCACGCGCGCATCGAGCCGCGCCGCGACGGGGTCTACGTCGAGGACATCGGCTCGACGAACGGCACGTTCGTGAACGGCATCCGGCTGACGCGTGAGCGACGGCTGACGCCCGGCGACGTCGTCCGCGTGGGCGAGACGGATCTGAGGTTCGAGCCGTGAGGCTGGGCAGGAGCGCCTCGGCGACCGACCCGGGACGCAAGCGCCGCCAGAACGAGGACGCGTTCGTCGTCCGGCCGCCGCTCTTCGCGATCGCCGACGGGATGGGCGGCGCCCGTGCGGGCGAGATCGCGTCCGCGCTCGCGGCGGGCGCGCTGAACGATTCCGGCGCGCGCGAGGGCGGCGAGGACTACGTGAAGCAGCTCGTGCAGGAGGCGAACCGCCGCGTGCACGAGCGCGCGTCGAACGACCCGTCGACGAGCGGCATGGGGACGACGATGACGGTCGCGCTGGTGGAGCCGAGCGGCGACATCACCTTCGGCCACGTCGGCGACTCCCGCGCGTACGTGCTGCGCGGCGACCGGCTCGAGCAGCTGACCGACGACCATTCGCTCGTCGCCGAGCTCGTCCGCCGCGGCGAGCTGTCGGCGCGCGACGCCGAGGTGCATCCGCAGCGGTCGGTGATCACGCGTGCGCTCGGCACCGATCCCGACGTCGACGTCGACGCGTTCACCGTGCGCCCGGAAGCCGGCGACGTCTACCTCATCTGCTCCGACGGGCTCTCGGACATGGTGCCCGGCGAGACGATCGAGCAGATCCTCCTCGAGCATCGCGGCGACCTCGACACCGCCGCGAAGGCGCTCGTTCGCGCCGCGAACCGGGCGGGCGGCGACGACAACATCACCGCGGTCCTCTTCGAGACCGTCGAGGGCGAGGAGACCGTGGAGCCCGTGGCGGCGGACGACGAGACCCAGAAGCTCGAGGCAGTCCGGTCGGCGCCGGACGACGAGGACACCCTGCACCCCGAGGACGGCGTGCGGCCGCCGCCGCGAGCGGCCGTCGACACGATGGTCGTCCCCGCGCACGAGATCCGCGCCGCGATCGCGGAGCAGGAGTCGCAGCAGGCCCCGCAGGCAGGCATCGGCAGGCGCATCCTGGCGCTGCTCGTGATCGTCGCGCTGGTCGCCGTCATCGTCGTGCTCGTCTGGTGGGGGCTGGCGCGCTGAGAGAGCTCAGCTTCAGAAATCGCGAGCTGCTCTACCTGTGGGCCGTCGGCGTCCTCACCGGCCTCGGGTTCGCCTCGGTCTACATCGCGCGGTCGTCGCAGGTGAGCTGGGGCTCGCTCGGCTACGCGGTGTTCTTCTTCGCGCTGTACCTCGCCGCGCATGTCGTTGCGCGGTTCGCCGTGCCCGACGCGGACCCGTACCTGCTGCCGATGGCCGGGTTCCTGACCGCGATCGGCGTCACCGAGATCTACCGCCTCGGCCCGAGCGACGCGTTCAAGCAGGGGCTCTGGATCGTGATCGGCGTCGCCGTCTTCGCGCTCGCGCTGTTCGGGCTGCGCCGCGACTACCGCGCGCTCGAGAACTACAAGTACCTCTTCGGCATCACCGCGATCGCGCTGCTCTTCCTGCCCCGACTGCCCGGGCTCGGCGAAACGGTGAACGGCGCGCGGCTGTGGGTGCGCGTCGGACCGATCGAGTTCCAGCCGGGCGAGTTCGCGAAGATCTTCCTGATCGTCTTCCTCGCCGCGTACCTGCGCGAGAAGCGCGAGACGCTCGCGCAGGCGCGGCTGAAGGACCTCGGCCCGCTGCTTCTCATCTGGGGCGCGTGCATGCTCGTGCTCGTCTCGTCGAACGACCTCGGGTCCGCGCTCCTCTACTACGGGATCTTCCTGTCGATGCTCTATGTCGCGACGGCGCGGATCTGGATGGTCGTCGTCGGCGCCGTCCTCTTCGTCGCAGGCGGCATCGCCGCCTACGAGAAGATCGGTCACGTCCGCGAGCGCGTCACGATCTGGCTGCACCCGTGGACGACGCACAAGGTGTACTGCCCGTCGACCGGCGGCATGGCGCTGCGGCAGGACTGCGAGAGCTACCAGCTCGTGAAGTCGCTCTACTCGATCGCGAACGGGAGCTTCGGCGGCGCCGGCCTCGGCAAGGGAACGTTCACGACGACGGACGGCCACCCGCTGATCCCCTTCATCAACAGCGACTTCATCTACTCGGCGCTTGCGCAGGAGCTCGGCCTCATCGGCGCCGCGGCGCTGCTGCTCGTCTTCATGCTGTTCGTCGCGCGCGGGATGAAGATCGCGCTGCAGGCCGACGACGGCTTCTCGAAGCTGCTCACGGCGGGTCTCACGTTCGGCTTCGCGGTGCAGACGTTCATCATCGTCGGCGGCGTCCTCCGGCTGATCCCGCTGACGGGCATCACGTTGCCGTTCGTCGCCTACGGCGGCTCGTCGATCGTCGCGAACTTCCTGCTGCTCGCAGGGCTGCTCCTCGTCTCGAACAGGGCGAACGCGGTCGGATGAACCGGCAGATCTCGCAGATCGCGCTCGTCGCGCTCGTCCTCCTGGCCGCGCTGATCGTCGCGACGACGTACTGGCAGTCGTGGGCGGTGCCCGGCCTCGCGGCGAAGCAGGACAACGCTATCCAGCGCGTCGCGCAGTTCAAGATCAAGCGCGGGCTCATCTACGCGTCCGACGGCAAGACCGTGCTGGCGCGGAACATCGTGAAGAAGCAGGGCGGGCAGACGCTCTTCTTCCGGACCTACCCGACCCACGGCCTCGCGTCGCAGACGATCGGCTACTCGACGCAGGGGCGCTCGCGCGCCGGCATCGAGCGCCAGGAGAACGCGTACCTGACCGCGTCGAACGCGAACCTCGGGACCGTGTGGGACAAGCTGTCGGAGAACCTGAAGGGCGCGACGGTCAAGGGCAACAACCTCGTGCTCAACCTCCACGTGGGCGCGCAGAAGATCGCCGAGACCGCGCTGCGCGGGAAGTGCGGCGCCGCCGTGGTGCTCAACCCGAAGACGGGCGCGGTGTACGTGATGGCGTCGTCGCCCGGCTACGACCCGAACAAGATCGAGTCGCCGAGCGGCTACGCGAGCATCCTCCACTCGCCCGCGTCGTGCCCCGGCTCGGTGTCGCCGTTGTACAACCGCGCGACGCAGGGCCTCTACCCGCCGGGCTCGACGTTCAAGACGGTGACCGCGGCCGAGGCGCTCGACTCCGGTGTCTACACGCCCGACTCGCACTTCTACGACCCGGGCTACTGCATGGAGTACGGGCAGAAGGTGTCGAACGCCGGCAACCCCGAGGCGCCCGAGACGTTCGGCAACGTCAACTTCGTCCAGGCGTACCAGCACTCGATCAACGCCGTCTTCTGCCAGATCGGCATGCACCTCGGCGCGCAGAAGGTGATCGACAAGGCCAAGGACTTCGGCTTCTACTCGAAGCCGCCGATCGAGCTGCCGTCGGACTCCGTCGCGGAGAGCGGCGAGTTCGACTACAAGCACCGGAAGTTCTTCACCGACGCGGGCCAGATGGACCCGGGCCGCCTCGCGTTCGGCCAGGACAAGCTCCTCGTGACGCCCCTGCAGATGGCGCTCGTCGCCGCCGCGGTCGCGAACGGCGGCAAGGAGATGGAGCCGCACCTCGTCAAGAAGGTCACGGGCCCCGGCGGCGGTACCGTGGTCAAGGTGGAGCCGCACGTCTGGAAGACGCCGATGAAGCCGCAGACGGCGGCGCAGCTGAACGTGATGATGCAGGCGGTGGTCACGGGCGGGACCGCCACCTCCGCTCAGATCCCGGGGATCAAGGTCGCAGGCAAGACGGGCACGGCCGAGACGGGCGTCACGAACGTCTACGACGCCTGGTTCATCTTCTTCGCGCCTGCGGACAACCCGCAGGTCGCCGGCGCCGTCGTCGTGGAGCACTCGCCGGGCGGGTTCGGCGGCGCCGTCGCGGCCCCGATCGCGAAGCAGCTGATAGAGGCAATGCTGCCCGGCGCGTCGAAGCATTAAGGCGGCTCGCCATGTCCTCGACGACCAACACGATGATCGGGCGCACGTTCGACAAGCGCTACGTGATCGAGCGCAAGCTCGGCTCGGGCGGCATGGCGGACGTCTATCTCGCCGAGGACCAGGAGCTCGGGCGCCGCGTCGCCCTGAAGCTCCTCGACGAGCGCCACGCGTCGGACGAGCAGTTCGTCGAGCGCTTCCGGCGCGAGGCGCAGAGCGCCGCCGGCCTCAACCATCCGAGCATCGTCTCGATCTTCGACCGCGGCTACGCGGAAGGCACCTACTACATCGCGATGGAGTTCCTCGACGGGCGCACGCTCAAGGAGCTGCTCGTCAAGAACGGGCCGACGCCGATCCCGATCGCGATCGACTACGCGCGCCAGATCCTCGGCGCGCTCGCGTTCGCGCACCGCAACGGGATCGTGCACCGCGACATCAAGCCGCACAACATCGTCGTCGGCGGCGACGGGCGGCTGAAGGTGACGGACTTCGGCATCGCGCGCTCCGGCGCCTCGCAGATGACGGAGGCCGGCTCCATCGTCGGCACCGCGCAATACCTCTCTCCGGAGCAGGCGCGCGGCGCTCCCGTCGACGCGCGCTCCGATCTCTACTCGCTCGGGATCGTGCTCTACGAGATGCTGACCGGCCGCGTCCCGTTCACCGGGGACACGCCCGTCGAGATCGCGATGAAGCACCTGTCGCAGGTGCCGGACCCGCCGTCGAAGCTTCGGAACGGCGTGCCGCACGACCTCGACGCGATCGTCATGCGCGCGCTCGCGAAGGACCCCGACCAGCGCTACAGCTCGGCCGAGGAGATGGATGCCGACCTCGCGCGCCTCGCGCGCGGCGTCGCGGTGGCGCGCGAGACCGAGGACGCGATGACGCAGGTCCTCGCCGGCGCCGGCATCTCGACCGCGGCGACGATGGTGCAGCGGCCGCGCACCGCGATCGCGCCGCCGCCCGCGCCGCCGGTCTACCGCGCGCCGGGGTACTACGAAGAGCCGCCGCCCGGACGCTCCGTGTGGCCGTGGCTGCTGGCGCTCGGGCTGATCATCGCGGGCGGGATCGGCGGCTTCTACCTCTACACGAAGATCCAGGACCAGCTGAACTCGTCGAAGACCGTCGCCGTCCCGAACGTCCTCCTGCTGCAGCGCGACCTCGCGAAGCAGCACATCCTCGAGGCCGGCCTGAAGCCGCGGGTGAAGTACGGCTTCAGCGACTCGGTCAACCCGGGCCAGGTGTACGACCAGGATCCGCAGGACGGCGTGCAGGTCGGGAAGAACTCGCCGGTGACGATCTTCGTCTCGCGCGGCAAGGAGAAGTTCGCGGTGCCGAACGTCGTCGGGCAGGACGTGACGTCCGCGGTGCAGATGCTCGCGGCCGCGGGCATGCAGCCGAAGATCACGAGGATCTTCTCGGGCCAGCAGCCGGACACGGTGACGGCGCAGCAGCCGCACGCCGGCGACAACGTGATCAAGGGAACGGTGATCCACATCAACGTGTCACGCGGTGCGAAGCCGGTGCCGGTGCCGGACGTGACGACACAGCCGTACGCGAACGCGAAGTCGGCGCTCGAGGGCCAGGGATTCGTGGTGCAGCGCGTCGACGTCGCGTCAGACACCGCGCAGGGCGTCGTCGTCTCCGAGTCGCCGCAGGCGGGTACGCAGGTGCCGAAGGGCTCGACGATCACGCTGTCGGTGTCGAAGGGCCCGGCGGCGACGCAGGTGCCCGACGTCACCGGCTCGAACCAGTCGACGGCCGAGCAGATCCTCTCCGGCGCCGGGCTCACGCCGTCCGTCGTCTACGACCCGGTGACCGACCCGAGCCAGGACGGGATCGTGCTGTCGGAGGATCCCAAGGCAGGCTCGCCGGCGAAGTCGGGCGAGGTGATCATCATCCACGTCGGCCAGCTGCAGCAGGGAACGCCGGGCGGCGACGGCGGCACCACGACGACCGCCACGACCACCTCGTCGACACCTTGACGAGACGGATCGCCGTGATCCTCGGCGGTCGGTCGAGCGAGAACCCGATCTCGGTCGCCTCCGCCGCGAGCGTCGTGCGCGCGCTCTCCGAGTCCGGCAACGAGGTCCTCGCGATCGAGATCGACCGGGACGGCCGCTGGCAGCTCGAGTCGGCGAGCCGGCCGGAGCTACCGGCACGCCTGCCGGGGAAGGACGTCGCGACGACGCTCTCCGACGTGGACGTCGTCTTCCCGGTGCTGCACGGCCCGTTCGGCGAGGACGGGACGGTGCAGGGGCTCCTCGAGCTCGCGGGCGTGCCGTACGTCGGCGCCGGCGTGCTCGCCTCCGCGCTGTGCATGGACAAGGACGTGTTCAAGGCGGTGCTCCGCGACCACGGCATCCCGGTCACCGACAACGTCACGCTGCGCCTCGGCGACGCGCCGCGGAACCCCTTCGGCTACCCGGTGTTCGTCAAGCCCGCGCGGCTCGGGTCGAGCGTCGGCATCTCGAAGGCGCACGACGACGACGAACTCGCCCGGGCGGTGGCGCTCGCGTTCGAGCACGACGAGAAGGTCCTGGTCGAGCGGTTCGTGGCGGGGATCGAGGTGGAGGTCGGCGTCCTCGGGAACCTGACGCCGCAGGCGTCGCTCCCGGGCGAGATCGTCGTCACGCACAACGAGTGGTACGACTTCGAGGCGAAGTACGACGAGGGCGAGATGGACCTCGTCGTGCCGGCGCGCATCACGCCGGAGCAGGTCGAGCGGGCGCAGGAGCTCGCCGTGCGCGCGTTCGTCGCGACCGACTGCGAAGGGATGGCGCGCGCCGACATGTTCGTGCGCGAGGACGGTCAGGTGCTCGTCAACGAGCTGAACACGATCCCAGGGTTCACGTCGACGAGCGTCTACGCGCGGCTCTTCGAGGCGTCCGGCATTCCGTACGCCGACCTGCTGCAGCGGCTCGCCGACCTCGCTGTCGAGCGATTCGAGCGGCGCCGCGCGCTGCGGTTCTGATGGGCGTCAACTGGTGGCGCCTGCGCGTGGTGCCGCACCCCGACACCGTTCCGTACGCAGCTGCGTTCGACGACCTGATCGAAGCAACGCCGCCGGGCGGCGAGGTCGCCTACGACCTGCCGCAGCCGAAGTGGTGGTTCCTCCACCACCTGACGCGCCGCGGCTTCCTCCTGCACGGCACGAACCGTCGCGAGCTGACCGAGATGCGGACGCGCGCGACGTTCGACGCGCACGGAGCGCCGATCGACGCGGCGTTCGCCTCGGATGACGCCCTCTGGCCGCTCTACTTCGCGGTCGTCGACCGCGACTTCGCGCAGAGCTACATCAACTGGTGCGAGCATCCCGGAAACGGAACCTCGCGCTACCTGTTCTCGATCGGCTCGGACCCGCGCGACCCGCGCTCGTGGAGCGACGGGACGATCTACATCCTCGACGGCGCGACGTTCCAGCAGACACCGGGGAGCCGCGAGTTCACGAGCCGCGTACCGGTGTCGCCGCGGGCGAGGCTCCACGTGACGCCCGCCGACTTCCCGCTCAAGGACAGGACGCGCGGGCACCGCCGCGGCGACTCGGTGCGCAAGGTGTCGATCCTGCACGCGCTCCGGCTCTAGCGAAGGATGTTCACGGCGCGCGCGACCACCATCACAGCCAGCGAGAGGCTGATCGCGGACTGGACGAGCATCAGCATCTTCGCCCACCGGCTGAGCGGCATCGTGTCGGTCGGGCTGAAGGCGGCGGCGTTCGTGAACGACACGTACAGGTAGTCGAGGAAGAGCGGCCGCCACGACTCGTCGGCGAGGCGCGGGTCGGCCTGCTGCGGGAAGAGGAAGTCACGGTCGGCCGCCGCGCAGGCAGGACGGCCCGCGGGGCCTCCTCCGTCGAGCTGCCAGTACCACAGGCCGAATAGCAGCACGTTGACGACCCACATGTGGACGGCGGCGCGGAGCAGCGTCGAGGCGTTCGCGTGTGCGCCGTTCACGAGCAGGTGCACGAGCCACGCGATCGACGCGGCGTTGGCCGCGCTGACGACACCGATCATCGCGAGCGAGAGCCACCGCCGCGTGAGATGCAGCCGGTGCGTGTGCCAGCCGAGGCCCGCGGCGAGCCGGCCGCCCGGCGCCGTCGCGAGGAGCGCCGCGAGCAGGAGCAGGGTCAGCACGGGCACTACCCAGCGCAGGACGCCGAAGGCGCTGCCTGAGGAGCCGAGGATGAAGCGACTCGGCAGGTCCGCGTAGAGCAGCGCCGACGCGGCGATCGCTGCCGTCGGCCACAACGGCGACTCGCCGAGCGACGAACCGGCACGCAAGCTCATGAGCGAAGGCTAGAGGCTAGTTCGCCGTGACGAAATTGACCTGCGCCGTGTCGTAGCTGCCGCCGAGACGCGTGATCCAGATCACGTAGTAGCGGTGCGCCCCGCCCGCGATCGTGTAGGTCGCCTGGCCATTGACCGTCTGCGACTGACCGACGACGTCCGGGAAGGGGCCCGTCTCCGAGTCGCCGGCGAGGATCTCCGCGGTGAAGCCAGGCGTGCCGGTCGAGAGGCCGAGGTGGTGCAGCGTCACCGCCTTGCCGGCGTCGAGGACGAGCCCGACGCCCTTCTTGTTCAGGCTCGGATGGTTGTAGTACCGCTCCGTCTCCCAGTACGTCGACGGCGACGCGTCCGTCGCGCGGCCCGCTGCGGCGTTGTTCTCGCCGGGCGCGCCGGTGCCATACGGGTCGTACGCGGTGACCGCCCGCAGATGGATCGACCCCGAGCCCGGCGTCGACCCGCCGCCCGAGTTGCGCTTCGCCGCGTGGTGGCTGCGCAGGAGCAGGGCGGCGACGACCGCGCCGATCGCGATCAGCGCGACGAGCAGCAGCACGAGCGGCCACGGCGAGATCCCGCTTCGGCGTCGGCGCACCGGCAACGGCGCGGCGGCGACCTGCGTCCCGGCGGACTGCTGCACCTCCGCGAGGCATGCCTCGAGCTCGCGGCAGAAGTCGGACATCGTCTGGAACCGCGCCTCCGGATCCTTCGCCATCGCGCGCTGGACCGCGGCTTCGACGCGCGGCGGCACGTCCGGGCGCTTGTCGCGGATCGGCGGCGGCGGCTCGTTGATGTGCCGCATCGCGACGGCGACGAAGTTCTCGCCCTTGAACGGCACCTCGCCGGTCAGCAGCTCGTAGAGCACGATGCCGAGCGAGTAGACGTCCGTGTG
>DATDNT010000086.1:0-19629 GCA_036518135.1 Gaiellaceae bacterium | reverse complement strand
AACTGGCCAACCGAGGTCGAGAATTCGCGCATGAGCCGGAGCCTTTTGGCCCGCCTTCACAATCCGCGCGACCGGAGGTGTGGTTGCGATCCGGACTGCTGGTGCAACAGGACGGCGGTTGGCCGGGCCGTCAAGTGGTGGTTCCCTGGCCGCCTGTTCGGCTTGCAGCACAAAGGGCCATGGCGCTCTCCGGAGTGGAAGCGCAAGCACGACGTAGCCGCCTGACACGACCCGCGTTGTCGCCGTAGAGCCGATCTTCGCTCTCGCCGACATGCCGCGCGCGGTCGAGCACTACAAGCGGCTGGGCTTCGAGATCTCCAACTACGACGACGGCTACGCCTTTGCGCAGCGGCAGGGAGTCAACCTGCATTACTGGCACAGGGACGAGGTCCAGGTAGCGCTCCCGTCCTGGCAGCGCTTGAGCCTGCTAGAACCGGCGACGTCGCCCCGTCGAGACTGAACAAATCTCAGCTCTTGTAGGTCACACGAGCCCTGCTGTCCCTCAGGATCCGTCGGCCACGGCGTTGCCGACGGCCACGGCCCCGACTGGGTTGCTGTTGACTCCCCTTGACTCGGCCGTCCCCGCCGGCAGCGCGGGGATCTCGTCACGCCAGAGCGCGGCACCGGTCAACGTCGCCCGCCGCGGCCTCGCTCCAGCTCGGCGACTCTCGCTACGCCCAACGCCGTGAGTCGCCAGGCGCCGCCACCGACTAGCGCGTAGCCCGCCGCGAGCAAAGTCGGCAGTAGCTCCTCCGCGCGACTCGCCTCGGCACTCGACGCAGCCTGGTTGTCGCCGAGGCTTGTGAGCATCAGTAACGCGTCGTCAGGAGTCATGAGCCGAGACTAATGCCAGGCGTCATTTCCGAACACTGGCGCAGGCGAGCATCCTCGGTTAAGTGGCGACGCCATCCGCTCGTCTTGCTCTGCGTAAGGTGCTACGCCTCCCGTTGTCGCCACCGCCGTACACCGTGATCCGGGTCCCAGGCTAGGCCGAACCGCGGCTCGGCGAACGTGACCCAGCCGGCGGCCTCAATATCAACCGCGAAGACGTGGTACGGCTGAGGCGGTGTCCAGTCAATGCGCGCTCTGATCGCGCGCCGATGCGCAGCGAGGCGCGTTTCGTCCTCGACGGCGAGAGCACGGCCGTACAGCTTGATGTCACCCGAGAGGTCGTGCCGATCGGTAAGGGTGCTATGCACGACGATACGGGGGTCACGCAACAAGTCGAGTGCCTTCGGGGAACGCCACATCATCCCGAGCATCAGTTCCCCGTCGACGAACTCAGGCTCGACAGGCGAGATCCGGGGCCAGCCATTCCTCCTCAGTGTCCCCACCAAGCAAAGCTCGCGCGAGCGCAAACGCTCCTCGCCGAGCCGCGCCAACTCAGGCGCAGCAGCAGCGAAGTCGTCCCAGCGCATTCACCACTCGCAACTCAGCCCCGATTCGTCGCAAGGACGCAACCTATCGCAGAGCTCCGTCAGACGTCATTCCGGACGCCGAAGGCGTCGAGCTTCAGAAGGCTCGTGTCGAGCCCGCGTCGCCCAGCCCGGCCAAAGGTGATGGTTGGGTCAATTACGCGCCGTAGGCAGTTGCTCAGTTTGGGTCTGGCGGGGAGTCGAACAAGGCCAGCTCGGCGGCATCGGGCGGGTGGAAGGCCGTCAGCCACTCGTCCAGGTCGGCGCGCGAGATGGGGTAGCTGTCCCAAGGTGGGTGCGCGTTACGGGCATCGATGCGCCTCCAGAGTTCATCAGCAGGAAGCTCGAGGAAGTGCAGTTCAACGGCGACACCAAGGCCACGAGCGGTGGACCGCATCTCGTCACGTTCGCTCCGTGCCCAGAGCCCAAAATCGAGCACGACGCTCAGACCGAGCCGCAGGATTTCTTGGGCAAGACGCCAGAGTTCGCGTTCGACCTTCTCCCGGATCGGCGTATCCCAGGGACTGGAGCCGAGGGCCGTGAGCCACTCATCCTTCGTGAGGCGCACGGCGCGCCGGTCCGCGGCTAGCTGCCTTGCGAGTGCGGTCTTGCCCGCCCCGGGCAACCCGCACGTGAGAATCAGTCGTGCCTCGCTCACATCTCTTCAGTCCAAACAGTTCCGCAAGTCTCGCTCAGAGGTCACTCCGGAACACTGGCACAGCCGACTCCCGCACCGGCGTCGGCGAGGCGGTCCCGAGCGCCGCGCGCGGCCTCGATAGGAACGGAGTCGTCGCTCGTCCCAGGCGCGATGAAGACGCGCGGCAGCGGATGCGCCAGGTTGAACGACACTTCATCGAGCGTTCTCCCAGGCACCGCACGGCTCACCGCGGGCCGGACGCTCGAAACACTCGATTGCGCCTCGCGGCTCCAGCGCCTGCAACCTAAACGTCCAGCTGGGCGTCAGGCGTCATTCCGCGACACCGGCCCAGGCGAGGCGTCGCGTCTCGGCGACGCATTCCCGAGCAGGTCCTGCGGAGCTTTCCCCTCCCAAGAATCGGTGAGCAACTCGCGCAGCAAGTCGTGATCGACGCGGTGAAGGTCCACGCCGACGGCCGCCAACCGTTTGCCCCACGCCACCGGCTCGCAGCAGTTGGGTGCCCGCTCGACAGCGGTGCGGATGCCTCCTTCGTCCAGCATCACGTTCATGCGGACGTCACTCCACAGAGTCGCGAAGATCTTCCCGCCCACTCGAAACGAAGGGCGGCCATGATGATCCTGCTCGACGGTCTCCGGCAAGGACAGCGCTAGCCGGCGAGCTTCGCTCTGCGTCACCGCCATCTTCCGATTCTCGCATCCCTACGGCGTCATTCCGGAACACTGGCCCAGTCGAGCATGTGACGCAGTGCGTCCGTTTGTCACCCATTGGTGCGGGTGACAAACGGACGCTGCGACAAGAGAGTCGGCTACTGGCCGCCGACCAGGCCCACGCACTGACCGGTCGTCTGGTGGCCGACGATGTTGACCGCACCGGGGATAAAGCCGCCGGAGAGGCGCGGCCCGAGTCCCGAGCAGTTGAGGTTCTGCCCGATCGTGTTGATGACGATATTGACCGCACCGAAGCCGCCGTCTTCCGGATCGACGGCCCAGATGTTCGACAGATTCACGTTGCCGGCGACCTTGTTGAACCCCAGTAGGAAGAAGTCCGGGGTGATATCGCTGGCAGTGAAGTTACCGCCGATCGTGTTCCACTTGAAAACCCAGTCGTTGCCCGCTCCACCGTTCAGCGTCACGTTCTTGTTGACGGTGATCCCGTTCAGCAGGACAAGGGCTGCGTCCGTAGCGCTGACGTTCCCCTTGACGGTGATGACCGAGGAGGCGTCCGGCGCGAGGGCGCACGGGTGGCCCGCGTGCACTCCGTCCGGCAGGCAGCCCAGGCCAAGGAACGAGCCTGCGCCCGCCGTGACGTTATGCCCGACCGTGATGGTCGACGGTGCGCTCTGCGCGTCGAACAAAGCGCCAGGAGCGACGTCGATGTTGCCGGTGACGTTGATCACCGCGTTGGTCGCGACGTTGCACACGCCCCTAACGGTGATGCTGGAGTAGGTCCCCGAGGGGATGGTCGTGAAGGTCGACGTTGACGGATCGCCGGTGAAGTTGCCACCGGTGCAGGTGTAGCCGCCGCCGGACGGCGCTGCACCAGCGGTAGCGGCGCTGAACAATCCGACAGCAGCCACCCCAAACAAGGCAGCCATCGCGGCTACGCCGCGCACGATGCGAAACCTCATACTTCCCCCCTTTTCGTCATGTGGTCGAGCCGCCGCAGCGGAGGCCCGGGGCATTGGCCGCTGATTCTGTCACTCCGACCGAGACAGTCAACTGGCTAGACGTCAGGGGTCATTCCGGAACACTCGCCGACTCGACTGGAGCCGCCTCGTGTTCGATGCCGGCGCTCAGCCTTTGTAGCCCCAGCCGCCGATCAGGCGCGTCGGGGTTCCGCCGTACTTTCCGCAGTCAGGACACTTGAGGTAGCTCTCGCCCTCGGTTACGAAGGTCTTGTAGTTGTGGAAGCCCAGAAGGCAACGGATCTTCTTCACAGCCCCATCCTTCCGTCCGCCTCGGCGTCTGGCATCCGGTGTCGCCCGCACCGTCTGGCGTCTTCCGGCGACGAGCCACCAGACCCTTCGCGCCGCGCGACTGCGGCGTCTATCTCGGCCGACGCCGCGTGGCGTACGCGCCAAGACCCGCTGCAGCGCCGACGAGAACGAACGGCTTCCGCCACCGCCTCCAGCGTGACCGGTTCCCCGACCCCGTCGTGGGGACGCCGCCGATCGGCTTGGCCGGGTCTCCCTCGTCGACATAGACGCCGGGGTACGTGGACTCCTGCGGCGGTGCACTTGTGGGCACGCCCTCGACGGTCTTCCCTGGCTCGCCCTCGTTCAGGTAGACGCCCGGGTGTTCGGTCTCGTCCGGCACTACGGCACCACCTTCGCACAAAGCTTCGCGCGCGCGGGGCGCATTCGTGGGGGCGTGCGGAGATCCAGCTGACGCCGGGTTCGCAACCTATCCTGCCCGCACGGCTACGGCTTCGCTCCGGCCGGCAGCGGCTCGTCGAGCTTGATCAGCTTGAGCTTGACGAGCGCGAGCGGGAGCCGCGCGGTCGCCTGCATTTCGGCCGTATGCGCCCAGGTGCCGACATACCTCGTCACGGGTGCCTCTGGGTTGGCGGCGACGATCGCGCGATAGAGGCGACCCGACTCCTGCTGTTGGTTCACGACGATGCGGTCGCGGACGCTCCACCAGATGTGCAGCGGAACGCCGGCGCGTGCGAGCTCGGCGACGTAGTGCATCGGGCTCCGCGCTGCGTAGGCTGCGGGGACAGACCTCGGTGTCCCTCCGATCTCGATCCGCGCGAGCCTCTGGACCGAGGCGCCGTTCCTGAGCTGGGGGAAAGCGTCGTAGCGCGCCGCCATGTCCGTCGCGGAGTCGAGCGCGGAGGCGCCGGCGAGGATCTGCGGATAACGCGCCGTCAGGAGCAATGTCTCCTGGCCGCCCATGCTGCCCCCGAGCGCATAGACGCGACGTGGGTCGACGTGGAGCCAGGGCAGAGTCGCTTGCAGAATCTTCGGCATGCGGGCGAGGTCGTCGATCTGGCCGCGCCAGCCCCACGAGTAGAGGACGAGTCGTCGCCCTTGGCCTTCGGGGCTGACGACGGCAAACGGTCCGAACGCGGGCAGACCGCCCCAGAACCGGTCGTTCGTCTCCGGCTGGAGGCCGCGGCCGTGCGGCGAGATGACGAGCGGAATCCGTGGGTGCACACGCCGGCCGTACCAGCGAGGGAGAACGACCAGTGCCCTCCGCGACTCGCCGTTCCAAGCGCGGTAGCGGATCCTCACGGTGCGGACGAGCTCGTCGTGGCGCCGGAGCAGGTCGCGGTAATGCACGCGAAAACCGATCAGATCCCGCAGAACCGGGTCCGGCTCGAGGAGCTTCTTGACCGGCGGCCGCGGCGGCGGCTTGCTGTCGGCCCGCACCGCACCGTGGCCACCGAGGAGAACGATGACCGCAGCCACGATGATCACGGAGGGGAAGGAACGCGCGTGCGCCACCGGACACCGCTCGGCGTTCTATCGCGCGGCGGCCGACCGCCGAATCGGGATTCGCCCCCGCGGCGTCTACGCGCCGTCCACGATTCTCGAGCCCCTTAACCGTAGGTCAACTGCAGGCTCAGGCCATTCTCACCGCGTCGGCGCAGATTCGTCAGGCGACCGGCGTCGCCGCGAACGTGAGGAACCAGCGCTGAAACACGAACGAGATCTCGAAATACGGCACGAGCACCGTGAGGCCGCTCCCGTTGTGCGAGTGGTCGCGGCTCACGGCGTGCCGTTCGAACGCGTCGAGGTCCGGTGCGAACGTTGCGGCGAGCTCCTGGAACGCCGTCAGCGACGCGTGAGCGGCTGACAGCAGAGATCCGCGCGTTTCCCGATTCGACGGGCCGCCTCGACTCGTAGCGTTGCCTCGGTGACGAACAGCGGCTGCCGGATCCACCACGGATATGCGGGGTGAGGGCACGGCGGGTGATGAGCGCCGTGCGCGGCGACGGAAGGCGCTTGCCAGGCGGACGCGCCGGCGCCGCCGCCTCGTCGCGCTCGCGCTCGTCCTCGCGATGTTGGCCCCTGGCATCTACTCCTACACGCGCTGGATGCTGCGCCCGTCGAGCATGTCGTCCGGCGTGCGGAGCGTGGAGTGGGTGCGAACGCAGCCGGGCGGAAACTGGCTGGTCGACAAGGTCGAGCACGTCTATTACAGCTGGAAGGCGCCGCGCAAGGGCGGCCCGCAGCTGACGGCCCTGCCGACCGTCGGGGAGACGGTCGCCGCCGCACCGCGCATTCGGGCGAGCCCGTGGCCACGCCGGATCAAGCCGATCTTCGCACACCCCCTGGCGGGGGAAGGCGTCTGGACGTCGACCGGGCCGCCGATCAACGGGAAACCTCCCGTGCTCGTCACGACCTTCCGGCCAGAGCTCGAGTATCCGCGCGTCGTTGCCTACGTCGCGTGGTTCGACCACACGCGCACCGCCGTCGCCTTCTATCCCGGCCGGTACGAGCCACCCGACGCGCCCGTACGAGGCCCGGCGATGGTGCCGTACAGCCAGCGGTGGCGGCTCCTTGCCACCTTCAACGCCGGCTTCACCTACAGGTACGGCGGTAACGGCTCGACCATCAACGGCCGCATCAACGAACCGCTCGAGCGCGGCATCGCCACCCTGGTCGGGTACCGCGACGGCAGGATCGGCCTTGTCAAGTGGGACGGCGGCCCGAACGCGCGCGGTGTTGCGTGGACGCGGCAAAGCCTGCCCCCGATCGTCTGGAACGGGAAGATCAACCCCGACCTCGACTCCAGCCTCAAATGGGGCGAGACGATCGGCAACACGTTGCGCGTCTGGCGCACCGGTGTCGGTGTCGACCGGCGCGGGAATCTCATCTTCGTGGCGGCGGACGCACAGAGCGTCGTCAGCCTCGCGACGATCCTCCGACACGCCGGTGCCGTTTCGGCGATGCAATTCGACATCAACCCGTACTGGCACACGCTGATCACCTACAGGCACCGGCACGGCCTCGTCCCGACGATGGTCGAGCCGCAGCCCAACCACTCCGCACAGCGCTATCTCGTCCCGGACGACCGCGACTTCTTCGCCGTCTACCGCCGGCTGCCCGGACCCGTCACGGTGCCACTCGAGTAGCCCGCCAGGCGGCTCATGCACCTCTCAGATCGGGAGGCGACGATCGCGCCCTGCCGCGGCATCGAGCACACGAACATCGGCGAGTCGCGAACCGCGGCCGAGGGACGCTGCTCCGTCGCCTCGCCGTCGTCGTCGGGTTGCCCGCCGCGATCCTGGTCATCATCTCGACGCTGACCGGCGGAAAGGCGTCGAGCCTCACCGGCAAGCACACCGGTCGTGTGGCTCCGCCGAGGCTCGCGCCGCCGGCGCCGATCCCCGGCTACCTGCTGATCGCCGACCGCGGCAACAACCGGATGTTGCTCGTCGACGGCTCGCGCCACGTCTACTGGCGGTACCCCGGAGGCTCGCGTACGGCGATGCCGTTCGTTTTCGACGACGACACGTTCTTCAACCCGCGCCACAACCGCGTGATCTCGAATCAGGAGGATCAGGACACGATTCAGATCATCTCGTTCCCGGGCCGGCGCGTGGTGTGGCGCTACGGCCACGTGAACGTCAAGAGCGGCGCGACCGGGTACTTGAACACACCAGACGACGCCTACCTCCTGCCGAACGGCCTCGTCTCGGTGGCGGACGCGTACAACTGCCGCGTCCTCTTCATCTCACCGGCGCATCGAATCGTTCGCCGGTACGGGACGACGGGTGTCTGCCGCCACGATCCGCCGCGCTACCTCGGCGCCGTCAACGGCGCGACGCCGCTGGCCGACGGCGGCACTCTGATCAGCGAGATCACCGGCTCGTGGATCGACGACATCGGGCCGAACGGCGCACTCCGGTGGGCCGTGCAGGCGCCGGTGGGGTATCCGTCGGATCCGCAGCTGCTCGCGCCGAACCGCATCCTGCTCGCCGACTACTCCCGCCCCGGCTCCGCGATCATCATGACGCGCACCGGCCGCGTGCTCTGGCGCTACCGACCGACGAGCGGGCCCGGCGAACTCGACCATCCCTCGCTCGCGATGCGCATCGCCCCCGGCTTGATCGCGATCAACGACGATTACCGCGACCGGGTCGTGATCGTGAGCGTCGCGACGCATCGAATCGTCTGGCAGTACGGACACACCGACCGGCCGGGGACGGCCGCGGGGTACTTGCGCACTCCCGACGGGATGGACCTGCTCACGACGAGCGAAGCGCAGCGCTCCACGACTCTCTACCGGTTGCTGCGCCGACACCCCGCACTCCATGCCTCCACCGCGTCGACCGGGGCGAGCGCGGCCGTTTCGGTGACGGCGCCCTACAGGTTGCGCGCGCCGGTGGAGCGCGAAGTCGCAGCGGCATACGGCGGCGCCGTGATCCTCGCCGGCGGCCTGGATGCGGGTCAGACGTCGACGACCGGCGTCTTTCGAATGTCTCCGGAGACGGGAACGCTGACGCCGCTCGGGTCGCTACCGCAGGCGTTCCACGACGCCGCGGGCGCGACGATCGGCAGCGCCCTGTACGTCTTCGGCGGCGGCGCGGCAACGAGCACCGCCGCCGTGCAGCGCTTCGACCTGCGGACGCACGCTTCGAGTGTCGTCGCACAGCTGCCGCACCCTCTCTCCGACGTCGCCGCGGCACGCACCGCGAGCGGCGTGTTTCTCGTCGGCGGATACGACGGCCACGCGGCGCGCCGCGAGATCTACCGCACCCGCGACGGCGTTCACTTCGTACGGGTGGCGCTGCTGCCCGTCGGCCTTCGCTACCCGGCGGTCGGAGCGGTCGGGGCGACCGTCGTGATCGCAGGCGGCGTTTCGGAGGCGGGAGCGTCCGACCGCGTCTACGCGCTCGACACACGCACGGGGACCGTGACGACGCTCGGCCGCCTGCCCGCCGCGGTTGCGGACGCGCAGGCGTTCACACTCGCGAACGACGTCTACGTCTCCGGAGGAACGAATCGCGGCGGCGGGATCGCGGCGGCCGTGTACCGGATCGACCCCGTCACACGTCGAATCGTGCGCGTCGAGGGGTCACTGCCGGTGCGGAACGGTGCGAGCGTGTCGCTCGGCACGTATGCGCTGGTGATCGGCGGAGTTACGTCGGCGGGGACTACAGCCGACGTCCATCGCGTCGCGGCACGTGGATGAACACCACGCCCTGCAGCGCGACTTGCGTGCGAAGGTCGAAGACCCACGTGTCGATGCTGCCGAGGACCGGTCGGTTGTACTCTGCGACGTCGAACCTTCCGTCGCGCTCGACGCGCATCACGTAGGCGACGTGGCCGAACGGCTTCGCAAGCTTCGGCCAGACCGCCACCGACCCCACCGCAGGCACGCCGTCGACACGTAGATGCGCCAGCCGAGCGACGTTCGGCCAGTTCCACGCGTCCATCGCGCCCGGAACGAACCAATCGGTGCGCTGACCGTTCACGGCAAGGGCCCACGCGACGTACGAGGTGCAGTTGCAGGCGTACATGTGCCACCGGTCGACCGTCTCCGCGATGCCGGCGCCGGGGCAGCGGGCCGCGTACGGATAGCCGAAGACGATCGGCGGCGTGGCGACGCGACCGGCAGGTGCACCGACGGCGGCCGTCGCCGCGATCACGGCGGCAAGGGCGAAGGCCACGCCCTTCACAGCCCCAGGGTACGGGATCGGAGTCGACCGGTCACGGCCAAGGCGCCCGGTCGCGTGGCACCGGCTCAGCGCTCGAGGCGCGGGATGACTGCCCGGTACACGGCGCGAGACCTCGGCTTCGACGCGAGATCGAAGATCGAGCCCGGGCGGCCCGAGTAGTAGCTCGCGATGATCGTCCGCGGATGCGTGCGCAGGAACTGCGCCATTCGCGTGACGAAGGACGGGTCGTCGATTCCCCAGAGCCCCCACTCCGGGAATGCGAACGGCTTGTGCGGATGCGCCTTGTACAGCGCGTCCGCCGCCGGCCACTCCGCCTTGCCGCCGATGTCGTAGAGATCGTCGGCGACGACATCGACGTACGCGTCGCCCGGGTAGTACGCCTGCGCGGAGTTGCCCGGCAGGTCGGGCGAGCCGTAGCCCTGCGGGTTCCACACGACCTGCACCGGCGCAGCCGGGAGTGCGCCCGCGCGTAGCGGCGGCAGGTGCAGCGCGGCAAGGCGCCGAGCGACCGCAGGCCCGCCGTGCAGGATCACGTACATCCGTGCGAACGCCTTGCGGAACGCCGTCGTCGAATGGGCGGGCCCGCGCGACGAGCCGTTCTCGTTGAACGCGGAGTACGCGTTCCAGTGGCCGTTCATCTCGGCGAGCGGCCTGACGTACACCGTCGTGCCGCGTTCGGCGATCGCGTTGTTCAACGCGACGAGTAGAGCGTCGCCGCGACCCTGCGCTATGTCGAGCGGCGTCAATGCCTCGGGCCCGCCTTCGTCGCCGGTGCTCAGCCCCACCATCGGATCGTCGAGCATCGAGCCCATGAGCTGCGTGAAGTACTGCGCGCTCGTTCCCTGCTGCCACCCGACGATGATCAGGCGCGTCGTCGACCGCTGGCCCGTCTGCGCATCGAAACGCGCGGGACTGCCGAGCACGCCGAGACGAAGATGCGTCGCACGCATCGACGCAGCAGCGCCGGCGGCCAGCGCAAGCGCCCCGGCGACGACGATCAGCAAGGCACGCATCAGAGAAGCGGCTTGCGCATCGCGAGCACCGGCTGCACGACGAGCGCGCGTGGGTGCGGGTGCGGCACGACGAGGTAGCGGAGCACCGTGCGCAGTGGGCTCACCGGCTTCCCGGCCCGCCGCACCTCGAAGTGCAGATGCGTGCCGAAGCACAGGCCCGTGCAGCCCGCGGTGGCGATGCGCTGTCCCGGACGCAGCCGCTGCCCGACGCGCACGCGCCATGCGGCGAGGTGCGCGTACAGCTCCTGGTAGCGCCCAGAGCGCACGAGCACGATGTTGCCGTAGCCGTCGAACCCGCGCTGCCGCCCTACCTTCACCACGCGCCCGGGAATCGCGTCGCGCACGGCGAGCGAACGGAGCGTGCCGATGTCGATGCCGGGATGCCAGCGCGCGCCGTCGCGGCCGAACGGCGACGTGATCGTCCCGTTCGCGGGCCACACCGGATGCGTGACGACGTGAGGCCTGTGCTGTAACGCATGCGCGTGCAGCGCCAGGGCTGTGAGCAGTGCTGCGAGTCCCATGCACGAGCCCTCTCCCGAAGGGCTGCAGCAGGGTAGCTCAGAAGATCTCTGCGCACCAGGGCGCGAGCCTCGTGCGGAAGAGCGCGTCGGCCCGGCCGACGGCGCCGTCGCGAAGCTCTTCCACGCGCAGCCCGCGCGCGAGCTCCGCGAACGAGAACCCGCCGAGATAGACCGAGCCGAGCACACTCACGTCGACCGCGAGATCGGCCACATCGGTTGTGCGTTCGACACCTCCGCACGACACGCGCCAGCGGCCGGCGTTCTCCGGCAGGAACGCGTCCGCGACCTCGAGCACCACCTCGGCGTCGCCCTCGTACGTCCGCGCGGCGAGCGCCGCGCCGACGTCGACGAGCCGCACCCATACGCCGTCCGCGACCTGCAGCTGCATGCGGCGAGGCTCGGCGAGCAGCCAGTGCAACTCGTGGTCGACGGGGAGCAAGCGCGCGACGAACTCCGACGTCCAGTCGAAGTCGAGCAGCCAGCGCCACAGCTCGCGCGCCGCCGCCGGCTCCGGCGCGACGGCCTCGACGATCTCGACCGTGCCCGCCGACGACCCGCCGCGCCAGTCCTGCTTCACGGTGTAGATCGCGTACGCCGCGGGGTCGCCGTCGAGCTCGAGCAGCGCGAGGTTCTTCGGCGCCGGCGATCGCGGCCCCGTCTTCAGCCGGCGCGTCCGCCACCACGCGTCGGTGCGGGACGTGAGACCCGGACGCTGCGCGAGCATCCGCTCGTACAGCGGCGGGAACGCGACGGCGGCCTCCTCGAGCCCGACGAGGCGCACGGTGCCGCGCGGCGCGAACGGCTCACGGAACGCCGTGCGCTCGCGCGCGAGCGTCATCTGCGCCGCGCGCGACGCGATCCCGTAGCCAAAGCGGCCGTAGATCGTGTCTTCCGACGCCCAGAGATACGCGACGGGCTCGCCGCGTTCGCGGCAGTCGTCGAGTTGCGCGCGCATCATCGACGTGAGGACGCCGCGCCGCCGGTGCGTCGGCAGGACGCCGACGACGGTCACTCCCGCCGCCGGGACGGATCCGCCAGGGACCGACAGCGAGTACGCGAACGCCCCCGCCCCGCCCACGATCGCGTCGCCGTCCCACGCGGCGTGCATGCGCTCGACGTCGATCCACTGCGCGAACTGCTCCGCGTCCTCCTCCGACTGGACGTTCCCGAAGTAGTGGCTGATCGCGTCGAGGGCACGACGGAGCTCGTCGAGCGACGCGCAGCGGCGGACGTCGATGCTCAAAGGCGTTCCAGCGGCGCGTACTCGAGCATCAGGCGGCGCTCGTTCCCGTCCTCGAAGCGGACGGTGACGACGCCGCCCGCCTCGATGCGCGTGACGATGCCGGTGCCGAGGGTCTGGTGGCGCACGGCGTCACCGGTCGAGAGCTCGGGGAACGACTCTCGCGGCGCGTACTCGTGCTGGACGCTCAGGCGGCCGTACCCGGACCACGACGCCGGACGCAGCCGCTCGCGCTCGACGGCCAGGTGCGGCAGCTCGTCGAGGAACCGCGACGGGAGGTTCGCGTCGTACCGCCCGTACAGGTTGCGGCGCATCGCATGCGTGAGCGTGAGCCGCTCCTGCGCGCGCGTCATCCCGACGTAGCAGAGGCGGCGCTCCTCCTCGAGCGTGTTCTCCTCGATCGACCGCGCGTGCGGGAAGATCCCCTCCTCCATCCCGATCATGAACACGGCGCGGAACTCGAGACCCTTCGCCGTGTGCAGCGTCATCAGCGTGACCTGGCCGCCGTCGTCGGGGTCGTCGCGGATCGCGTCCTGATCCGAGTACAGCGAGATCTCCTGCAGGAACCCCGAGAGCGACGGCTCCTGCGCCGCCGCGTCGTACTCGCGCGCGACGCCGACGAGCTCCTCCAGGTTCTCGATGCGGCCGCGCGCCTCGATCGTCCGCTCCGCCTCGAGCGCCTCGAGGTAGCCGCTGCGGTCGAGCACCGCTTCGATGACGTCCGCGACGGTCGCATCGGTCGCCGTCGCCATGAGCGACTCCATCGCGTTCCGGAACCCGGTGACGGCGCGAACCGCCGCAGCGCCGAGCCCCGCTTCCTCGGCGCGCCCCATCGCGTCCCAGACGGGGATCTCGAGGCCGCCGGCGTACGCGAGGAGACGATTCCACGACGTGTCGCCGATCCCACGGCGCGGGCGATTGACGATGCGCCCCAGCGACACCGTGTCGTACGGGTTGTCGACGACCTGCAGGTACGCGATCGCGTCCTTGATCTCGGCGCGCTCGTAGAAGCGGGGGCCGCCGATCACCTGGTACGCGACGCCCTGCCGGACGAGCACGTCCTCCAGGACCCGGCTCTGCGCGTTCGTCCGGTACACGACCGCGACCTCGCGGCCGCTGTACCCCTCCTCGATGCAGCGCGCGATCTCCGCCGCGACGAACCGCGCCTCCGCGTGCTCGTCCTCGCACTCGACGACATGGACCGCCTCACCCTCGCCGAGGTCGGACCACAGGTTCTTCTCCTTGCGCTCCCGGTTGTGCGAGATCACCTCGTTCGCCGCGGAGAGGATCGCGTTCGTCGAGCGGTAGTTCTGCTCGAGCGGGATCACCTTCGTGTTCGGGAAGTCCTTCTCGAACTCGAGGATGTTGCGGATGTCTGCTGAACGGAACGAGTAGATCGACTGGTCCGGGTCGCCGACCGCCATGAGGTTCTGGTGATCCGACGCGAGCAGCTTCAGCAGCACGTATTGCGCGTGGTTCGTGTCCTGGTACTCGTCGACCATCACGTACCGGAAGGACTTCGCCCAGCGCTCGCGCGCCTCGGGGAACCGCTGCAGGACGTCGACCGTCAGCATCAGCAGGTCGTCGAAGTCGACGGCGTTCGACCCGAACAAGCGCCGCTGGTACAGCGCGTAGGTGTCGGCGACGGTCTGGTCGTAGAAGCTCGCGACGCGCGACGCGTACTCGTCGGGGCCGACGAGCTGGTTCTTCGCATTCGAGATCTGCGCATGGATGCCGCGCGGGACGAACCGCTTCGGGTCGCGCTCGAGCTCCTCGAGGCACGCCTTCACGAGCCGCACCTGGTCGGCCTGGTCGTAGATCGTGAAGTTCGAGCGGTAGCCGAGCCGCTCCGCCTCGCGCCGCAGGATGCGCCCGCACGCGGAGTGGAACGTCATGATCCAGATGGCGCGCGCGACCGGGCCGACGCCACGCTCGACGCGCTCCTTCATCTCCTGCGCGGCCTTGTTCGTGAACGTGATCGCGAGGATCTCGTTCGGCTTCACGCCGTGCGCGGCGAGGAGATGCGCCACCCGGTGCGTGAGCACGCGCGTCTTGCCGGAGCCCGCGCCGGCGATCACGAGCAGCGGCCCCTCCGTCGTCAGGACGGCCTCGCGCTGCGCCGGATTCAGGTCGGCGAGGTAGCTCTGCGGCTCGATCGACGTCACCGTTCGAGGGTAGCGCCCAGGAACTCGGCGGCCTCCTCGAGGGCCGCACGATCCGGCGATTTCAGCACGACCTCGACCTCCGGCCCCGTCGGCGGGAAGCTCGGATACGAGCCTACGAGCACCGTCGGCCAGCGCGCCGTCGCCTCCTCGAGCGCCGGCGTGATCTCGCGCTCCGAGACGCCGACGAGGTGACGCCGCCATGCGCCGATCGGCTCGCCGGCGCCGAGCTCGGCGCCGTAGCGGTCGAACATCGCCTCCATCTCGCCCGGCAGGCCCGGCAGCACCCAGACGTTCGCGATGCGGAAGCCCGGCGCGCCGCCGTGCGGGTTCTCGAGCGGCGCCGCGCCTTCGGGGAGCGCGGCCCAGCGGGCGTAGAAATCGGGAGCCTGCGGGAACCGCGCACGCAGCGCGGCGTCGAGCTCCGGCACGACGGCCTGGCCAACGCCGAACGCCGCCGCGATCGCCTCGCGCGTGATGTCGTCCGGAGTGCCGCCGAGGCCGCCGGTGACGACGAGGTGGTCGACGAGCGGCGCCTCACGTCTCACCCACGCGACGATGCGGTCCTCGTCGTCGGGGACGGCCGCCGTCAGCACGACGCGAATCCCCTGCGCTTCGAGCCGCTTCGCAAGCCACGACGCGTTCGTGTTCGGGACGTCGCCGGACACGAGCTCGTTCCCGATCGTCAGGATGGCGGCGAGCACATGGCGAGTATGACCATCCGTCCCGTGACGCCCGACGACGTGCCGGGCGTCGTCGCGCTGCTCAACCAGGTCGAGCTCACGAGCTTCGCGAGCGACGATACATTCCGCGAGACGCTCGAGAAGCGTGCAGCCGAGGCGACCCGCCTCGTGGCGCAGGTCGACGGCGAGATCGCAGGTTTCGCACGGTCGGGCCGCGGCTGGCTCTGGATCGGAGTCCTGCCCGCGCACCGCGGCCGAGGGATCGGCGCCGCGCTGTACGACGCGATCGATCCGGAGCTTCCGGTCCGCGTCCAGGTGGACGACGAGGACGGACGCCGCTTCGTGCGCTCGAGAGGCTTCGAGCTCGTCCATTCGATGCGCCTCCAGGCGCTCGACCTCGCCCGTACGCCGCTCGACGGCGGCGCCGGCAGCGTGTCGCTCCGCGAGCTCGACCCGAACGCGCTCCGCGACCTCTATCTCGAATCCGTCGCGGACATCCCGACCGCGACGCCGCGGACGTACACGGACGACGACTTCCGGCTCCAGGTCGCCGAGTCGCCGATCCTCGACCGCGACGCGAGCTGCGCGATCCTCGAGGACGGCGAACCGGTCGCGTTCTCGATCGTCATCTCGAATCGGACGACCGGCCGCGCCGGCGCCCAGATGACCGGGGTGCGGCGGGACCACCGCGGCCGGGGCCTCGCCCTGGCGGTGAAGGCGGCATCGCTGCGCCGCGCGCGCGACGCCGGCCTGCAGACGATGCTCGCAGCGAACGATCTCGAGAACGCGCCGATGCTCGCGGTCAATCGAAAGCTCGGCTTCGAGCCGAGCGTGCTCGTCGAGCACTACGAGAAGTCGCGGTGACGATCCGCGAGATCGACCTCGAGCGGGACGTCGACGCGTGCGTCGCGCTGCTCCGCGAGACGTCGCCGGGCACCGTCACGAACCGCGCGGCGTGGCTCGCGCGCACCCGCGCGTTCCCCCGACGCGCGCAGCTCGCCGGGTTCGTCGCGGAGGAGGACGCCCGCGTCGTCGGCGAGTCGTACGGGTTCCTCGGGCTGTTCGGGGACGTCGCGACGGGTATCTGCATGGTCACGGTCGAAGCCGAATACCGGCGGCGGGGGATCGGCCGTGCGTTGTTCGAGCCGATCGAGGCGCACCTCGCTGCAGCCGGGGTGACGTCGCTGCTCGCACGCTTCGTCGAGAACGCGCCGGGCGTCGCCTTCGCCTGCGCGCTCGGCTTCCACGAGGTACGCGCGGAGACGGAGGCGGCACTCGACGTGCGCACCGTCACCGAGCAGCCGCCGGCCGACGCCGACCTCCGACCGGTGTCACAGACCGACCCGCGGCATGCACATCTCGTCGACGTCGAGGCGACGCGCGACATGCCGTCCACGGAGGAGGTTCTCGACATGCCCTACGAGGAGTGGGCGAGGTTCGTCCTCGACTACCCGATCTTCCAACCCGACGGCAGCTTCGTCGCCTACGTCGACGGCGAGCCCGCAGCCGTGTCGCTCCTCGTCGCCGACTTCGAGACCGGACGCGCGCTCAACTGGTTCACGGGCACGCGTCGGGCCTACCGCGGCCGCGGCCTCGCTGCGGCGGTCAAGCTCGCGTCGATCGCCTGGGCGCGCGAGCACGGTGTCGCAGAGATGGTGACGGACAACGACGAGACGAACGCGCCGATGCTCTCGATCAACCGGCGGCTGGGTTTTCGCCCGGCGCGGCGCCGGGTCGAGTACCTCAGAGAGGAAACGGCTTTCGCGCCAGCGCCGCCAGCACCTGCGACGTGACCCACACGGGCGTCGTCACGTACCGCGACGAGTACCGGTAGCTGCCGTCGGCGAGCTTCAGCCGCGCGAGGTAGGTGAACGCGGCGCGCGGCGGCTTCACGCCGGCGGCGACGAGGCCCTGGATCGCCCACGCCGTCGACTGGGCGTCGGAGCCGCGGCCGCGCGCGAGCTCGAAGCCGCCGTCGCGGTTCTCGAACGTGCGCAGGTACCGCACCGCGCGCGCCACCGGCGGCCCGTGCACGTGTGCGACACGCAGCGCCTCGAGCGCCGCCGCGGTGTCGTTCGAGTCGGGTGCGCCGCCGGCCGCCCACGCGAACCCGCCGCTCCGCGCCTGGTGGCGCAGCATGAACCGCGTCGTCGCCGCCGGCGAGCGGCCGAGCGCGAGCACCGCCCAGTACGTCGCATTCAGCGACTCGCCGATCTGCCCGCTCCGCTTCGGCTGCAGGCGCGCGAGGAGCGCGGCGTTCCGGTAGCCGAGCGCCTCCTCGGCGAGCGCGACCAGCGCGACGTCCGTCGTCGCCGACAGCGTCGCCTCCTGCGACCGGAGGTAGTCGAGCGATCCCGGCGAGTCGGCGCCGGCCGCGCGCAACCCGAGGACGGCCCACGAGGTGAGGAGCGCGTCGGCGGTGCCGCCCGTCTCGGCGTACGCGCCGTTCTGCGCATGCGACTGGACGAAGGCGACCGGCGACGCGGCGATCGCGAGCGCGGCGACGCCCGCGGCGATCACGCCCATACGACCACCGTCCTCAGCCGCGCGCCGTAGCGGTCGAGCATCCGCCGGAGCTCCGGCCCCGCCGCGAGCGCGAGCACGACGTTCCCTGCGGCGTGCGCGGCGTCGAACCACAGCCCACGGCCGACGACCGCGGCGAGCGAGGCGAGCGTGTGCGGCGCGAAGCCGTACCAGAGCCACACGTCCATGCTGGCGCTGAACGCGAAGCCGAGCACCGCGGCGACGCCCGCGAGCGCGAAGCGGTTGCGGAGGACCGGCGCGAGCAGCGCACCGGCGGCACCGCAGACGGCCCACCCGAGCATCTGCTGCGGCGTCCAGATCCCCTGACCGAGGAAGAGGTTCGAGACGAACGCGGCGAGTGCACCCGTCGCGGCGCCCGCGCGCAGTCCCAACGAAGCGCCGGCGACGATCGCGATCACCGTCACCGGCTGCACACCCGGTACGGCCGCGAACAGCACGCGCCCCGCGGCCGCCGCCGCGGCGAGCGTCGCGATCACCGCAAGCTCGCGCGTGGAGCCCGCGCCGGACTCGAACCACGCGATGCCGCCGGCGACGAGCGCGGCCGCTCCGAGCGCAGTCGCGAGCGCGCCGTCCTGCGCTGCGAGCGCGGCGGCGAGGAGCGCGAGGGAGACGAGCAACGCGCTACGCATGCACGCTCTCGCGGACGTCGAGCTCGACGATCCGATCGGCGACCTGCACCGCCCAGGGCAGGTCGTGCGTGACGACGAGCGTCCCGCGCATCGGCGCCTCGCTGCGCAGCAGCCGGGCGAGCTCCGCCTTTCGCTCCGGGTCGATCCCGCGCGTGGGCTCGTCGAGCACCAGCAGGTCGGGCCTCGTCGCGAGCACGGCGGCGAGCGCGAGCCGCTCGCGCTCGCCGGAGCTGAGGTCGCGCGGGTGCCGCTCCTCGAGACCGGCGAGCCCGAGCTTCGCGAGCGTCTCGCGCGCCGTCGCAGGGTCCGCGCCGAGAGCGACCTCGTCGAGCACGCGCTCGGTGACGACGTGGCGGCCGGGGTCCTGGGCGAGGTACGCCGCGCGTGCGTGCTCGACGTCTCCGGCCTCCGGCTCGAGCAGGCCGCCGGCGATCTGGGCCAGCGTCGTCTTCCCGGCGCCGTTCGGCCCGACGAGAGCGACGATCTCCCCCCGCGCGACTTCGAGTGACGCGCGGTCGAGCACACGAGTGTCGCCGTACGCGAACGAGACGCCGGCGACGCGGACGAC
Source organism: Gaiellaceae bacterium (assembly GCA_036518135.1). Classification (GTDB taxonomy): domain Bacteria; phylum Actinomycetota; class Thermoleophilia; order Gaiellales; family Gaiellaceae; genus PALSA-600. The sequence goes on along the minus strand of DATDNT010000086.1, from coordinate 564 downwards.
GAGCTCGCGGTCGTGCGGCAGGTAGAGCGCCCGGTGCGCCGCGAGCCACGCGAGCGCGTCATCGCGCTGCGCGTCGAGGACGATGCGGCCTCCCTCCATGAAGATGACGCGGTCGACGTGCGCGAGCGGCCGCGCCGGCCGCTGCTCCGAGACGACGACGGCGCAGCGGAGCCGCTCGACGGTCTCGAAGAACGCGTCGGCGGCGGCCGGGTCGAGCTGCGACGTAGGCTCGTCGAGCAGGAGCAGCTTCGGGCGCAGTGCAAGCGCCGACGCGAGCGCGATGCGCTGCAGCTCGCCGCCGGACAGCTCGCTCGTCGCGCGGTCGGCGAGGTGCTCCGCGCCGACGAGCGCGAGCGCCTCGTCGACGCGCGGCCAGATGTCGTCGGGCGGCGTGCCCGTGTTCTCGAGGCCGAACGCGACCTCGTTGGCAACGCGCGCCATCACGACCTGGTCCTCCGGATCCTGGAAGACCGACGCGACGGTCCCCGCGAGCTGGGCGGGACCGGTCTCGCGCGTGTCGAGGCCGCCGACGACGACCCGGCCCGCGAAGACGCCGCCGTGGAA
>DATDNT010000085.1:0-15128 GCA_036518135.1 Gaiellaceae bacterium | reverse complement strand
CATGACCGACGTCTGGTCGGACCGCGCGCAGGCCTACCGCGACTCGCCGACGCACGCAGGCGACGCCGACCTCGACACCGTCGTCGAGATGTGCAATCCGCACGAGGGCAAGAAGTTCCTCGACGTCGCATCGGGCGGCGGCCACGTCGCGCGCCGGCTCCGCGAGCACGGCGCCGAAGTCGTGACGCTCGACCCGGCGCCCGGGATGCGGGCCGACGTGCTCGCGCCCGCGGAGCACATCCCCTTCGGGGACGGGTCGTTCGACTGCGTCGTGACCCGGATCGCGCCGCACCACTTCACGGCGATCGGCGAGGCCCTGGGCGAGATGGTGCGCGTGTCGAACCGCGAGCTCGTGATCGAGGACACCCTGTACATCTCGGAGGAGCACGAGCAGGCCGAGAAGCTGCGCGACCCGTCGCACGTGCGCAGCTACACCGAGGAGGAGTGGCGCGACATGCTCGAGGACGCGGGCCTCGAGCTCGAGCGCGTGGAGTATTTCGAGAAGACGCACGTCACCGACGAGTGGCTCGCGCGCACCGGGTGCACGGGCGACGAGGCGGCGCGCGTCCGTGACCTGCTGCGTCCGGTGTCGTCGGAAGACGGCCGCGCGTGGCGGGACACGAAGATCCTGATCAAGGCGAGGAAGTCACAGAAGTAATGGCGATCATCGTCGACAACGACACGAAGCTCGTCGTCTCGGGCCTGACCGGGCGCGAGGGCTCCTACCACGGCCTGCGCAACCGCGCCTACGGCACCGACGTCGTCGCGGGCGTCACGCCGGGCAAGGGCGGCCAGGACGTCGAGGGCATCCCCGTCTTCGACACGATCGCCGAGGCGGTCAAGGAGACCGGCGCGAACACGTCGCTCGTCTTCGTGCCGGCGCGCTTCGCCGCCGACGCGATCTACGAGGCGGTCGACGCGGGAATCAAGACCGTCGTCTGCACCACCGAGCACATCCCGGCGCACGAGATGCTGCGCGTCTACACCTACATCCGCCCGAAGGGCGTGACGATGATCGGCCCGAACTGCCCGGGCGTCCTCTCGCCCGGCAAGGCCAACGTCGGGATCATCCCGGCGCAGGTCTTCAAGCCCGGGAACATCGGCCTCGTCTCCCGCTCGGGGACGCTGACGTACCAGATCGGCCACGAGGTCGCGCAGCGCGGCCTCGGCAACTCGACGATCGTCGGCATCGGCGGCGACCCGATCGTCGGCTCGAGCTTCATCGACATCCTCGAGAAGTTCAACGCCGACGAGGAGACCGAGTACGTCGTCTTCGTCGGCGAGATCGGCGGCGACGAGGAAGAGAAGGCCGCCCGCTGGATCTCCGAGAACATGACGAAGCCCGTGTTCGCCTACATCGCCGGCTTCTCGGCGCCGCCCGGCAAGACCATGGGACACGCGGGCGCGATCATCAGCGGCTCGAGCGGCACGGCCCAGGCGAAGAAGGACGCGCTCGAGGCCGTCGGGATCAAGGTCGGGACTACGCCGACCGAGGTCGCCGAGCTCGTCGTCTCGGCTGCGTCGTAGCCGGGAACGACGACGCAAACGCGTCGACGTGGCCGAGGCGCTTCGCGAGGCCGCCGACGTCCGAGCGCTGCTCCGGCAGCACGAACGTGATCCCGGTGCCGCTGCGTCCTGCACGGCCGGTGCGGCCGACACGGTGGACGTAGTCGTCGTCCGTCGCCGGCGGGTCGAAGTTGATCACGTGCGTCACGTCGTCGACGTCGAGCCCGCGGGCTGCGACGTCGGTGGCGACGAGGGTGCGCACCCGGCCCGACTCGAACCTCGCGAGCGAGCGCTCGCGCTGGCTCTGCGTCATGTTCCCGTGCATGGTCACCGCGTCGACGTCGTGGCCGCGCGTCAGCTTCCGCGCGAGCTTGTCTGCGCCGTACTTCGTGCGCACGAAGACGAGCGAGAGCCCGTCGGCCGCGCCGATCGTCTCGGCGAGACGCTCGAGCTTCGTCGCCGCCGTGACCGGCACGAAGCGGTGCTCGACCGCGCCGCGGGCCTGCTCGGCGGGCGCCTCCGCGCGGACGTGCACGGCGTTCGCCGTGTAGCGGAGCCCGAGCTCGCGCACCGGCCCGTCGAGCGTCGCCGAGAAGAGGAGCGTCTGGCGGTTCTCCGGCACGTCGCGGAGGATCCGGTCGACGGCGGGCTTGAAGCCCATGTCGAGCATGCGGTCGGCCTCGTCGAGGACGAGCACGCGAACGTCGCGGAGCGACACGAGCCGCCGCTCGATCAGGTCTTCCAGGCGTCCGGGTGTCGCGACCAGGACGGCTGCGCCGCGTGCGCGCTTCGCCTGCGCCGACACGGACGTGCCGCCGTACACCGCCGCGACGCGCAGCGACCGCGCTGCCGCGAGCGGCTCGAGCTCCTCGACGACCTGCGACGCGAGCTCGCGCGTCGGGACGAGCACGAGCGCGGCCGGCCTGCCGTGCGCGCCGGTGATGCGCTCGACGACCGGGATTCCGAAAGCGAGTGTCTTGCCGGAGCCGGTGGGGGACGCCGCGAGGACGTCGAGGCCCGCGAGGGCGTCCGGCAAGACGAGTGACTGCACCGCGAACGGTGCAGTGACGCCGCGGCGCGAGAGCGCGCGGACGACGGGGGCGCTCACGCCGAGCGCATCGAACGACTGCTGCATGTGGTGGTTCGCTCCTTACGAGAACAGGTCGAGACAAGAGAGACTCGAATCGCCTGGAAAGGAGGAACGAGAAGCCGTATCTCACGGCGCCGGTCGGCAGCCGTGGCGGCACGGTAGCAGACGCCTACGTCGCCGCGGGCAACGTCAAGCGGAACCGCGCGCCGGCCGACGACGTCTCCGCCGTCGCCTGCCCTCCGTGCGCCTCGGCCGCCTCGCGGACGAGCGCGAGGCCGAGGCCCGAGCCCGGCTTCGCGCGCGCCGCCGCCGCACGGTAGAAGCGGTCGAAGATGCGCGGCAGGTCCTCGGCGGCGATGCCGGGCCCGTGGTCTGCGACGACGACCTCTCCGTCGCGCACCGTGACCTCGATCGGCGCGCCGGGCGGGCTGTACTTCACTGCGTTGTCGAGCAGGTTCGCGACGGCGCGGTCGACGAGCACCGGGTCGACCCGCACGGTGACCGGAGCGAGCGAGGAGACGAACGTCGCGTCCGGCGCGCGCGACTTCGCGCGCTCGACAGCAGCCGACACGAGGTCGTCGAGCTGGACGTCCTCGACTCGCAGCTTTCGCTCCTCGCCGCGTGCGAGCTCGACGAGGTCCGAGACGAGCGAGGTGAGCGAGTCGAGCTCGACCGACGCCTCGTCGAGCGCGCGCCGGACCTCGTCCGTCGGGAGCTTCCCTTCGCGGACGAGGTCGACGTTCGTGCGCGCCGCCGTGAGCGGTGTGCGGAGCTCGTGCGACGCGTCGGCGACGAGGCGCCGCTGGCGCCCCACCGACTCCTCGAGCGCCGCGAGCATCGTGTTGAACCGCGCGGCGAGCCGGCCGAGCTCGTCGCCGCCCGAGACGGCGACGCGCTCGGAGAGGTCGCCGGTCGCGGCCACCGTCTCCGCCGCCGCCGTGAGCCGGCGGACCGGGCGGAGCGCCGCCGTCGCGACGACCGCCGCGAGCGCCGCCCCGGCGGCGATCCCGATCCCGCTGATGAGGAGCGCCCAGAGCTTGATCCGCGCGAGCGCGCGGTCCGTCGCGTCGAGCGGCTGCACCGTCACGAATGCGCCGCCTCCGGGCACGCCTGCGACGAGCTCGCGGAAGTGGCCCCCGTTGATCGTGACGTTCTGGAAGTAGCCGTTCGCCTGCCCGACGGCGACCTTCTTGGCGCGGTTCGTGATCGGGATGTACGGGTTGCCGCGGATGTCGCCGTCCGGCTCGATCAGCGCGGCGAGCGGCGTGTGTGGGTCGCCGGCCTGGCGCTGCAGCTGCGCGTCGACCTGGGAGAGCAGCTCGTGGCGGGCGGTCGCCCACACGGCGATCGATGCAGCCGCGACCGTGATCGCGATCGCGGCGGCGACGAGCAGCGTGACGCGGAGGCGGAAGCTCACGGCTCTTCGCGAAAGGCGTAGCCGACGCCGCGCACCGTCTGGAGGAGGCGCGGCTCGCCACCGTCCTCGAGCTTCCGGCGCAGGTACCCGATGTACACCCAGAGCGCATTCGACGTGGCGCCGAAGTCGTAGCCCCACACGCGCTCGTAGATCTGCGACCGCGTCAGCACCTGTCGCGGGTTGCGCATGAAGAGCTCGAGCAGGTTGAACTCCGTGCGCGTGAGCTGCAGGCGGCGGTCACCGCGGAAGACTTCGCGCGTCGCGGGGTCGAGGGTCACGTCCGAGAACCGCAGCGCGCCGTCTCCTGCCCCGGCGCGGCGAAGCAGCGCGCGCACGCGGGCGCGCAGCTCCTCGATCGCGAACGGCTTGACGAGATAGTCGTCGGCGCCGGCGTCCAGGCCCTCGACGCGATCGTCGACGGCGTCACGCGCGGTGACGACGAGGATCGGGACGGGGTCCTCGCGGCGCCGCAGCGACCGGCACACCTCGATGCCGCCGACCTCGGGCATGAGCAGGTCGAGCACGATCACGTCGGCCGGCGCGGACGCCTGCTGCGCGAGCGCTTCGGCGCCGTCCGCGGCCTCGTCCACGTCGTAATCGACGCGCAGGGCCCGGGAGACGGCCGAGCGGACGGCGGGATCGTCGTCCACCACGAGAACGCGGGCAGCCATGAAGGACATCATCGCGGTCTCGCCTAAGAGCCTGCACAGAAGTACGATTCGGCGCGGATTCGAATCCGGGGGGCACTGCTGCACGCGTTCGTCATCACCTTCAACGTCGCGAACTCGGTCATCCTCGTGGTGCTGGCTGCGCTTGCGACTCGAACGTGGCGCACGCGCCGCGACCGCGTCGCCGGCTGGCTCGCGCTCGCGTTCCTCGCGATCGCGGCGCTCGTCACGGTCGGGCGTCTCGTCCCGGCGCATCCGCACGGGGTCGGCGAGTACCTCGCGCAGCGGCTCGACATCGAGCTGCTCGTCCTCTTCCCGTACCTGCTCTACCGGTTCGCGACGGAGTTCGCTCCGCCGGGCCGCCGCCTGCAGCAGTTCGTGACCGCGATGACGCTCGCGCTCTCGGTGTGGACCTTCGCGCTGCCGAAGATCCCCACGGCCGGGGAGCACCGCTCGCCGGCTTTCATCGCGTACACCGTCGCGTTCCTCATCCACTGGTCGGTGCTCTCGTTCGTCGTCACGGCCCGCCTGTGGCGCGCCGGGCGCGGGCAGCCGTCGGTCGCCGCCAACCGCATGCGGATGCTCGCGTTCGCGGCCGTGGCTCTCACCGTCGCGCTGCTCGGGCAGGTGTTCGCGACGAACCAGCGGCACGCCGGCGCGCTCGTCGTGCAGGTGCTCGCCTTCGTCGCGATCCTCGCGTTCTACCTCGGCGTCGACCCGCCGCAGCTCGTGCGCGCCTACTGGCGGACTCCGGAGCAGGAGCGGCTGCAGCTCGCGATGCGCGACCTCGTCACGCTGGCGTTCACGCGCCGCGAGATCGTCGAGCGGATCGTGCCCCCCGCCGCCGGCATGGTCGGAGCGAGCGGACTGACGATCAGGGACCCAGAGGGGACGCTCCTCGGGTCGCACGGGTCGACCGACGGCGAGGCGACCGTGCGCATCGAGCAGCCCGGCCTCGAGCTGCGTGCATGGACGTCGCCCTACGCACCGTTCTTCGGCGACGAGGAGCTGCGGTCGCTGCAGACGATCGCCGCGCTCACGGCGACGGCCCTCGACCGCGTCAGGCTGTTCGAGCAGGAGCACGAGGCGCGCGTCGCGCTCGAGCGTGCAAACGAGCTCATGACGAATTTCGTCGCGCTCGCTGCGCACGAGCTGCGGACGCCCGTGACGACGATCCACGGGTTCGTGCAGACCTTGAACCACCTGAGCGAGCGGCTGTCGGACGCGCAGAAGGACGAGCTGCGCACCGCGCTCGAGCAGCAGACGCGGCGCATGGCCGCCCTCGTGGAACAGCTCCTCGACCTCTCGCGTCTCGACGCGGACGCGGTCGACGTGCGGCCGCAGCGTCTCGACCTGCGGCGACGTCTCGAAGAGGTCGTCGCGGTCGCCGCCGGCTCGCGCTCGGACGAGGTGACGCTCGACGTGCCGGAGACGGCGACGGCGAACGTCGACCCGGCGATCCTCGACCACATCGTGACGAACCTCGTCACGAACGCGCTGCGCTACGGGAAGTCGCCGGTGCGGGTGACCGCCGCCGCCGACAACGGCCATGTGCGCGTCTCCATCGAGGACTCGGGCCCCGGCGTCGCTCTCGAGATCGAGGAGACGCTCTTCGAGCGGTTCACCCGCGCGGGCGTGGCGCGCGACCGCGTCGCGGGCACGGGTCTCGGCCTCGCGATCGCGCGTGCGTACGCGCGCGCGCACCGCGGTGACCTGCGCTACGAGCGCGGGCAGCCGAACGGAGCGCGGTTCGTGGTCGAGCTGCCCTCCGTCTGAGCGAGACGGCGAGCTGACGCCGCCGAGGCGACCGCTAACCTCCGGCGACATGGCGACGATCTCCTTCGCGCGCGGCGTGCCCGCGCCGGAGTGCCTGCCCGTCGAGGCGCTCGCGGACTGCGCACGGGCGGCGCTCGAGCGCGACGGACGGACGATCCTCTCCTACGGGCCGTCGCCCGGATACGCGCCGCTCCGTGAGTGGGTGGCGGAGCGCCACGACGTCGACCCCTCGCGCGTCTTCCTGACGAACGGCTCGCTGCAGGGATTCGTGTTCCTCGCGCAGCTGCTCGCCCGGGGCGCCCGCGTCGTCGTCGAGCGCCCGACCTACGACCGGCCGCTGAAGATCCTCCGCGAGCTCGGCGCCGAGGTGGTGGCGGTCGACCAGGACGAGGACGGGCTCGACGTCGACGCCGTGGAGGCCGTCCTCCGCAGCGGCGACAGGCCGGCCTTCCTCTACCTGATCCCGACGTTCCAGAACCCGAGCGGCCGCACGCTCGGGCTCCACCGGCGCCGCCGACTCGTCGAGCTCGCAGCCGAGCACGACCTGCTCGTGCTCGAAGACGATCCATACGGGCTCGTCCGGTTCGAGGGCGAGCCGCTGCCGTCCCTCTTCGAGCTGTCCGACGGCGCGATCGCGTACAGCTCCTCGTTCTCGAAGACGATCGCGCCGGGGCTCCGCGTCGGCTGGTTCGTCCTGCCGGAGACACTCGCGCGGCAGGTCGAGGCGGCGGCGACGTCGACCTACATCACGCCGGTGCTGCTCGGCCAGGCGACGGTGCACGAGTTCCTCGCACGCGGCCTCTTCGAGCCGAACCTCGAACGCGTGAACGACCTCCTGCGCGCGCGGCGCGACGCGATGCTCGCGGCCCTGGAGCGCGAGCTGCCGGCGATGCGCATCACACGTCCCGACGGCGGCTACTTCCTGTGGGCGGAGCTCGACGGGGTCGACGCGGGCGAGCTGCTCGCACGGGCCGAAGCCGCCGGCGTGACGTTCGTGAAGGGAGCCGACTTCGGCGGCGCGCCGGACACGCTCCGGCTCGCGTACAGCTTCGTATCGCCCGACGAGATCGCCGAGGGCGTCGCGCGGCTAGCGGCGTCGCTGCCGGTGCCGGTGTAGCTGCGAAGCCAGCACGCCGAGCACGATCCCGACGAACAGCGACAGCAGGATCACCCAGATCAGCGCGGCGCGCGTCGACACGACGACGAAGCTGACCTTGACGTGGTTCGTGTTCAGGACGACGAAGAGCAGTGCGTACAGGCCGACGATCCCGATCACGACGAGCTGCGCCCACAGCGCCGGCTGGAACGTCTGGCGGCCCTCTTCGAGGCGGTGGACGAAGCCGTGCTTCTCGGGCTGGGTGGGCGGCGCCTGCGGCTCGTCGGTCACGGCCGGGACCGTTTACGCGACGGCGGCACTCGAAACCGCGAGCGGCACGAGGCGCGGCTGGCGCGGCGGCTGAAGCGTACGGGCCGCCGCGCGGAAGGTCGGACAGGGACGCTCCGGGGACATCGCGCAGAGGGCGTGACGGCGGAAGTAGCAGTCGTCACAGGTCGGAGCGTTCTGTCGGGTCATGGGAGTCCTTCCGGGGGGTTCTGGGCCGCTGGAGACGGCAGGATGCTACGGCCGACCGGAACCGCGGAAAAGGGCTTGCCTAAACGGAAAACGTGCATTTTCCGGCAACTTCGAACCTCGACAAAACTGCTGTTTTCTGCCGCGTCAACGGAGCGTCGCCAGCGCGCGCAACGCCTGTTGAAAACTCTCCACAGGGATGATGCGGAGCCCGTGCGCGTACCTGCGCGCGTCGCGGGCATTCTCCCCAGCCGGGACGAGGAAGACGTCCACATGCGCATGCCGCGCCCCGACCGTCTTCTGCTTGATGCCGCCGATCGCGCCGACGGTGCCGTTGGGGAAGATCTCGCCCGTCGCCGCGACCTTCCGGCCGTGGACGACGTTGCGGCCGAGCTCCTGGAGGATGTCGAGCGCGAACGCGAGGCCCGCCGACGGGCCGCCGACGCCGCCGGCGTCGATGCGGACGGGGATCGGCAGGTGGATGTCGAGCGACGGCTCGAGGAAGACGCCGACGACGGCACGGCGCTTCGCGTCGTCCGAGGCGACCGTCCTGATCCGCGCGGTCAGCGTCTGCGCACCGCGGCGGAACGTGAACGCAGCGGTGTCGCCGGGCTTGTGCTTCGCCATCGCCGTGAAGACGTCGTGCGGGCTCCGGACACGCTTCCCGTCGACGGCGGTGATGACGTCGTCGGGCTCGAGCTTCCCGACCGCCGGCTTGCCAGGCTCGACGAGGTCGACCTTCGCGCCCACCGACCGCATGACGACGTTCTTGCCGGCGGCCTTCTCGGCGACCGCGGCGGCGACGAGCTGCGAGTTCTTCATGTCCTGGAGGTCGATGCGCACGCGTTGCGTGTCGTTGACGCCGGGCGGGTTGACCGCGGAAGCGGGGTAGAGGTCGGCGCCCTCGTGCAGGCCCCCGAACAGCTTCTCGAGCAGCTTCGCCCGCCGGACGATCACGTCGACGTAGTAGACGCCGCCGCGCCTCGGCTCCTTCCCGTGCGGCACCGTGACGAGCGGCGCCACCGGATGCGCTCGGTCCGGCAGGAAGATGTAGTCGTTCGAGGGGATGACGATCGAGCCGAGGACGATCGCGAGCAGCACGAGGCCGAGCGCGAAGAGGCGGCCCGAGGTGAAGACGCGCCTCACAGGAGGCTGCGCGAGAGGCCGCCGTCGACGAGCACCGTCGTGCCCGTGACGTAGGAGGCGCGCGACGACGCGAGGAAGCAGACGACGTCGCCGAACTCGCGCGGCGAGCCGAGGCGGCCGAGCGGGATCTGCGTCAGCTCCTCCTGCGGCGGCCCGCCCTCGCCGTACAGCTCGACCATCCGCGGCGTGTCGATCCGCCCCGGCGCCACGCAGTTCACGGTGATGCCCTTCGCGCCGACCTCGCGCGACAGCGTCTTCAGCCAGCCGACGAGCCCGGGGCGGATCGCGTTCGAGAGCGCGAGGTTCGGGGTCGGCTCCTGCACGGTCAGCGAGGTGACCGCGACGATGCGGCCGGCCTCGCTCCGCTCGAGGTGCGGCAGGCACAGGCGGACGAGCCGCACGGCCGGCTGCAACAGGAGCTCGAAGGCGCGCTCGACCGCGTCGTCGGTGACGTCGGCCGCCTTCCCGCCCGGCGGGCCACCGGAGTTCCAGACGAGGATGTCGATGCCGCCGAACGCCTCCAGCGTCTTCGCGACAGCGCGCTCGAGGTCGGCGGTGTTCGTGACGTCGCCGCGCACGGCGAGCGCGCCGATCCGGTCGGCGTCGCGCTCGAGCTGCTCACGCCGGCGGGCGACCATCGTCACGTTCGCGCCTTCCTCGGCGAGCGCCTCCGCAGCGGCGAGGCCGAGCCCGGACGAGGCTCCGCAGACGATCGCCGTCCTGCCGCGCAGACCGAGATCCATGCGGCAGGACGGTAGCGCGTCCGCTAGGTCGTCAGGACGCCGACGACGTCACGCACGGCGTCCGCGCTCTTTCGCAGCGCGTCCTTCTCCGCGTCGTCGAGGTCGACCTCGAGGATCTGCTCGATCCCGGAGCGGCCGAGCTTCACCGGCACGCCCATGTAGAGGCCGTCGATGCCGTACTCGCCCTCGAGGTACGCCGTGCACGGGAGCACGCGCTTCTCGTCGAGGACGATCGAGTCGACCATCTGCGCGGCGGCGGCGCCCGGCGCGTACCACGCCGACGTGCCGAGGAGCTTCACGACCTCGCCGCCGCCGACGGCGGTGCGCTGCACGAGCTCCTGGATCCGCTCCTCGGAGACGAGCTTGCGGATCGGCACGCCGCCGACCGTCGTCGCCGAGATGACGGAGACCATCTGGTCGCCGTGGCCGCCGAGCACGACCGCGCTCACGTCCTTGACCGACGCGCCGGTCTCCCAGGCGATGAACGTCTGCAGCCGCGCGGTGTCGAGGATGCCGGCCTGGCCGAACACGCGCTCCTTCGGGAAGCCGGAGACGCTCTTCGCGACGTGGCACATCGCGTCGAGCGGGTTCGAGACGACGATCAGGATCGCGTCGGGGCTCGCCGCGACGACCTTCTCCGTGACGTCCTTCACGATCTTCTCGTTCGTCGACACGAGATCGTCGCGGCTCATGCCCGGCGAGCGCGGCAGCCCGGCCGTGATCACGACGACATCGGAGCCCGCGGTCGGCTCGTAGTCGTTCGAGCCGGTGACGTTCGGCTCGTACCCCATGACCGCGCCCATCTGGTTGATGTCGAGCGCCTTGCCCTGCGGCAGGCCCTCCTTGATGTCGACGAGCACCACGTCTGCGTAGTCGCGCAGGGCGAGCACCTGCGCGCACGTCGCGCCGACGTTTCCCGCGCCGACGACGGTGACCTTCCGCCTTTCGGACATTCGCTTACGCCTCCAGTTTCTCGATGATCGCGTCCGCGTACTCCGACGTGCCGACGGCGGTCGGGTCGTCGCGAGACGGCTTCATGTCGTAGGTGACCCGCTCGCCCTCGGCGATCACCGCTGCGACCGCGTCCTCGAGGCGGCGCGCGGCGTCGGCCTCGCCGAGATGCTCGAGCATGAGCTTCCCGGAGAGGATCATCGCCGTCGGGTTGACCTTGTTCTGGCCCTTGTACTTCGGCGCCGATCCGTGCGTCGCCTCGAACACGGCGACGTCGGGGCCGATGTTCGCGCCGGGCGCGACGCCGAGGCCGCCGACGAGGCCGGCGGTGAGGTCGCTGAGGATGTCGCCGTACAGGTTCGGCAGCACGAGCACGTCGAACTCCTCGGGCCGCTGCACGAGGCCCATGCACGTCGCGTCGACGAGGTTCTCCCACGGCTCGATCTCGGGGTAGTCCTTCGCGACGCCCCGGAAGACGTCGAGGAAGAGCCCGTCCGTGAACTTCATGATGTTGGCCTTCGTGACGCACGAGACGCGCTTGCGGCCGTTGCGGCGCGCGTAGTCGAACGCGAAGCGGATGATGCGTTCAGAGCCGTCACGGCTGATCGGCTTGATCGAGATGCCCGAGCCCGCTGCGATCTGCTTCGTCTGCATCCGGTTCAGGTCGTCGATCACCTGCTCGGCCTCGGGCGTCCCGGCCTCGTACTCGATGCCGGCGTAGAGGTCCTCGGTGTTCTCGCGGACGACGACCAGGTCGACGTTGTCGTACCGGGAACGCACGCCCTTGTACGTCTTGCACGGGCGGAGGCACGCGTAGAGCCCGAGCTCGTGGCGGAGCGCGACGTTGACCGAGCGGAAGCCGGTGCCGATCGGCGTCGTGATCGGGCCCTTCAGCGCGACCTTGTTCTCCTTGACGGACGCGAGCGTCTCGTCGGGAAGCGGCGTGCCGGCGGTGTCCATCACGTCGACCCCCGCCTCGCGCACGTCCCAGTCGAAGCCGACGCCGGTCGCCTCGAGGACGCGGCGGGTCGCCTCGGTCAGCTCGGGGCCGGTGCCGTCGCCGGGAATCAGCGTCACGCGGTGCGCCATGCCGCGCGCCAGCGTACACACGGCGGCGATGCGGCCTCCCCCGGAACGTGGATGCCGCTCGCCGTCTCCCGGTGATCGACCGCGGCGGCCGTTCGCCGTTCACTGAGGGCATGGAAGGCTCTGCGGCTCTCCTCGCTCTTCCCCCTGTCACGCCCGCGTTCGTGGCGGCCGCGCCCGTGCGCGGCGAGACCTCCGCGGCGCTCGTCCGGGCCGAGAGCCTGGTCGAGCAGAGCCGTTACGAGGAGGCCGTCGAGACGCTCGGCGACGTCGAGGTGCCGGCCGTCTCCGCGCCCGACCTCGCGCTCCGCGTCCTCCACTGCGAGGCGTGGGCCCGCATGTACCTCGGACAGCTCGACGCCGCGGACGCCCTCTGCGAGCGCGCGCGTGCGCTCGCCGAGGGTGCGGCGTTCTCGAACGACGACCGTGCCGAGGCGATCTTCCGGCTCGCGGCGTGCCGGCTGAAGCGCGGCAAGACCGCGAACGCGGTCGCCCTCTTCACCGAGGCGATCCGTCTCGGCGGCGACCGCGTCCGCGCCCGCGCGTTCGAGTGGCGTGCCCGGTGCTTCGCGCTGATTCGCGACTGGGACGCGGCGATGACCGATGCCGAGCATGCGCTCGAGTACGCCGAGCTGCTGCGCGACGCCCGCCTGCGTGCGCTCGCGAAGATGCAGTGCTCCGTGATCGCCGAGCGCAGGGGCGATCCGCGGCTCGCGCGGTACTACGCGGAGCAGGCGCGCGACCTCGCGCGGGAGTGCGGCGACCGCCAGACGGAGGCGCGCCTCCTCAACAACCTCGGCGGCCTCAGCTTCCTGCTCGGCCGGCCGGAGGTCGCGGTCGCCGAGATCAAGGACTCGTTCGCCCTCTTCCTCGAGCTGGGCTGCGACGTCGACGCCGCCCAGGCGGTCTCGTCGCTCGCGCAGGTGCACCTCCGGTGCGGCGCGCCGATGCTCGCCGAGGAGCAGGCGAGGCACGCGCTGTCGATCCTCGACGAGCGTGACGACTTCATCGACGAGCGCGGCAACGCGCACCTCGTCCTCGGCCGCGCCCTGCTCGAGCAGGGCAGGAAGGACGAGGCGATGACGGAGCTTGCCGCGGCGGAGTGGCTGTTCGAGCGTCTCGGCTCGAAGAGCCACGTCGCTGCGGCGTGGGTCGCGCAGGGCGACGCGTATGCGCGCCTCGGCGACACGGAGGCCGCCGCCGCGCTCTACCGGCGGGCGGCGGAGGCACTTCAGGACTTCAACTTCTAGGAAGGAGGTATCGCGTGAAGAACCGCATCGACGTTCTCGGCGTGGTCATGTTCCTCGTCGCGCTGGCGATGCTGGTCGCCGCGGCGAAGGTCGGTCACGGCCAGGGCGGCTACGGCTTCTTCAGCGGCGGCTAGATGCTCCGCCGACTGGTTCTCCTTGCAGGCGTCGCGGCGCTCGTCGCCGCGGCGCCCGCACTTTCGATCACCGGCGGGTCGCTCGACGGCAACGCGCATCCGGCGGTCGGTCTGATCCTGGCCGACGGCGGAAGCGGGCCTGCGCCGGACTGCACGGGCAGCCTCGTCTCGCGCACCGTCGTCGTCACGGCGGCGCACTGCGTGCACGGCGCGACGGCGTGGGTGACGTTCGACAGTCACTACGTCGCCGGCTCGTCGAAGCTCGTGACCGGCACGTTCCACGCCGATCCGCTGTGGGACCCGGCGGCGAAGGACACGCACGACCTCGCGGTCGTCGTCCTCGACAAGCCCGTGCAGGTCCAGCCGCTGCCGCTGCCGGCGGCGGGGGTGCTCGACGTCCTCCCGAAGGACGCGACCGTGACGAACGTCGGCTACGGCTACTTCGACCGCACGTTCACGTTCGACGGGTACCGACGCGTCTCGACCTCGAGCTTCACATCGGTCGGTGCGTCGCTCCTCAAGCTGTCCGACAACCCCGGCGGCGTCTGCTTCGGCGACTCCGGCGGACCGCGGCTCTTCGGTGGCGCCGTGGTCGCCGTCACGTCGACCGGCAACGCGAACTGCACCGGGCAGAGCGTCAGCTACCGCCTCGACACGCAGTCGGCGCGGTCGTTCCTCTCCGGGTTCGTGCCGGTTCCGTAAGCGAACCGGCACGGGCCCTTCCTTCTGTACGCTCCGCGCTCGTGAGCGCAAACGGGAGTGACTTCAAGCCCGGTCTCGAGGGCGTCGTCGCGTTCGAGACCGAGATCGCCGAGCCGGACAAGGACGGCGGCTCCCTCCGCTATCGCGGGATCGACATCGAGGAGCTCGTCGGCCGCTACCACTTCGAGAACGTGTGGGGCCTCCTCGTCGACGAGGACATCAACTCGCCGCTGCCGCCAGCGCCGAAGATCGAGCTGCAGGAGCCGAGCGGCTCCGTGCCCGCCGACCTGCAGGCGGGGCTCGCGACGCTCGGCCCCAAGTTCGGCATGAAGAAGATCATCGACATCGACGACAAGCAGGCGCGCGACGACCTGGCGCTGCTGTCGGCGGCGACGTTGACGATCGTGGCGCAGGCCGCGCGCGGCGACCAGACGCCGGTTTCCGACTCCGAGATCGAGAACGGGAAGACGGCGGCGGAGCAGTTCCTGATCCGCTGGCGCGGCGAGGCCGACCCGAAGCACGCGATCGCGCTCGACACCTATTGGATCTCCGCCGCCGAGCACGGGCTCAACGCGTCGACGTTCACGGCGCGGATTGCGGCATCGACCGGGGCCGACTGCGCGGCGTGCATGTCGTCGGCGGTCGGGACGCTCTCGGGGCCGCTCCACGGCGGCGCGCCGGCGCGCGTGCTGCCGATGATCGAGGGCGCAGAGAACGCCGACGACCTCGAGCAGAACCTCAAGGACATGCTCGACCGCGGCGAGCGGATCATGGGCTTCGGCCACCGCGTCTACCGCGCGTACGACCCGCGCGCGACCGTCCTCAAGCGGACGGCGATGGAGCTCGGCTCGTCGCGCGTCGAGGTGGCCGCGGCGCTGGAGGAGGCGGCGCTGAAGGTGCTGCGCGAGCGCTCGCCGAACCGCCAGCTCGAGACGAATGTCGAGTACTGGGCCGCGGTGGTCCTCGACTACGCCGAGATCCCGCCCGACCTGACGCCGGCGATGTTCGGCTGCGCGCGCACGGCCGGCTGGTCGGCGCACATCCTCGAGCAGAAGCGGCTCGCCCGCCTCGTTCGCCCGTCGGCCCGCT